>JAFKJJ010000106.1 GCA_017306025.1 Planctomycetota bacterium
AACCTGTCGGGCGGGTCGGGGGCGACGGTGTCGATGGGGCAGGCGACGGGGACGATCGTCAACGACGACAGCATGCCGTCGGTGTCGATCGGCGGGGGCGTGAGCCACGCGGAGGGGAACGGCGGGACCACCAACTTCGACTTCGCGGTGTCGCTGTCGGCGGCCAGCGGCCAGACGGTGACGGTGGGGTGGTCGACGGCGGACGGGACGGCCACCGCCGGTAGCGACTACACCGCGGCGAGCGGGACCCTGACGTTCGCGCCGGGGGAGACGGCCAAGACGGTAACGGTGCAGGTCACCGGGGACACGACGGCCGAGGACGACGAGACGTTCACGGTCGAGCTGAGCGGCGCGACCGGCGCGATGCTCTCGACCGCACAGGCCACCGGCACCATCCACAACGACGACACACTGGGCTTGAGCATTGCGGACGTGTCCCGGGCCGAGGGGACGATCGGCGCGACCGCATTCGACTTCGCGGTCACGCTGTCCGGGACCAGTAGTCAGACCGTGACGGTCGACTGGGCGACCTCGAACGGCACGGCGACGACCGCCGACGGCGACTATACCGCGGCGAGCGGGACGCTGACGTTCGCGCCGGGCGAGACCGCCAAGACGGTCACGGCCTACGTGCTCGGGGACACCAAACACGAGGGCGACGAGACGTTCACGGTGGTCCTGTCGAACCCGTCCAACATCACGCTCACCGATTCCCAGGCCACCGGGACGATCCTCAACGACGACAGCCAGCCGACCGTAGCGATCGGCGGAGTGAGTCGAGCGGAGGGGAACAGCGGCACCACGAACTTCAACTTCCCCGTGACCCTCTCGGGTCCGAGCGATCAGACCGTGACGGTGGGCTACCAGACGGCGGACGGAACCGCGACGACGGCGGACAACGACTATACGGCGGCGAGCGGGACGCTGACCTTCGCGCCGGGCGAGACCGCCAAGACGGTCACGGTGCAGGTCACGGGCGACGTCGGGGCGGAGAGCGCCGAGACGTTCACCGTGGCGCTGCTGAATCCGGCCGGCGCGTCCTTCGGCGTCAATCAGGCCACGGGGACGATCCAGAACGACGACAGCCAGGTGACCCTCAAGATCGCCGACGTCGGCCTCTCCGAAGGGAACAGCGGGACGACCGCGTTCGACTTCGCGGTCACGCTGTCCCAGGCGAGCAGTCAGACAGTGACGGTCGGCTGGGCGACGGCCGACGGCACCGCGACGACCGCGGACGGCGACTACACGGCGGCGAGCGGGACGCTCACCTTTGCGCCGGGCGAGACCGCCAAGACGGTGACGGTGCAGGTGGCGGGCGACACCACGTCCGAGGGTGACGAGACGTTCGCGGTGAACCTGTCGAACCCGTCCAACGCCTCCGTCACCGACGGGCAGGGCACCGGCACCGTCCTCGACGACGACCGCCCCGAAGCGACCGTGTGGGGGGCGTTCCTCGCCGAGGGGAACAGCGGAACGACCAACTTCGACCTGGCGGTTACGCTCTCGAACCCGAGCACCCAGACCATTACCCTCAACTACCAGACGGTGGACGGCTCCGCGACCGCGGCCAGCGGCGACTACACGGCCGCGAGCGGGACGGTGACGTTCGCCCCCGGACAGACGCTCCAGACGATCACCGTACAGGTCACCGGCGACACGACGGCGGAGGACGACGAGACGTTCCACGTCGAACTGACCCAGGCGTCCGGCCCGAGCGTCAGCGTCGCCTACCAGAGCAGCAACATCCTCGACGACGACGGCGACCCGCGGATCTCGATCGCCTCCGCGAGCGCCGACGAGGGCGACAGCGGGAGCACCGGCCTCGCCTTCGGCGTGACCCTGTCTCACGCCAGCAGCCAGACGGTGACGGTCGACTGGGCGACCTCTGATGATACGGCGACCACGGCCGACGGCGACTACACGGCCGCGAGCGGGACGGTGACGTTCGCCCCCGGACAGACGCTCCAGACGATCACCGTGCAGGTCACCGGCGACACGACGTACGAGGACGACGAGTACTTCGGCGTCGAACTGTCCAATCCGTCCAACGCCACGGTGTTGGTCGGTGGCGCCGACGGGGGCATACTGAACGACGACGAGGCCCCGGGCTCGATCGGCGACTTCGTCTGGTACGACGACAACGCCGACGGCGTGTGGCAGCAGGAGGAGGAATCGGGCCTGTCCGGCGTCACCGTGGAACTGTTCCAGGACAGCACGCTCGTGGACTCGACCGAGACGGACGAGAACGGGGCGTACCTGTTCGAGGGGCTCGGCGCGGGCGACTACACGGTGGTCTTCACGGCCCCGCAGGGAACCGGGTTCACCACCCCGGCCGGCGGGAGCGTTTCGGTCGCGCTGGGCGCCCACGAGCAGTACCTGAGCGCCGACGCCGGGGTCGTCGCGCAAACCGTCACCGTGGCGAAGGTCGACGACGGGGCGGAACCGGGCACCGACGCGGTGTTCCGATTCACCCGTACCGGGGCCGCGCCGACGCTGACGAACACCGCGCTCACCGTCACGTTCGCGCTCGGCGGCACGGCGACCGACGGCACGGACTTCACCGTCCCCTCGTCGACGTCGGTCACGTTCGACGCCGGGGAGACGACCGTCGACCTGGTGGTCGCGGTCGAGGACGACGAGGACGAGGAGGGACCCGAGACCGTCACGGTCACCCTGGCCGACGGTACCGACTACTCCGCCGGTTCGCCGGGGAATGCGAGTGCGGTCATTGCCGACGACGACGCGACCGGGAGCATCAGCGGGACCGTCTGGTCCGACGACAACGGCAACGCCGAGCACGACACCGGCGAGGCC
Source organism: Planctomycetota bacterium (assembly GCA_017306025.1). Taxonomy (GTDB): domain Bacteria; phylum Planctomycetota; class Planctomycetia; order Gemmatales; family Gemmataceae; genus Gemmata. The sequence goes on from JAFKJJ010000106.1 coordinate 2,815, forward strand.
GGCGCGCCGGGCGTGACGGTCGAACTGTACGGCGACGCCGGGCTCATCGGCACGACCGAGACCGATTCCGGGGGCGCGTACACGTTCGGCGGTCTGGTTGCGGGCGATTACTCGGTGTTCTTCGTGCCGGACGAGGGGTTCGCGCTCAGCACTCCGACGGACGGGTTCACCGCGGTCACGCTGGCGGTCGACGAAGAGCACACGGGTACCGACGCGGGCCTGGTCGAACTCGACAGCGGGTCGATCGCCGGAACGGTCTGGCTCGACGACGACAAGGACGCCGAGCGGGACCCGGGCGAGGACGGTGTGGCCGACGTGACGGTGGAACTGATCCGCGACGGCGCCGTGATCGAGAGCACCCAGACGGACGGGGACGGCAAGTACTTGTTCGCGGGCCTGGGCATGGGGGCGTACACGGTCCGGGTCACGGCCCCGGAGGATTACGGGTTCACCACCCCCACCGGCGACCCGGACGGCGAGACACAGGTCTCGCTGGACGAGGGCGAATCCGAGACGGGGATCGACGCGGGGCTGTCCTCCGGCGATCCCGACATCGAGATCGAGGTGAAGACGCCGGTCGTCGCGGAGGACGACGGGAAGGCGATCGTACTCGTCCACCTGAGCCACGCGAGCTCCGAGACGGTCAGCGTGTCGTACCAGACCGAGGACGACACGGCCACGGCGGGTTCGGACTACGAGGCGACCTCGGGAACCCTGACGTTCCTGCCCGGTGAGACGGTCCAAACCATCGAGGTCCCGATCAACCAGGACGGGGTGCCGGAGGGGTTCGAGCTGTTCGACATCACGCTCGCCAACGCGGTGGGCGCGGGGCTGCCTCAGGACAAGGCCGAGATCAACATCGCGGACAAGAAGCCGGACGACGGGACGGGGACGGGGCTGTTCGGCCGGTATTACAACAAGATCGATCTGACCGAGGTCAAGGTGGCCCGGGTGGACCCGCAGGTCAACTTCGACTGGAAACAGGAGGCCCCGGACCCCCTCGTCGGCGCGGACAAGTTTTCGGTCCGCTGGACCGGGCTGATCCAGCCGCGGTACACGGGCGAGTACACGTTCTACCTGAAGACGGACGACGGCGCGCGGTTGTGGGTGAGCGACCTGAACAACGTGCTCATCAACGACTGGAAGGACCACTCGGCGCCGGCCGACGACAAGATGCCCTCGGGCAAGGTCACGCTCCAGGCCGGGCAGAAGTACGAGATCAAGATGGAGTACTACGAGAACACCGTAGACGCCTCGGCCCAGCTCTACTGGAAGAGCGACAAGCAGGCGAAGGAGATCGTCCCGACCAGTCAACTGTACCCGAACACGTCCGTGGTCGGCGACTACGTCTGGAACGACCGGAACGGAGACGGGGTCCAGAACGAAGGGATCACCGGCCAGCTCGGGGGCGTCAAGGTCCACATTCTGGACGAGAACGACGAGGACGTGGTGCCCGCGACCACCTCGGGCACCGCCGAGGTCTCGCAGTACTGGTTCACGGTCCCGGCCGGCAAGGAATACCGCCTGAAGTTCGACAAGCCCTCGGCCGACTTCACGTTCACCAAGCAGAACCAGGGGGGCGACACGACCCTCGACAGCGACGTCGACCCGGCGACCGGGCTCACGGCCAAGTTCACCGCCCCCACGACCGGCGGGGCCGACGCGGACATGGACGCGGGCCTGCGCGGCCCGGTGCAGATCGACCTGGACATCAACAGTAACGGGACCGTTTTCGAGCAGAACGACGGGGTCGCCAACTACCTGCCCGGTTACTTCGGCAACAACGCGGTGCTCACGCCGACCGCCGAGCAGAAGATGCAACTGCTCTTGACGTCGCTGGACGCGAACGCGAACTACAAGGTGCGGATCACCGGGACGAGCAAGCTCCCCGGCATCGCCTCGAACATGAACTCGGTCGCGGCCAATTACCCGAGCTCCGGCACGGACAACGACTTCGTGCTGATGGACGGCGCGACGGTTGTCGGGGACAACACCGACGTCACGGTGAAAGCCAGCGCCGACGGGGAGGCCACGGTCCCGATCCGGGCCCGGGACTTCGGCGGCCGGACCACGGTCGAGGTCCGGGACGCGGCCGACAAGCTGGTCGCGACCCTCAAGATCCCGCTGGACAAGGACGGGGACACGCTGCCCGACCTGTGGGAGGACCGGTACGCGAAGCCGCCGGCCCCGTACGCCAAGTTCGCCGGGTTCGACAGCACCAAGGCCAAGTCCGACGGGAAAACCAACGACGCCGCCCGCGACGACGACCTGAACGAGGGGGGGAAAGAGGGCGCGAACGTCGGCGACCGGCTGCCGGCGTTCGACGAGTACCGCGGGTTCTTCGTGTCCGGAACGCACACGCGGACCAGCCCGGTCATCAAACAGGTGTTCGTCTACTCGGCCGACAAGGATCCGTTCCTGGCTCCCGCGGGGGTGAACGCCGACGGACTGAACCGAAACAAGGCACTCGGGCCGGATATGAAGGTCGGGGCGGTCGCCGACGATGTAGACGCTGAGATCATGCTCATTACGACCGGCGAATTCGATGCCAACGCCGCCCGGTTGGGGGACGTGAACTACAACTCGCCAGCCCCGTATGGGGGCATCAAGCAGAAGTACATCTGGGTGGTGACCGACACGGATAACCGCTGGTTCCCGTACGGGTACACGAGGGTGCCGGTCGGTGGAGTGACTCACGGCCCCAATCGGCTCCTCGGGTTGGGGCAGGCCCCGTACGTGGGCAAGAAAGCGGCCGTGGTTAATATCGGGATGGTCCGAACCGACGTGGCTTTCATCGATAAGGACGGGAGCAAGAGCGAGATGGGCGGCGTGGCCACCCCCTACATTCTGTTCGCGGGCATCGACGGACTGGAAAAACTAGCCAAGGACGCACGGAGGGATATGGCTCACCGCGCGGAGTCCTCCACCGCCGTCTTTAGCTTGTTCTATTTCACCGCCGCCGACAACGTGCGCTGGCAGGACCGCAACGGGGACGGACATTGGGACCGTGGCGACGAGTTGTGGATCGACGTGGACAAGGACGGCAAATACACCGCCGGGGACAAGGTGATCTTCGACTACGACAAGAATCTGGCGATCAACGATAAGGGCACTCTACTGGACAACACGACGGAGTTTCGCTTCGTTCGGCAGGGAGTGGGTACGCGCAACACGCCGGCCCCGTACGCAGACGGTGATACGATCTATACGATGTACTTCAACCGGGGCCTCTACACCGCCACCCGGGACGAGTTGCTCGCCCACGAGGTGGTCGGGCACCCGCTCAACCTGCAGCACGACGCCACCGCGCTCAACATCATGTTCGCGGCGCCACCGGCCCCCGCTCCGTTCTCGTATACGGGCAACGGGGTGTACCTCGTGGACCCGGGCACCGGCAAGGCGACCTATGTCGATCCCGCCACCAAGTTCCTCGATAAACAGCAGGACTCCGACCTCCAGCTTCGGGAGTAAGTCATGGGCAACCGGACCCCGGTCGTTGGCGCGTGGGTGTTGGCCGTCCTGCTCGGCGCGGGGCTCCCGGTGGTTTCCGCCCCGCCGGAGAGAGAGGAACTGACTCTTCAGGTGAAGACGGATCGTAAGCGGTACGACCCGGATGACACGGTGCTGGTCCTGGCGAAGTTCGATAACGACCCGCGGGTCGAGATCCAGTTCGCCGACGCCGCCGGCGGTGCGTTCTACTTCCACTTGATCGTCGAACCGACGGACGGCAAATGGGACCTCATTTACGTACCCGTCTGGGAACTCCAATTCGAGGAGTGGGGGAGGGGACCGGTGGACAAGCCGCAGTTGTGGCTCAAGGGCGTGAAAACGGGATTGACCCACCAGTTGGCGGTCCACCTGCCGCGGCTCGTGGAACTGCCCCAAGGCGAGTACAAACTGCGGATCGGTTACGCCCTCTCGGGTGGGAAATTGAAGCCACTCGTTGAGGCGGCCACCGGGAAGAAGGTGCGAATCCCCGAGGGGCGCATCACGGGACTCAAAGGGGCGTTCGAGGGCGCGGTGTTGAGCGAGCCGGTGACCATCACCATCGGTCCGGAAAAGAAGAAGTGACGCCTCGGCGTCGCGAATCAACTTCGGGCGTGCCGAACTACGCCCTCTCGTTCCGGGACGTCGTTTCGTGTTTACCCCCGCCAACGCGCCGGTCGATTCCTCGACCGGCGATGCCGAACCGGCGTCCGAAACCCACCGGCACCCGCACCCGTCGCGGCTATTCACGATCGCGACCCTGTTCGGGCTGTCCCCGCTCCCCGTCGAAACCGCCCGCGTGCTCGAACTCGGTTGCGGTGCCGGCGCCAACCTCATCCCAATGGCCGAGGTGCTCCCGCGAGCCACCTTCATCGGGATCGACCTCTCGGCCCACCAAGTTGCCCGCGGGCACGCCCAGACCGAGCAACTCGGGCTCACCAACGTCGACCTGCGACACGCCAACATTCTGGACGTGGACCCGTCCTTCGGGGCGTTCGACTACGTCCTTTGTCACGGCGTTTTCTCCTGGGTCGCGCCCGACGTGCAGGAGAAGATTTTCGACGTCTGCGCGAAACACCTGGCGCCGAACGGCGTGGCGTACGTCAGTTACAACACGTACCCGGGGTGGCACATGCGCGGAACGATCCGCGACATGATGCGCTACCACGCCGCGCGGTTCGCGACCACCTCGGCCGAACGGGCCGGCGCGGCCCGGGCCCTGCTCGACGTCCTCGCGGACGTCACCCGACCCGACACCGGACTGTGTTCCACGGCGGTCGAAATTGAACGGACGACCGTTCAGCGCTACGGGGACGCGTACCTGCACTACGAACATCTCGGGGACGTGAACGAACCCCTGTACTTCCACCGGTTCGTCGAACGAGCCTCTGCCCACGGGCTGCGGTACCTGGCCGAATCGCGTCTCGGGACCATGCTCACAGACTTCCTCGACCCGGCCGCGGAACGGGCGCTGAAACTGACGGTCGGCGGCGATCAGATCCGGACGGAGCAGTACATCGACTTTCTCCGCCTCCGTTCGGTCCGGGAAACGCTCCTCGTCCACGATTCCGCCGCGCCCGACCGACACGTCCGCGCCGGGAGCCTGAATCGCCTTCACGTCGCGTCGAGTGCGGTACCGATCGGGCCAGTCGACCCAACCGCGAGGCAGGAGCAGCAGTACCGAAGTGCGTCCGGGGCACCACTCGCCATCTCACGGCCCCTTCTGAAGACGGCGCTGGAGGTGCTGGCGGCGGCTTGGCCCGCGACCCTGCCGTTCGGCGACCTCCTGGCGCAGAGCCGCGAGCGGTGTCGGTCGACCGAACCGACCGGGACCGACGCCCGCGAACTGTCCGCGTTCGTGGTGGACCTTTTCGTCCGCTCGGACCTCGTCGAACTGTTCGGCGCGCCGGTGGTCGCGTGTCGCGCGCCGAGCGAACGGCCCGTCGCGAGCGGGGCCGCGCGAATCTGTGCGGGCGCCGGGGGGCAGGTGGTGACGCGCCACCACAAGTGCGTTCAACTTCCCGACCTGGAGTGCCGCCTGCTCCCGCTGCTGGACGGCACCCGCGACCGTGCCGCGCTCGCAATCGCGCTGGCCGCCGAAGTGGGCGCGCCGACGTCCGGGCTCGACCGCGCCCTCAACGATCTCGCCCGGCGCGCGCTTCTTGTGGGGTGAGGCGCGACTTCCGAACGACGAGTTGTCACCGCTCCGATCGGCGCTCGCAGCTTCCATGTTCCACGCGTTCGCGTTCGTCTCGGTGCTTACTCGGTAGATCGGCCGGGTCCCCGAGGTCACGTCTTCGCGGACGGCCCGCCGCCAACCGACCTGCGGTACTGCATCAACTCCGCGGCGCTGAAGCTGGTGCCGCGGCTGAAAGAGTAGCCGGCTGTGGTCCGGTCACTCCGTGACCGGAGGTCTTCGGAATCCGGTCACGGAGTGACCGGACCACACAGCCGCCGGATGCGCATTACACGGTCTCCCACGGCTCGCGCCGGCGGAGCGAGCGGCGTGCGGAACCGGCCGCTTCGCGGAGGAACTGCCACACCGCGAACCCGACGAACGCCGCCCCGCCGGCCGCGACGAGCCACTTCATCTTCTCGTCCATCTCTTCCTTCGCCTTCTGCCGGGCGGCGACCGCCGCCGGGTCTTCCTTGACGTCACACGTCCGCGTGCGTCACGCGGCGCCGTTCGCGGAGGACGCGGACCACAGCGACACGGCGACGACACACGCGGCGATGAGCGATTTCATGGGCTAATCTCAACCGGCTCAGGTGGGGGCAGAGTTCACCGTCTCCGGCGCGAATCCGCTTGGTTTTGCGGCGGTTTCGCGGTGAGATGGCGTACAAGTATGTCGCACGAACGCGACGGAAATTGACCCGATTCCGCGAGAACCGCACGTGAGCCGCGCCAGCCGCGTTCCGTATCACCAGAACGTTTATGACCTGCTCCAGATCGAACCGAACGAGTCGCCGGAAGCCGCGCGGATGATTGCGGAGCATGAAGCGAAGCACGGTCCGTTACCCGCAACTCTGCGGGAATGGTATCTGGTGCCGAACGCGCGAGTCATTTGGGCGTGTTTCCATCCGGAACACTTGCGCGTGCTGCGGTTGGAACAGGTACTGGCCAACTTCGCGAATCCGATCTCAACCCCGGACGGGCCACGGGCCGTCGTGCTGCAGCCGGACGACATCGACCGCCACTACGCACTCGTAGATGTGGCGGGGTATGAGGACCCTGTGCTGTGGTGGCATCTGCGTACCCGGGGCACCGACGGACCCGATACTGAGTCAGACGGCGGAGGCCGGCAGCTTAGCGAGTTCTTGGAGTCACTCGCGTTCGATTACGCGCGCTGGTGCGCCGAGGACAACCCCGATTTGGTGCTCCGGGGTGGGGAAGGCCCTGATTACGTTGTCGTGAACGCACTCAAGCCTCACGCGAACGGCCTGTGGTTCCGCACACCTGACGACCCGTTCCAGCCGCCCGTGATCGACTTCCTCACCGACCAGTTCGGCGAGCCCGACCGCACCCCGCGACCGGGCCACGTCACCACCTACACCTTCCGCCCGCCCGGCGGCACGATCCGCGTCACCGCCGATGAGCCCACCCTCACCGGTGCCTTGTCCGCGTGGTGGGTTCACGCCGACGCGCCCGAGCGGCTCGCGGCGTTCGCGGAGCTGCTGGCGCCGTGGGGCACGCTCCGTGACACCCTCCGCGCCGACACCGACCCCGCACGCAACGTGCTGAAGCGCGTTCGCGGCGGGGCCGGTTGAGGATGCGGGTGCGGTCCGTCAGCGGATGGGTAGTTCGTAGACCAGCGCCCCCAGAACGTCGTTCTTCTTGACGTTCGGGTGGCAGTTGAGGCACGCGTCCATCACCGCCGGAACCACCGTCGCGGCCCGCAGCACCGGCTTGCCGTCCTTCGTCGCCACCTCGTCGATGTAGGGCTTGCCGCCCTTGATCGCCTCCACCGCCTTCTTCTCGAACTCCGTCTTCGCCACGTTCGTGTCGCGCAGCGGGCTGCCGGTCGCGTCGATCAGCCGACCGGTGCCGTCCCCGTTCTTCTCCATGAACGCGAACACCTTCTTCAGCACCGTCGCGGCCGGCGCCTGCTCTTTCGCCTTCACGTACGTGTTGGTGATCTCGATCACGTAGCCCTTGTGCAAGTTGTCGAGCAAGCGGACCGTGGCCCGCGTCCGCTCGACGGCCGCCGGGTCCGGGGCCTTCGCGTCCTTCGGGCTCTTCTCGTCGGCCGCGACGGCGGGCGGCCGACCGGGGAGCGTAACCGCCACAGCAGCAGCGAGGCCGACGAGCAGGAGGGCGACCGAGCGGTAGGGGAGCGACCGCGTCATGAGGGGACTCCTGGTGCGGATGGGAAAGGAACCCGGCGCGACCGGACCGGGTGGAGGACGGGCCGGGCGCGGGCGTCGGGGCATCGACCGGAGCCCGCGTTCGAGTGCGACCCGTCGTTCCGGTCGGGAAAGGCTGCACACGGCGCGCCGGGTTGCTCCTCGGTTCGGTTCGCCTAGCATACCCACACGCCACAACACCCGGAGGCTCCCGCCGTGTCCGCCACTCCCCTCGTGAAGAACCGCCAGCTCTACATCAACGGCGAATGGTGCGATTCCTCCACCGGCAAGAAGCTCGGCGTCACTAATCCGGCCACCGAAGAGACCATCGCCGAAGTCAGCTTCGGCAACCGCGCCGACGCCGCGCGGGCCGTCGCGGCCGCGTCCGCGGCGCTCCCGGCCTGGATGAAGCTCACCGCCTACGACCGCGCCAAGGTGCTGAAGAAGACCGCCGACCTCATGCGCGAACGGGCCGACAACCTCGCCCGCACCATGACGATGGAACAGGGCAAGCCCGTGCCCGAGGCCAAGGCCGAGGTGCTGCACTCCGCGGACACGTTTGAGTGGTTCGCCGAGGAGGGGAAGCGCGCCTACGGGCAGGTCATCCCGCAGTCGAACCCGGCCAAGCGGCACATGACCATCAAGCACCCGGTCGGCGTCGTCGGCGCGATCGGGCCGTGGAACTTCCCGATCACGCTCCAGGCACGCAAGATTGCGCCGGCGCTGGCCGCCGGCTGCACCATCGTTTGCAAGCCGGCGAGCCAGACCCCCCTGTCGCTGATCGGCGTTTTTGAGTGCCTGATCGACGCGGGCTGTCCGAAAGGCGTCGCAAACCTGATTATCGGTTCGGCGGGCGAGATCTCCGACGAGTTCATGCAGAACCCGGCCGTGCGGAAGATCAGCTTCACCGGCTCGACCGCGGTCGGCAAGCAGCTGATGAAGCAGGCGGCCGACCAGGTGAAGCGGCTGTCGCTCGAACTCGGCGGGCACGCCCCGTTCATCGTGTTCCCGGACGCCGACCCGGAAGTGGTCGCGAAGGCCGCGGTGCTCGGCAAGTTCCGCAACAACGGGCAGGTGTGCATCAGCCCCAGCCGGTTCTTCGTCCACAAGGACATTCAGAAGAAGTTCACCGAGGTCGCGGTCGCGGAGGCCCAGGCGCTCAAGATGGGCAACGGGCTCGACGAGGGGGTCGTGGTCGGCCCGATGTTCGAGAAGAAGGCGATGGACGGCACGCAGGCCCTCATCGACGACGCGAAGGGCAAGGGCGCGCAGGTCCTCACCGGCGGGTCTCGCTCGAAGCGGTTCGACAAGGGCTACTTCTTCGAGCCGACCGTTCTGAGCGGGCTTTCGTCGGACGCAAAGATCCTGACGGAAGAACCGTTCGCGCCGGTCATGCCGGTGCTGGACTTTAGCAAACTCGACGACGTCATCGCACAGGCCAACAACACGGTTTACGGTCTGGCGGCTTACGTGTTCACCAACGACCTGAGCGTCGCGTGGCGGATGGCCGAGGGGCTCGAAGCGGGCATCATCGGGCTCAACGATCCGGTTCCCGCAACGCCTCAATGCCCGTTCGGCGGCATGAAGGAATCGGGGATGGGTCGCGAGTTGGCCCACGAGGGGCTGGAAGCGTATCTGGAGACGAAATACGTCTCGATGATGTTACGGGGGTGATAGTTCCGACGCGGTAAATGGAATCGCGCGAACCGGGCCGAACGAAAAAAACTCTACCCAAGTGTTAACGGACGTGGTAAAGAATTAAGTCGAAGGATACGAATACACCGTAACGCCCGCCGCGGGCTCTCGTTTCCGAGGGGTTGCCAGCCATGACCCGTATGTCCCGTGAGTTCTCGCTCGTTCTGCTCGGCGCGGGTCTCCTGACCACCGGTTACTTCGTGTGGCCGGAAGAGAACTTCGACAAGGAAGCCGACAAGCAGGCCGAGAAGCGCGTCGGCGGGCGGCCGCGGTCCGGCGGCGGCGGGTTCATCTTCATCGGCCACTTCGGCGGCAGCGGCGCGTCGAGCGTCAGCGGCGGTCGGTCACCCGCGATGGCGAGCGTCTCCAAGGGCGGGTTCGGCTCCATCGGCGGCCGCGTCGGCGGCGGCTTCGGCGGCTGAGCGAATCAAGCGGCGAACGGCCGGCGTCAGTCGGCTGGTGAGCGGTATCCCACCCCACCAGCCGCCGGCGCCGGCCGTTCGCGCGTCCGGACCTCACTTCTCACCTGACACACCGGCCGGCTGGAACTGGTCCTTCGCCCGAATCCGCCTTTCTCCGACCGAGGGGCATCATGCGCCGCGTCACCATCGACCCTCGCCCCAACTGGCAGAAGCGGGTCGAGGAGTTCGGCCTCTTCTACCACACCATCCGCGGCGAGCCCTACTGGGACGAGTCGGCGTATTACCAGTTCACCGCTACCGAAGTCGAACGCATCTACGACGCCACCACGGCGCTCCACAAGATGTGCATCGAACTGGTGGAAGAGGTGATCGACAAGCGGATGTTCGGGCTGTTCTTCATCCCGAAGGAGTTCGAGGAGTACGTCGTCCGCTCGTGGGAGAACGACGAGCCGTCGGTGTACGGCCGGTTCGATCTCGCCTACGACGGCACCGACGCCCCGAAGATGCTGGAGTACAACGCGGACACCCCGACGGCGCTCGTCGAGGCGGCGGTGGCGCAGTGGATGTGGCTGAAGGACGTCGACGAGCGCGCCGACCAGTTCAACAGCATCCACGAGCAACTCATCGAGGCGTGGAAGAATGTCGAAGCTCGACTCGCCCGAGGACTACATCACCGCGGAGTACATGCGCGACACCGCGATCCAGGCCGGCGCCAAGACCGCGTTCATCGACATCACCGACATCGGCTGGGACCGCGCCCGCCGGTGCTTCGTGGACGGCACGGGCTTCCCGATCCACCGGTGCTTCAAGCTGTACCCGTGGGAGTGGATCGTCAACGAGGAGTTCGGCCCGAAGCCGGACGAGATCATCTATGCGCGACGCGTGGTCGCCGAGAACGACGCCGCGGCGGCGCGCGGCGAAG
>JAFKJJ010000638.1 GCA_017306025.1 Planctomycetota bacterium
CGCGGCGAGCCCCTCTCCACCCGGCGGGACGTGGACCACTTCCGCGCCCGACAGATCGGGTTCGTGTTCCAGTCGTTCTTCCTGATCCCGACCCTCACCTCGCGCGAGAACGTGCAGGTGCCCATGTTCGAGGGGCCGCCCCTGTCGGCCCGCGACCGCGCCAAGAAGGCCGACGCGCTGCTCGACCTCGTCGGGATGGGCAAGCGCGCCCGGCACCGGCCGTTGCAGTTGTCGGTGGGCGAGCGGCAGCGGGTGGCGCTGGCCCGCGCGCTGGCCAACGACCCGGTGCTGCTGTTGGCCGACGAGCCCACCGGCAACCTCGACTCGGAGAACGCCAACAAGGTGCTCGACCTGTTCACGTCGCTCCAGAAGGGCCGCAACCTCGCGCTGATCGTGGTGACGCACAGCGACGAGGTGGCCGCGCGCGCCGACCGCGTCGTGAAGATGAGGGACGGGAAGGTCGTCTCCGACTCCGGCGCCGACCTCATTCACGTTCCGGACCCGGCCGCGACCGGGTGACCGCCCGCCCCCCTTTCGCGCCGCGGCACGATCGGCTCATGGCGGGCGCATTTTTCTCCTCCCCGTTCGCGCGGCGCCTCATTTCACACGCGCGCCGCGCACGAATTTCCGACGAACGCGACTCCTCTCTCGCCGCGCGCGTTTAGGATTCACTTGACAGACGGACGTCTATCGCCCCCGTCAGGACGCCACCGTGATCCTCTCCCCCCAAGTACAACAGCCCCTCGCGCCGGTGGTTCCGCCCCCGTCGCGCGCCATCCAGCTCGCTTCGACCCAGTTCTCGCTCCTGCCGCGGACGGTCGAGGCGATGGCGCTGGGCATGGTGATTACCGACGCGACCCGCGCCGACAACCCGATCGTCTACTGCAACCCCGGCTTCGAGCGGCTCACCGGGTACACCGCCGACGAGGTCGTGGGGCGCAACTGCCGGCTCCTTCAGGGACCCGACACCGACCGCACCGAACTCGCCAAGTTGCGCCAGACGGTCGCCGAGGGGCGGGGGGGTGCGGTCGTGCTCAAGAACTACCGCAAGGACCGCACGCCGTTCTGGAACGCGCTGAACGTCACGCCGCTCACGGACCCCGACGGCCGGGTCACCCACTTCGTCGGGGTCCAGACCGACATCACCGCGGTCAAGGAGCTGGAAGCGCAGTTCCTCCAGGCGCAGAAGATGGAACTGGTCGGGCGGCTGACCGGCGCGGTCGCGCACGACTTCAACAACCTGCTCACGGTCATCAGCGGGTTCACCGAGACCGCGCGCGACGTGCTGGACCGGGACCACCCGGCCTGCGACATGCTCGCGGAGGTGGCCGCGGCCGGGAAGCGCGCCGCCGGGCTGACGCGGCAGCTCCTCACGTTCAGCCGCAAGGGGACCGGCCGGAACACCCGCGCCGACCTCAACGCCGCGGTGAGCGGGTGCGAGGGGATGCTCCGGAAGCTCGTCGGCCCGAACGTGGAACTCGTCGTCCGGCTCGACCCGGCGGCCGGGTTCGTGCCGCTCGACACCGGGCGCGTGGAACAGGTGGTGATGAACCTGGCGGTCAACGCCCGCGACGCGATGCCCGGCGGGGGCCGGCTCGCGATCGAGACCGCGGTGACGAACGTGGCCGTCGGGAGCGCCGGCGCCCCGGCCGAGCGGTTCGCGGTGGTGCGCGTGGCCGACACCGGACACGGGATGGACGCCGCGACGCTCTCGCGGGCGTTCGAGCCGTTCTTCACGACCAAGCCGGCCGGGCGCGGCACCGGGTTGGGCCTTTCGACCGTGCTCGACCTCGCCCGTGGGGTCGGCGGGGACGTGCGCGCGGAGTCGGAACCCGGGCGCGGCACGGAGTTCCGCGTGTACCTGCCGCGGGTGGTTCCTCAACCGACCGACCCGCTGCCGGACTCCTCCGCCGAGTACCGCGTGCGCGGGTCGGAGGTGGTGCTCGTGGTCGACGGCGACGCGCCGGTGCGGGCGGTGATGGGACTGGCGCTGCGCGCCCGCGGGTACACGGTGCTGGAGGCGCCGGGCGCGCCGGAGGCGCTGGCGATGGTCCGCGAGCACCCCGGCCCGATCCACCTCGTCGTGACCGACGTGATGATGCCGGTCA
>JAFKJJ010000639.1 GCA_017306025.1 Planctomycetota bacterium
GGCACCCTCAGCAGCCGCCTCGCCGCCGCCCGGAAGCGCCTGGCCGAGCGGCTGAAGGCGCGGGGCGTCGCGCCGGCGGCCGGGCTGTCGACCCTGCTGGGCCTGCTGGCCGCGTCGGCGCGGGCCGCCGTTCCGCCCGCCCTTCAAGCCGGCTCCGCGGCCGCGGCCGCCATCGCCGGAGGAGTACTGAAGGCCATGACGCTCGCGAAACTGAAAGCTCCCGTCGCGTTCGCCGCGCTGGTGCTCGCGCTGGCCGCGTGGGCGCCCGTGCCCCCGCCCGTGCCCGCCGCGGCCGCCGCCCCCGTTCCGAAGGGACCCGACCGCGGGGTCGTCTGGGTGTACCGGCCGACGTTCGGACCGGACGCCCGCCTCACGCTCACCGGGTACACGCCGGGCGGGACGAAGCTGGAAGAGTTCGTGCTCCCCGACCGCGACGACTGCTACCTGGGCCTCACGCCCGACGGCCGCAAGATCGCGTTCGTGGGCAAGGGCGGGAAGCCGGCCGAGACCCGGAAGGCGGAGGGGCTGACGGTCCACCTGCGCGACATCGGCGCCGCCGAGGGGACCGACACCGGCATCCCGGCCGATTCGTGCCCGGTCTGGTCGCGGGACATGAAGCGGGCCGTCTACGCCCACGGCTCGCGTCCGAACGGCGAGGCCGGCGCCGCCTACAAGCTGTTGGACCTGGCGACCCGGAAGGAAACGCCCCTGGGCCTGCCGGCCGACCATTACCCGGTCCTCTGGTCGCCGGACGGAACGTGGCTGTTGGTCGTCCGGCGCGGCGGCGTCAGCCCGGTCTGGTGCCGGTACGACCTCGCCGGCGGCAAGCTCGAAACGCTCGTGGACCGGCGGTTCTACTACTACATGGACCTGTCGCCGGACGGGAAGACGCTGATCGGGTTCGGCCAGCCGCGCCCGGAGGAGCCCGGGGGGCCGCGGGTGCGCTGGGAGATCGACCGGTTCGACGTGGCGACCGGCGCGATGACCCCGGCCGACAAGTTCGCCTACGGGCCGCGAGACGGGATCATCATGTCCCGGTGGTCCCCGGACGGGGCGCGCGTGGTCCACGCCGTGCGGGAGTGCCCCCCGATGGGCGAGGAGTCGTACCGGATCGTGGTGTGCGACCCGGACGGCGGCAACGAGGTGAAGCTGACGGCCGGGCGCGGGCAGTTCATGGGGTGGATCTACTGGCTGCCGACGCGCCCCCGCCCGGCCGCGCCGAAGTAAGAGCCGCGCGCCGGCCCGGCCTTCGCTATGGCAGGCCCGGCGGCCGGCCCCACAAATAAGGGCCACTCCCGACCGTTACCCTTCACCCGAACTTGGTATGAGGGCGCCGTTCACCCCTCACCCGGTTCGGACGCGAAGCGCGCCCGAACCACCCTCTCCCGCAAGGGGAGAGGGCACGAAGACGGCCGCGCCATTCGGCCACGAATCACCACGATCCGGTTTCCCCCCGCGATTCGATACGACACCCCCGGCCGCTTCTGCCGACGGATTCCCGCCCGCCGGTCCGTTGCGGACCGCTTCGCGCTTGCCCGAACGGTCGCGCGCTGGTCTACTACCAACCCCGGCCGGCGCGAGCCGCGGCTGCCCCTGCCCCCGCCCCATCCCAAAATGCGACCCCTACAGGTAGTGTTCCGCTGCCCCGCCTGCCGCGGGCGCGTCCACGCTCCGCCCAAGCTCGAAGGGTGCGCGGCACGGTGCCCCAAGTGCGGCGACCACGTCGCCCGCTGGCCCGCGCCGCTCACCGCGCTGCCCCCGCAACCCGCGCCGCTCCCGTCGACGGAACACTGCCGCGTGTGCCGCGCGCCCGTCACCACGGCCGGCGCGGTCCGCTGCCCGAAGTGCGGCGAGCCCCTCACCGGACCGGCCGCGGCCCCGCCGCCCGCACCGGTTCCGGCCGCACCGGCGCCCGCGCCCGTGGCGGCGGCCCCGCCCCCCCTGCCGCAAGCGCCCGCGCCCGTCGCCGTGCCGCCGCCCCTGCCGGCCGCGGTCTGGCACTACGTCGCCGGGGGTGCCCGACGCGGGCCGGTCGGGTGGCCGCAACTCCAGGCGCTGGCGCGGTCGGGGGCGCTGCGGCCGGAAGACCTGGTCTGGTGCGAGGGG
>JAFKJJ010000640.1 GCA_017306025.1 Planctomycetota bacterium
TCAGTCGTCGAAGTAATCCACCTGCGCCGCCTTCATCTTGTCGGTGATCGGCACCTTCGCGTCGTCCACGAGGTCCTTCACCACCGCCGACGGGGTGCGCTTGCGGAGCCGGCTCTCGGGCTTCAGGATGATCCGGTGCGCCAGCACCGGCTGCGCCATCTTCTTCACGTCGTCGGGCATCGCGAAGTCGCGCCCGCTCACGGCCGCGAGCGCCTGCGCGGTCCGAAACAGCGCGATCGAGGCCCGCGGGCTGCCACCGAGCAGCACGTCCTCGTTCTCGCGGCTCGCGTGGACCACCTGAAGGATGTACCGCGTCACCTTGTCGTCCACGTGAACGCCGCGGATCGCCTCCTGGCACGCGATCACTTCGTCGGCCGTCACGACGGGCTTCAGATCGTCGATCGGGTGGCCCATCTGCAACCGCGTCAGCATCTTCGCCTCCTCCTCCATGCTCGGGTAGCCGAGACTCAGCCGGACGAGGAACCGGTCGAGCTGCGCCTCCGGCAGCGGGAACGTCCCCTCCTGATCGACCGGGTTCTGCGTCGCGATCACGAGGAACGGGGCTTTCAGAACGTAGGTCTGGCCGTCCACGCTCACGCGGCGCTCGGCCATCGCTTCGAGCAGCGCGGCCTGGGTGCGCGGGGTCGCGCGGTTGATCTCGTCGGCGAGGAGCGTCTGCGCGAACACCGGCCCGGGGCGGAACTCGAACTCGGCGGTCTTCTGGTTGAAGACGCTGACGCCGGTCACGTCGGTGGGCAGCAGGTCCGGCGTACACTGGAGCCGCTTGAACGTGCAGCCCACGCTCCGCGCCAGCGCGCGGGCGAACATCGTCTTCGCCACGCCCGGCACGTCTTCGAGCAGGATGTGCCCCTCCGAGAAGTACGCCGCGACCGCCAGCGTGAGCGGCTGGCGCTTCCCGATGATGACCTTCTCGATGTTGGCGATGATGCGGTTGGCGGTGCCCGCCACGTCGGCTGCCATGCTGCGAGCCCCGGAAGAACGCGAGTCGGTGAGGGTCAGCTTACCAGGGGAAGACGACGCCCGCGGCCCCCGATTCCGGTTCCGCCGCGGCGCGGGTGCGAGTTTTCGCCGCGCGGCCGATTCCCCGCGCGGTTTGCTCTGGACGCGCCGGTAAAATGCCGCGTGTCGCTTCCGCCCGAGATCCCCCCATGCGCGTTTCGTCGCTCGTTCTCGTCGCGCTCGCCGCGGCGCCCGGCTGCAACAGGTCCGCCCAGCCGAAGGCCGGCGCGGGTCCGGTGGGCGGCGGGGCCGTTGTCGTGAAGGTGTCCCGGCCCGCCCAGAAGCCGGTCCAATGGACCATCGAGCAGCCCGCGAGCGTTCACCCGCTCGAAGCGACCCCGGTCGTCGCCAAGTTGCCGGGGTACCTCAAGACGATCGCACCGGACCTGAAGGCGATCGCGGCCGGCGGCACGCTCCCCGGCGGGCAGGAGCCGGTCATCGACATCGGCAGCGTCGTCGAGGCCGACCAACTGCTCGCGACGCTCCACATCCCCGAACTCGCGGCGGAGGTGGCCGAGAAGGAGGCCGGGGTGAGGCGGGCCGGGGCCGAGAAGGTGCAGGCCGAGCGCGAGTCGGAGGTCGCGGTTCAGCAGGTGGCCGCGGCCGACAAGATGGTGGAGGAGGCGGCCGCGGGGGTCGCGCGGGCGGAGGCCGACGTCAAGCGGTGGAAGGCGGAACTCGAACAGGCCAACACGCAGATCAGCGGCGGGGTCGCGGACGTCCAGACCCGCAACGTGATGACGAAGAACCTCGACGCGGCCGCCGCGGCGCGGGCCGAGGCCGTCGCGAAGGTCGCGACCGCGCGGGCCAACGTGAAGGAGCGCGAGGCCCGCCGGGCGCGGGCGCGGGCCGACATCGACGCGGCCGACGCGCGGGTGGCGGTCGCGCGGGCCGAGCTGGAGCGCGCGAGGGCGCTGGAGGGCTACACGCGGGTGCGGGCGCCGTTCCCGGGCGTCGTCACGGCGCGGCACGTTCACCCCGGGCACTTCCTCCAGCCCGCGGCCGGGGCGCACGGCACGGTCCTGTTCACGGTGGTCCGCGCCGACGTGGTGCGGGTGTTCGCCGACGTCCCGGAGTCGAGCGCG
>JAFKJJ010000107.1 GCA_017306025.1 Planctomycetota bacterium
CTCGGGCACAGGGCGCGTTGATGTCCGTGTTCGAGACGTGTCCCCGGCAGGCACTATCGGTGGTGGATCACGTCAGCCGAACGTTGCGCTGGTTCGGCAACCGGATACTGCCTCGACCCGTGCTGCTGCCGGGGCGCTAAACAAGTACCCCCGGTGCCGCTCGCTCCTTTCGTTGGGCGCGTTGTCCCAGTGGATCGACACGAGACTTGCACATGCGGAGTTCGACCCGTGTTGCATTTTTCGCAACTCAGAAACTCGAATCCGATTCGCCTGCTGTCCCGGTGTCCGAGCCCCCGGTGGCGCGGCTCCCGCGACATTTTTTTCTTGTTTCGACCCATTGAGTATTTTTGGCCCACAGGGAGCACTCGCTCAGTTGAAGGCTTCCATAAAACGCGGCGGCGAAAAAATCGCGGCGGGCCGGTGCGCGATCCCGGTAGTGATTCGTCGTGTTCACATCCTCGTATTCACCAGCCGGTTGCCGAGGTAATCGACTGATGCTGAGGCGTGAGGATGTGTTGGTAGGCGGATTGTGATTCGGGCCACTTACCGAGCAAGCCGAGAAAGAGCCACTCCCCCGGCACATGCTCGTTCTCGTAGCACCGCTTAATAGTGGTCTCAATTCGTGCGAGCATCCCATCTTTCCAGCCTTTCGCCTCATCCTCCTGATCGTAGCCCTTGTAAACCAGCACCTTCAGATCGCTCTTTACAAGGCACAGTTTCACGAGATCACGGGTCACAAGATTGACCCTCCCCGTAAATCCGGTCCCCTGAACCTCTGACTCCGCTGCCAGAAGCAACCGAAAGACAGTTCCAGAACCGTTGGGCCACCCGTCCCACTGGCCTGTCAATTCAGGAATTCGGTAGTTCGAGAAGGAAAAGTCGAACATGAACTCCTTGATCGTCGGCCAAGGGTCTTCGCACCTCGCCCACGGGTCTTCGAGGTTCATCGCCGCTGGCCCTACTTGTTCGACGATGTGCTGCACCCTTGTCCTGACATCACCGTCAAGATCGCTCATCGCACACCGCCAACGGATCGGGCTTGGCGCAAATTGCTCACGCATGGTCTGATCGCAGAGCGCGAACGCGGCGCAGATGGCGTACTTGGGAGGGCATCCATCATTTACCCCTACTCCCGCGATGTCCTTCACAATCCCGTTATCGCAGGCTCGCTTACGGATCGCGTCGAGCCCGTGTTTGAACGCGCCGCACAGTGCCTTCAAGCGGTCCGACATGTCGATCACCTCGTGAACGTGCTATATAATTTTACTGGCAAATATTGTGAGGGAGTCAACGCAAGGGGCTAAAGCAATTGTTCTTCGTCCAGAGGCACGGTCGATCCCGCATCCCGAATGTCGAACGTCATGCGTTCACCTCCGATGAGGTCCGGGACGGCTACAGCCTCGGGTCCACCGGCTCGCTTTCTAAGGCGAGGACGCCGAACACGCACTCATGCACCCGCCGCAGCGGTTCCCGCCGCACGAACCGCTCCAGCCCCTCGACGCCGAGGGCGAACTCGCCGAGCGCGAGGGACCGCTTGTGCCCGAGCCCCCGGTGCCGCAGCCGCGACAGGTTCTCGTCGGCGGTGTAGTCGGGGCCGTAGATGATCCGCAGGTACTCGCGGCCCCGGCACTTCACGGCGGGTTGGGCGAGTCCCCGCTTGCCCCGCAGGATGAAGTCGAGCGGCTTGACCACCATGCCCTCGCCGCCGCGCCCGGTCAGATCCGTCCACCACGCGACCCCTTCGGCCACGCTCGCCGGGTCGGTCACGTCCACCCGCTTGTACGCGGTCACCAGCAGCAGGTCGGGGTCCGCCCGGCAGACGGACGCCAGCGTGTCCATGTGCCACGTGTGGTCCTTGTCCGTGTGGACCCGCCCCTCCGAGGCGAGCAGGTGGAACGGGGCCAGCTTCAAGTCGGCCAGCCCATTCACCGTCCAGCAGTATTGGCGGTAGGCGGCGACGAACTGGCCGACGTGCTCCTCCCGGCCTCGGGTCGCACCCATGACCCGCTCGGCCCGGTCCCGCTCGTCCCCGGTCAGCCGCTCCGTCGCGCGGGCCAAGGTCGCCGCCGCCCGAGGCAGTGCGGCCCGCCCCGCCGCCCCGACCGCCGCGTACTGGGTCTTCAAGAGTTCCTGCGCCTTGGCCGACCACGGCATCAGTTCGCAGTCGAGGCACACCCACGTCGTCGCCAGACTCGTCCACACGTCGGCGGCGGTCAGCGCCGCCCGCACCCGGTCGAGGAACTGCGCCTCCAACGAGGGGTCGTTGAAGAACCGCCGCCCGGTGCGGGTCGTGACGATGCCGGTCTCGCCTTCGAGCACCCCGAACCGCTCCCGCGCCGCCGCCTCGTCCCGGCAGACGACCACGACGGCCCGCGACCCCATGTGTTTCTCCTCGCAGACGACGTGCGGGGCACCTTGGTTGCGGAAGTACGTGAACGCCTCGGTCGGGTGTTCGAGCAACCCCGGCTCGTTACTGGTTTCGCACGGGGACATGGTGGGCGGCAGGTAGATCAGCCACTTCGGGTTGGCCGCGAACCGGCTCATCACCTCCAGCGCCGCCGTCGCGTGGGCCTCGCGGATCGTCACAGTGCCCCGCAGCCGGGTCGAGACGATCCGCTTGCCGAGCACGTCGTCGGCGTCGAGCACCTCGTCGTCGGCTTGCTGGGCCGTGAGCTTCGGGGCCTGCTGGTCTTCCGGGAGGAACGGGCGGGCCGGTTCGCAGTACGTTCGCGCCGCAGGAACCGAGACGAACTCCCGCTCCGGGTAGCGGAGGGCGGTGAGCTTGCCGCCGAACACGCAGCCGGTGTCGATGTTGACCGTGCGGTTCAGCCACTCCGGTTCGGGGACCGGGGTGTGGCCGTACACGACGATCGCCGCCCCCCGGTATTCCGCCGCCCAGTTGTACCGCACCGGCAGGCCGAACTCGTCCGTCTCGCCGGTCGTCTCGCCGGTCGTCTCGCCGTACAGGGCGAAGTCGCGGACCTTGCCCGACCCCCGGCCCTGCATCTCGGCCTTCATCCCGGCGTGGGCGACGACCAGCCTGCCGCCGTCGAGGACGTAGTGGCTCACCAGCCCGTCGAGGAAGTCCGCCAGCGTTTTCGTGAAGGTGGGCCGCACGTCGTCCGGCAGGGCTTCGATCTCCGCGAGCGACTCGGCCAGCCCGTGCGTGATCTGCACGTCGCGCCCGGTGAGCTTCTTGAGCAGCTTCATGTCGTGGTTGCCGGGGACGCACAGGGCCGAGCCGAACGTCACCATGTTGCGGGCGATGCTCAGCACGTCGAGCACCCGTGGGCCTCGGTCCACGAGGTCGCCGACGAGCACGGCCTTGCGGCCCTCGGGGTGGGCGTAGGCCACGTTCGACCAGCCCGGCTCGGGACCGGCGACGACGACCTTGCCGTACCCCAGCCGCTCCAGCAGGTGCTCCAGTTCGTCGGCGCAGCCGTGAACGTCGCCGATGATGTCGAACGGCCCGTGGTCGGCGGTGCGGTCGTTCCACAGCGGCACCCGCTCGACCGCCGCCGCCTCGACCTCCTCCGGGGTTTCGAGGACGAACACGTGGCGGAAGCCCTCCCGCCGCAGGCTCTTCAGGGACCGCCGCAGTTGGGACCGCTGGTTGCGGATGACGTGCGGGCCGAACGCGCGATCCGACCGGGACCGGTTGCGCTCTTGGCAAACCTCTTCGGGGAGGTTCAGGACGACGGCGACGGGCAGGCAGTGGTACTGGCGGGCTAGAGCCACCAGCGGGGCGCGGGCCTCGGGCTGGACGCTGGTGGCGTCGATCACCGTCAGCCGCCCGAGGGCGAGCCGCTGGGCCGCGACGTAGTGCAGGAGCGCGAACGCCTCCTTGGTCACCGCCTGATCGTTCTCGTCGTCGCTCACCATCCCCCGGCAGGCGTCCGACGACAGGATCTCGGTCGGCAGGAAGTGCTTGCGGGCGAACGTGCTCTTCCCCGACACGCTGGGGCCGACGAGCACGACGAGGGACAGCTTGGGGATCGAAATATTCATGGCACCCATCGCCTACGTTCGGGTCAGAAGGCGGTCGAGGAACGACGAGTAGTCGTCCTTCATCGGCAACTCAAGGTCGCGCCGCACCCGCCTACGGCGGGCCACCACTTGCTCGCCGGTGCGCGGGTTCTCGGCGGGCCGGTCGAACTCTTCCCAGTACAGGCCCGCGCCGCGCTTCTGCCAAAGCGGGAGGTCGTTGAAGTTGACGCCGTTCTGGAACAGCAACTCGTTCTTCTCGGCGACCGACAGGCCGCTCAGCGCCGCCGTCGCCTCGCCGACGCTCTTCCCCTGCTTGCGGAGGAGCCAGTACCCGTGCGCGTTGAGGGCGTTCCGGTGGGCGTCCTCATTCCGCCAGCGGTAATAATCGACCACGTGTCCCGCCGTGGGCAGTTGCGAGACGCGGCAGTCGAACACCGCCATCGCCCCCAGCAGCAGGGAGAACTTGGCACTGGCCTCGCCCGACAGGACCGAGTGCAGCTTGCGGAGCTTCCGCCCGAAGCCGTTCTCCCCCAGCGCGAACAGGAGCGAGATCTCGTCGCTCTGGATGTACCCGTAAACCACGTTGAACCCGCAGTCGGTCATCAGGTGCTCGGCGGTCGCCAGCATCAGGTCGCGGAAGCGGGCGTCGAAGGGGGCCTCGAACCGGTGGACCTCCTTGGTCAGCCGGGTGAACCCGCGCCCGTCCAGCCGGGCGACCATGTGCAACCCCGGCAGTACGCACAGGTCGTGGGCCGTCTCGAACACCCGCATCTTGTCGTCGAGTTCATCGAACTTCATCGGCCCACCCCTCGGTCACGAACCCGCTGGCCTCGTCGATCCGCACGTAGAACATCTCGTCGAACCCCTCGTCGCGGGACGGCAACTCCATCCGGCCCGCCGTGCCGAGGATGCCTTTAAGCGGCACCTGTTCTCCGGGTGGCCGCTGGTCGTTGCGCCGCTTGCAGTCTTCCACTCGGGACTGGAAATAGTACCCCACCACGCGGAACCCGGCGTCCTTCGCCGCGCGGATGTAGACCGCCCGCTCGCCCCGGCTCGGGTTCGTGTTGTCCACGACGAACGGCTGGCCGGTCTCGGCGCACGCCCGCACCAGCCGCCGCTCCCGGTGCCGGGTCTTGAGCATGTCCAAGTTGATGCGGACGTGCGTGGCGAAGAACCGCCCCTTGTAGAACGTCGATTTCCCGGCCCCCTGAAGGCCCACGAAGATCACGGCTTCCACGGCGTCACGCCCTCCCCGCCGTCCCGGTGAAAGATCGCCATCTGGGTCGGCGACCCGTATTCGGGGTGTTCCGGCCCGACCGGGAGGAACCGCACCGCGTACCCGAACCGCGCGGCGATGCCCGTCGCCCAGTTCTGGAACTCCTGCCGCGTCCACTCGAAGCGGTGGTCGGCGTGGCGGAACTGCCCAGCCGGGAGCGTTTCCCACGTCACGTTGAACTCGCTGTTCGGCGTGGTCAGCACGACCGTCCGGGGCTTGGCGAACTCGAACAGCACCCGCTCGAAGGCGGTCAGCCGGGGCGGGTCGAGGTGCTCGACGACCTCGACGACGGACGCGGCGTCGAACCCCGCGAGCCGCTTGTCGCGGTACATGAGCGACCCGTGGACCACCTTCACCCGGCCCGCTTGGTGGTCGGGCAGGCGGTCCAGTTTCAGGCGGCGGGCGGCGACTTCGAGGGTGCGGACGGACACGTCCATGCCGAGGATCTGCTCGAACTGCCGGTCCTTGAGGAGTTCGCGGAGCAGCTTCCCCTCGCCGCAGCCGAGGTCGAGCACCCGCTTCGCCCCGCACGCCCGCAGCGCCGCCACGACCGACATGAGCCGCTGCTCGTTGAGGCTGAGCGGCGTTTCCAACGTCTCCTCGGCCCGCTCCGGCGCGGGCGTCTCGTCCTCGCCCTCGACCGGCTCCTCTTCGACGACGAGGCGGCTCAGGGCCATGCGGTACAAGCTCGGCTGGAATCGCAGGAAGCGGCGGGCGATCTCGTCCTTGAGCGGGTGCCGGGCCAGCCACCCCTCGCCCTTGGCGAGCAACTTCTCCATCTCGTCGTCCCCGACGAAGTAGTGCTTGCGGGTGTCGAAGACGGGGATCAGGACGTACAGGTGGGTGAGCAGATCGCTCAGGGTGACGGTGTTGCGAACCATGACGGAGAAGTACAGGCTCTCGCCCCACTCCGGGAACCGCTCGTCGAGGGGGTGGCGGACGGCCTCGACCGCGTACCCGAGCGGCTCGAACATGCCCCGCAGGACGGCCTCCCCGCCCCGGACGCAGAGCACGTCGAGGCGGGCTTCGAGGGGGAGCGGGGTGGCGACCAGTTCGGGGCGGTCCTTGCACCGGCCTTGAAGGGCCTGGGCCAAGAGGAAGTTCTGGTCGGGGTTCTTGCCACGCACCATGCCCACGGCGTCCACGTCGAGCATCAGGCAGGCCGTGCAGCGGTCGGCCCCTACCTCGGGGTAGTACACGTGGGCCTTGCCGAAGCTGAGGTCGAACGACTGGAACCGGTCGGGGTGCTTGTGCAGCAAGAAGCCGAGGTCGCTGGCGGGCCGGTGGTCGGTGGAGATCGTCAGGAGCATCGCGGCGTCTCGGGGTGGGCGGCGGCTCGCCGCAATCACGCATCGGGTTCGACCCGCCTGTCGTCCATCAGGCGTCGATCCGCAGGTACACGAGGCCGAGCCGGTACACCGGCGAACCGGACACGGACACTTCGCCCCGGCTGGGGGTTCGCCTCGGACCCGATTCGAGGGGAACGAGCAGTGGGGCGCACAGAACAGAGGACATCCACGGGGTAGTTCCGTCAGGTCTTGACCCCGCCGAACGCGGCGAAGCAGGAGTTCTTGTGCAGAACGTCCACCTGCACGAACCCCGCCCGCCGCATTACGTCCAGTTGGAAGCCCAGCGGTCGCGGGGTGTCCTCCCGCTCGATGTAGGCGAACACGTGATCCCGGTACGCCGCGTCCCGCAGGCTCGTCAGGTACTCCCCGTACCGCCGCCACATCACCTGCTGAACTGCTGGGATGGTGCTCTCCACGAGATCGAAGACCCACAGCGCCCCACCGGGCCGCAGCGCGCGGTGAAACGCCGCGAAGACGGCGTGCCACTCGGCGTCCGTCCGCAGGTGGTGGAGGACGGCAGCGGCCAGCACGATGTCGAACTGCCTGTGGCCCAGATCCACCTCGCGGATGTCGCCTTGGCGGGCCGTGACGGTCCCGGTGGTGGCCCGCCCGACCCGCTCGACGGCCCGGTCAAGCATCGGGCGGCTGAGGTCGATCAGTGTCGCGTCGAGGTTCGGGACGTGCTCCAACAACTTCAGGGTGTAGTTCCCGGCCCCGCACCCCACGTCCAGAACGTGTCGGGCGTGAGGCGTGGTCGCCGCCGCAGCCTCGGCGACGAGCGCCATGGCGAGCGACGCGTCCACGGTGGCCGACTGGCCGGTGGAGAGGTCCGAGAACCGCTCCACGTCGGCGTCGAACCGCTCCCGGATCTCGTCCACTGACGATTTCATGCACCGGTCCTTCGATGTGGGTGTTACCGAGCCCGAGTGCCGGGGGCGAGCGAAACCAGTACCCTCGCTTCGATAGCGTCGGGAGACTCATACTTCAACACGCCGACGTAACCGCCCGCCCCACGAGACGACACCGGGGTGCTGGGAGCAGCGAAGTTATTCGGAGGAACTGGAGATCAGCCGCTTGTGCCTGACCAGCTTCTTTTGGCCGTTGGTCAGCAGATACCCTTTTTCACTCTGGATGCCGCCGTCCCACTCCAGAACGGTCTCGGTGACGTGACCCGTATTCGCCCCCGACCCGCCCGAGCGAAACTCGATCACGGCTTGCACGAGTTCGTAAGCCCCCTTCGCCCCTTGTGCCTTCACTTTGTCGAACCGAACGAGCCGGTACGTTCCGTCGCCCCGGCTCTCGGGCCACTCGTCGCCCGCTACGGCCCCGAGTTTGATCAACCGCTGCCAGTGTGACGGGGCGCTGCCCGCGCCGACCTCGACGAACCCGTTCGACACGCGGACGTGCGACTCGCCCGTCAGCGGTTGGGGCGGCTGGCCGGGACTTTTCATCGTCCCGTTGGTCGTCAGCACGGTCCCGCTGCCGGTCGTCTCCCGGAACTCGGAAAACACCACGGAGCGGCCCGTCAGCGGGTCGTAGGTCTCCTCCTCGTACTTCCTCACCCTCCCCGCGACGTGCGGCAGGAACCGAGCCGCCAAGCGGTCCTTGAACACCTCGTCATCCGGGGCGGTGTTGGGGCCGGTCCCCTTGGGCTCGGCCAGCACCAGCAGTTTCTTCGCCTCGGGGTGCGTTACCATCGGCGCGACCTTCGCGCTCGCGGCCTCGGTGATCAGCTTCTTGGCGGATTCGGTGTCACCACGCTCCACGTCGAAGTCGATTAACCTGCCGTACACCCGCGCCCGCTCGTCGCCACTGAGCGCGGCCTTCTCGCCTTTGTTCTGAATCAGCGAACGGTACTTGGTCGCGCTCCCGGTTTTGTCGCCAGCCTCCCACATCCTGTCCGCCTCACCAAGCCCCTGCTGCGCCGCCTTTTTCGCCTGCGTGAAGAGCACTCCGACCACAACACAGGAGCCCAAGAAGAGCACGGCGACGACGCCGACACCGATCACGAGCAGCTTCTTCAACCCGCGCGGCTTCGGCTCGGCGTCTGGGGCACGTGGAGATGAACGTGATCGCGGCACAGTTGCCGTCTCGGTCGGCGTTGCGACCGGAGCCGCCCCTTCGGTCGGGAACAGCCCCTTGATCGCGCTGGCCGGTCGCGGGGTTTGCATGTCCGCCCGCCGCACCTCATCTTCGGGCCGAAGCTCGCCAGCCACCGCCATCTCCTTCAACCGCTGCGCCGTGAAGGGGCCGCGTTCCGCCCCGCCCCGGATCACGAACCATTGTTTCGACATGAAACCACCTCGCGTGAGTGACGCCCCCGGCCACTGCCGAGGACACGACCCACTTCCGCCAACGCCTCGCAACGACGAGCCCTTCAGAGGGAACGTGGCGAAGTAGAAACGGTAAATGGGAGCGCGGCCCCTACCGGGTGTCCGTCAGTCCTGCGTGGGGAAGGCGTGTTCAGAATCCACTCGCCACGGAGAGCCCGGACGACCTGCACTGAGCAGGAGACCGTTTGTTGACTTTAGTAAACAGACTCGACGGCGACGTGGCCTTAGCTTCCGAGGATGTCCCTCGGCGACGAGTTGCGGAAGGCACGGCACGCGGCAGATCTGACGCAAGAGCAGGTTTCCGTCGCGGCAGGGATCGACCGTGCCTATCTCAGCCTGCTCGAAAACGATCACAAGTCGCCGACCGTCGATGTGCTCTTCCTGATTTGTCGGGCACTCGGCACCCCGGCCTCCGAGATCCTCGCCCGCGTCGAGCGAACTCAGATCGTCGAAAAGCAACCCCGCCCGAATGACGGGTGACCCGGACCTCCTGTCCTCGAACTCGGCAGAGTTCCACCGCCAGATGACTGCGCCCAGACGGGTCAACGCAGCCGTTCGGGAGAAGGAGCTACGGCTGACCGCCACGCCGCAGTCAGGATGGCCGTTTCCTCCTCGGTCACGTTCGACGGGGCACCGAGGGCAATAGCGGCGTCGAGCAAGGTAGCCGCCGCAGTCTCCCAGACGGGCGTGAGTGACCGCTCGCCTTCGTCGTCCCTGACGAACGCCCCCGGCCCAACCACAACTTCCGCACGGTCCCACACCGCGCGGTACACGAGCGAGAGCCCGCAGTTGAGCGGCGAACGAGATGGCCCCGAGCCTGCCGCGAGCGTCCCACTGAGGTCTGACGGGTCGTGGGCCGAACCGCCACCAGTGCGGTCGAGCCACCGCCAAAATGCACGGGAATACGCTTGATCGGCTTCGGGATGTCGGAGACCGGCCAGCCGTTCGGCGGTGGCGGCATCGAGACGAGAAGCGAAGGAGAGGACGGCGACCACCTCGTCCCCCCGCTCGCCGAACAGGCGCGCAGCCGGAACCTCCTCGATGACTCGGACGGCGACGGCGCGGGTGTAGTTTGCGGAAGGACTCGCCTGCTCGACGCCACCCGCGTCGAGGACTACGACACGCCACATCTTGCCGGGCCAACGGGCGATGAGCGCCGACTCGATGGCGTGATCGACCACGATCCACGGCGGGGATCGGTCGGGTTTGCGGATGGTCGCGCCGGGAGTCGCTTCGGAGAGGACGCCGGGCGCGTCATCCGGGACGTAGGCGTACCCCGTGATCGGGTGCATATGGATTGCTCACCTCGTTCGTCCACCGCCATGCACGGTCGAACACGGACAGGGATCGCGTTCG
This sequence comes from Planctomycetota bacterium, assembly GCA_017306025.1. Taxonomy (GTDB): domain Bacteria; phylum Planctomycetota; class Planctomycetia; order Gemmatales; family Gemmataceae; genus Gemmata. The sequence goes on from JAFKJJ010000107.1 coordinate 10,302, forward strand.
ACGCCGTGGTCGAAGCACTCGCCACACAACGAGTACATTCTCCAAAATAGCGTGACGGGACACTTGGTTATCGGGATGGTCGTGCGTTGGCAGTCGAAATGGGCAGCGGCGTGGAGGCCAAAACGGGGTTTGTGAATTCACGGTGGTGCCCGGTTAATGTTGTAGTCGCTCCGCCTTCGTTGTAGGCTGTGGTCTTTTTGGTGCTACCGGGAGGCCACGCGTGGGCGACTTGAGTTCGTTCTGTTGCCTGAACGCGGTGTGTTCCGATGTGGGTAAGCGCGGGCACGGGAACCGGACCGTCACGGCGCGGTACGGCCCCGGCCCGACGCGCCGGATGCTCCGGTGTCGCACCTGCAAGGGTCGGTTCTCCGAGCGCAAGGGCACGCCCCTGTTCGACGCCCGGCTCCCGCCGGAGAAGGTCACGGACGTCCTGGCCCATGTGGCCGAGGGTGTCGGCACCCGTAAGACCGCGCGGCTCACCGGGGTCCACACGGATACCGTCACCCGGTACACCCGACTCGCGGGCGACCACGCGGCCGATCTTCACGACGAGTTGATCCCCTTTTCCCCCCAGGACCGTTGAAGTCCAATTCGATGAGACGTGGTCATTCGTCGGCAAAAAGCAGAAGAACTGCGAGGCCGACGATGCGCGGCGCGGGGACTGCTGGGACCACGTGGCTCTCGACCCCGAGAGCCGGCTCGTGGTGAGTCTGGTGGTCGGCAAGCGGACCACCGAAGCGACCCGTGCCCTGGTCCGGGACTTCCGCCGGCGGACGGGGAATCGGGTGATGCGGCTGATGACCTCCGACGAGTACCCGGTGTACGCCGAGGCCATTCGGGACGCCTACGGGACCCGGGTGACGCCGCCCCGAACCGGTCGCCCGGGGCGCCCCCGGAACCCGTCCACGACGGTCCCGCCGGAGGTCACCTACGCGGCGGTCCACAAGGAGCGGGAGAACAACCGGGTGGTGCGGGTGAGTACCCGCGTGGCATTCGGGGCGTCGGGCGCGGTGACATCAGCCCTGGTGGCCTCGTCGGTGAGCCGGTCGGTGAACACGTGCTTCGTGGAGCGCCACAACGGGACGGACCGGAACCGGTGCAGCCGGAAGGTGCGCAAGACGTACGGGTTCTCGAAGGACGGGGACGTTCACCGGGCCGCGACGGTGTTCAGCTACTTCAGCTACAACTTCTGCGGGCCCGTGCGAACCCTGCGGGTCAAGGCGGACGGGCGGTGGCGACCGCGAACACCGGCGATGGCCGCCGGGTTGGCCGACCACGTGTGGTCACTCCACGAGTGGCTGACCTACCCCGTCGTACAACGCAAGTAGGTCACCACCTACTTAGGGCCGCAACGACTTACGTCGAGCGGCCCTTTTTCGTTGACCCCACCTGTACCCTGATTTTTAGGGTACAGGTGGGTACACCTCAGTCGGCGGCCTTCTTCGTCACCGCCGTTTCCTTCTCCGCAAGTACTGACCGCAACACCGCGGCGTCGCTCTGGACGTTGCCGGGGGCGTAGTGCTTGCGGGTCGTCGCCCACGACGAGTGTCGCATCACCCGGCAGATGACCAGGGGCGGAACCCCGCTTAACCCAGTCACCAATGGACTGATGGAAGTCGTGAGCGTCCGCGTCCACTTTGACTTTTCGGCCGGGTCAAGGCAGACGAACCTTACTGCGGCTGGAAGTGTCTTGTTGCTCCTAGCCGAAGCGGATGTGGGGAGAGCGTCGTGACCGAAGAGCAATTATTCGTTCATGTTTACGAATCAGATATCTTCAAGAAGTGGCACTGGTTCCGGTATCACTTCGAGTTGAAACTTCGCGGGGCAAATCACCCGTTCTCCGAAGGAATACTCCAAGCCCGCCTCGACTGTGAACGGCGGATCCCTGGGTTCGCCGCTGGCATGATAGACGCGATTGCCTCCATCTCCGGGCGGGAAAAGGATCGGCGGCAGTACGAGCAGTTGATGGCCCGTTTGGCCGAGTTACTGGTGATCCGCCATGCGGTGAACTACCCGTGGCCGTTCCACGCCGGGTTCCGGTGGGAGCCGACGGCAGCGGGCAGCAAGAAAAACCCGGAGTTGATGGTCACGGGCGGGTTGATGACCTTTGGCGTGGAAGTGAGAGGCTATCCGGAGTGCACATCGGACGCTAATCTATTCGGGACTGGAGGTTGTGCCGCGTCAGCCCATTCCGGTAGGAGCCATGCGTAAGCCATATAAGACCGATCTAACAGATCAGCAATGGGAGTATTTCGGCCCCATTTGCCCCCGTCCGGTGTGAAGAATGGTGCGGAACCCACCGACTTACGCGAGGTGATTAACACGCTCTTGTATCAGATGCGGACCGGTGCCCAGTGGGATCTATTGCCCCACGATCTGGCGCCCAAGAGTACGGCCTTCGACTACTACACGCGGTGGTCGGCCGACGGCACTTGGGTTCGGATCCTGGATGCGGCGCGACGCGCGATCCGGGCGGCCGCCGGCCGTGACGAGGCCCCATCGGCCGCCGCCATCGACAGCCAGTCGGTGCGGACCGCGGCCGGCGGAGCGGACGAGGTCGGGACCGACGGGGGCAAGCGGGTCAAGGGGCGCAAGCGGCACATCGCGACCGATACATTGGGCCTGTTGCTGGCGGTGGTGGTGACGGCGGCCAACGTGTCCGACGGGCGCGCGGCCCCGCGCGTGTTGGATCGCCTGACGGTTCCGGACCGCACGCGTCTGGAGGTCGTGTTCGCCGACGGTCGGTATCACGACACGGTGTGCGCGGAGTGGTTCGCGACTCATCCCGGGTGCCGCCTGGAAGTGGTGAGCAAGCCCGCGCGGGTGCGCGGATTTGTCCCGATTCATAAGCGCTGGGTCGTGGAGCGCACGTTCGCGTGGTTGGTTGCGAACCGCCGGTTGGTCCGGGATTATGAGCGCCGCATATGGAGTAGCGAATCGCGCGTGATTTTGGCACCAATAGCGATCATGTTGCGGCGCCTCTCGCCACCCAATGATGATGTTATAAGCGGATGTGTCGCAATCAATAACTGCGAGCGCCGGCGGAGCGAAGCCGCATAATTCAAGCGATTTCGCTCCGGATAGCCTCTCAATCGCTGCTCACTCGATCTCCGCGGCCACCTTCGCGGCGAGGGCGAGGTTCTTCTCTGCGTACACCTGCGTGACGTCGGCCCGCTCGTGGCCGGGCACCACTTGCGCGGCCTCCAGACCGAACCGGCGCCGGACCTCGGTGGCGTGGGTGTGCCGGATCTGATTCGGATGCCAGGGCGGGACGGCGACCTTCGCGCATGCCCGCGTCACCGCGACCGCCAGGCCGTGTGTCGTGTACGCGCGGCCCGGACGGCGCTTCGGGGTCTGCTTCCTTCGCTTCGCGTTGTGGCGGGCGTGCGACGGGTACAGCGGGGTCCGCCGCTTTGCGGTCCGCTCCGCGAGCTGCTCCGCGGCCGTCCGCGCGGGCGAGAAATAGAAGTCGGTCGGGTCGGCCGGGGTGAAGCGCCGGAGGATCGCCTTCGCCCGCTCCCCGATGGGAACGGCCCGCGCCTTCCCGCGGTACTTCGTCTTGTGCTGGGGCGGCCGGTAGACCCAGACGGCGCCGGTGGTGTCGATGTCGCACGGCCGGACCCGGCACGCTTCGCCCGGTCGCATGCCGGTGAGCATCATCAGTCCAAGGATCGCGCCGACCGCGGGCCGGACGTGGGGCAGGGCGGCGCGGAAGTGCTCCTCGGTCACCGGCGTAACCGGCTCGGGCTCCGGCGCGACCGTCCGACCGGCCGACAGCCCGCGGACGGCGCGGAGCGCTTCCCACCGGTCGGCCGGAAGGCGTTCGCTCTCCACGCCCCAGCGCACGATGCGCTTCACCCGGCCGCACTGGTGGTTCACGGTGACGCGCCCACCCCTTCGCGATCATCCGTTCCCGCATCGCCTTGAACACCAGCGGTCCGAACTCCCGCGCCGGCATGTCCCCCGCCGACTCCCGGAAGACGCGGATCGCGTACTTCATGTCGGTCTGTTCTGAGGTCGCGCGGCCGTCGGGGTGTCGGTAATACTCCTGCGCGTGGTTCCAGTAGCGGAGGCACAGTTCGTTCACGGTGAGGTCCGTTGGCGCGTCCAGGTTGAGCCGGCCGGCCGCGAGGTCCGCGAGTACGCGCCGGTATTCTTCCTTGCTCTGTGGCGAGTTGTACGCGCCGAGCAGCATGTCTTTGCGGGCGCCGTTCACGTTGACCGTGACGATCGCCTGGCCGGATTGTTTGTGGAGTCGGTAAGTGGGAACCGCGTTCTTCGGACGGGGCATGCGGGAATCTCCGGGGTTTTGCGGAATCTTCCGCGAAATCCAGGCTATTCGTGCCGCACGCCGGAACGCCCGGCGGTAAGCTGAAGTGCTTCGGCAGTCTTACTTTCCGTCGAGTGGGCGCTACAGGATTTGAACCTGTGACACCTCCCGTGTAAGGGGCCGCCCACCCACGTCACCGACGGTCGAAACAGCACGATTTCAAGCGTATCGGCAGTGCGAGCGCTTTGCAAGGTGCGCTATCAGAAGCGTGGTGAGGCGGGGTTTACGGGAGTTTTCGGGAGTGTCCTGGAATGCCTACGCGTCAGAGCGTTCCACACCGCCCTGAGCGGAAATGGTGTTGTTGACAATCGTGTTGAACGCCTCGGTCATATTCTTCTGCTTCGCCTGGATGCCCAGCGTCCTCACAGCCCCGAATAATTCGGCTTGGCTGAGCTTCCTGAACCGAGTGAGTTCGGTCGCCACTCCATCTTTCGTGAGCGACTGGTCGGTACGGAGACGGACCTTCAGGGCCGCGACCGCAGTAAGGAGTTCATCGACGGTGGGCGCAGGCGGCTTTGGGGCTTTCGCCTTCTGCGGCCGCGGCGCGGCTGGGCGGGCCGGGTTAGCGTTCGGAAGCTCGCGATTCTCTCCGTACTTTGCCTCGACCGCCTTCAGGAATTCTGCGAACTGTCCCATCGTGTACGCGGCGAACGGCGTCAGGGCATCGGCGGCCTCGGTCAGTTCCCGAGCCGGGGTCTTGGTGGAGATTAGTTCCCCGATCGCGCGGAGGCATTTCTGGAAGTCGGCCACTTTCATCACATCCCCTCCAGTGACTTCGGCTGTCGCGGCCTCTTCCTCTCGTCCGGGTGCCGACACACGCCCGGCAGCTTCTTGACGAACTCTTCCGCGAGCTGTTCGAACGTGTTGCGGATCACGGGGTCTTCGTCCGCCGCGGCGAACTCTTGCTCACGATCACGCACCGCGACGCGGCCGGGGATGGTAGTGTCGAACCGGTAAACGTCGCTCCCGTAGACGGTCAGGCACTGCTCCGGCAGCGTGAGAAACAGGTCGCTCTCCTGGGGCGTCAGCCCCTCCTTCTGCCGGGTGTTGTTCACCACGATCCCGAGCATGTGCAGGTGCTCGTTCACCTCCGCCTGGACCTCCATGACCCGCTTGATGAGGGGCGGAACCCGCTCGATCGCCTTCAGGCTCGGTGTGACCGGCGTGATGACATAGTCGCTCGCGGCGAGGGCGTTCGCACAGCACAGGTTGATGAGCGGCGGACAGTCCATCAGTACCATGTCGAACTTCCGATACAGGGTCGGCCGGTGGAGCGCGCGACGGAGGATCATCCGCCCGTCGCGCCGGCCGTTCCACTTCGGCGCCTTGGTGCCGACCCGGAGCAACCACTGCACCGTTTGCGACAGTTCGGCGTAGGCCAGTCGGTCGGTCGTGGGCACGAGCCGGGCGTGTGGGCCGAGCTGCGGGACCGGGAGCGTGTAGTCGATTAGGTTGCCCGGCTTGGTGCCAGCCGGCGGGGCGAGCAGGTGCTGGAGGAACCTCCCACCCGACTTGGCGAGCCGTGCCAGTTCGAGGGTCGGCACGAACAGGCTGGAGAGCGAGCCTTGTAGGTCCAGGTCCACCAAAAGGACGCGGTAACCGTTGGCGGCGAGCGCCCGCGCCAGGTGGGCCGTGACGGTTGTCTTTCCGACACCGCCCTTGAGGTTGAGGACGGAAACGATCGGCGTGCGCCGGTCGGCGAGCGGGACGAACTTCGGGGTGTTCGCCATCGTCGGCTGTGTCCAGATGGCGCCCTCCAGGTCGAGCGCCCGCTTCACGCGCGCGTCGTGGGCGCGCCGGTGGCTTTGGTCCTCTTCGATCCGATCTGCCGCGGCATCGAGTTTGGCCGCCTGGTCCGCGTTTGTAGCCTTGAGGGCGGCGCACTCAGCGGCCGACTTGCCGAGCGCGTCGGTCGTGTGCGCCAGGGCGTTCGCCGTCGCGGCGAGATCGGCCCGTGCGGTGTCGCGCTCGTTCGTCCGCGCCTCCACCGTCGCCGTGAGGTCGGTGACCTGCTTGTTCAGCGCGATGATGAGTTCGTCGCGGTGCTTCTGGAGCCACTTGCGGACGAGAAAGTCGGCCGCGGTCATCAGGCCGCCCAGAACGGTCACGAGCGGAACGGCTTCTTCGAGTGTCACGGGCGACGGCTCCGCCGGCCGCGCGAGCGTCCCTGCGCGCCTACGGTCGGTCAACGGTAAAAGTGTATCAGAAGTGTGGTGATTAGACCGCGCATCGAATCGGGCGCCAAGCGCTAAAGTGGATGACCTCCTCCTTGACCTTCCGGGGGTCGATCGAGAACAGCCAGCCCGGGAGCGTGTCGAGGTCCACGCAGGTGACCGTGTACGTTTTTCCGTCCGGATCAGTCGCGGTGTTCTCCACCGCGACCGCCCAGGCCTTCGCCCGGAGCTTTTTCCGCTGGTTTTCGACATCCAGCCCCAGGTTCTCACAGCACCGGCGCAGGCTCACCCACACCTTGCCGTCGGCGGTCACAGCCGCCCCATCGTCAGCCGGAAGGTGAGTACCGCGGCGCGGCCCTCTTCCACGGCAACGGAGAGTTCGTCCTCAAGCACCTTGCGGGGCACGCCCTTTCTCCGGTCCCCGGGCGCGCGTCTCGGTGAACACGCTCTGCCAGTGCCGCGCGAATGTGTCGTCCGAGATCGCCAGGGCCGCGCACGCGTCCTTGAGCTTCACGAGCCGCGTTGTCAGTCGTCGCGCCAAGGCATCACCCCACCTTGCGGGGAGGGGGCGGGTTTCGTTTGTGCTCGGCGTACCGACGCGCCAATTCCTCCCGCAGATCCTTGCGGGAGATGCGACGACTGTTGCCGTCGCGGAACCACCGCAGCACGCCCGCGTTCATCAGGTTGAACAACTCGCACCGGGGGATGCTCGACCACTCGACGGCCTTCGGCGTCGTGAGCGCACCGTCCTCGAAGGCGTTCAGGTCGGCCGGGTCGAGCGGGTCGGTTTCGTCGCCGAGTACGGGTCGCTTCGCCATCGCTTTCCTGCCCATCGGGCGAAGTGTGTGGGCCGGGATGTACCAACGGGAGCCCTCGTCGTAAACGCCAGTCGGTCCGGTCGCCCGCGGATGTTCGATGCGGTCGTGGAAGCACCACCGCCCCGCGTCACCCGCGGGGCGGTTGAAGGTCGGGGTTCAGGCCGATGCGCGCCGCAGGGGTACCGCGGAAGCCAGAACCCGATGTACCTCGGTGAGCAGCTCCTGCGCCTCGATGCCGCTGTCGGATTCGATGACGCCGTCGTTCTTGGCATGTTCGATCGCGGCGTCGAAGTCTTGCACGCGGTCCATCAACTCCGCCCACCGGATCAGCCGGGACCGGTATCGCGCCTCCTCGGCGGCCGAGGAGCGAGCCTTGTTCGTGGTCCGCGCCATCACGCACCGCCTTTCTCGTCGATCAGGAACAGCGGCACGACGAGTTGAGTGACCGACCGCTGCGCGTCCGCCAGCCCGTCCGCGGCGGTGTGCAGATGGCGGACCGCGTTGCGGACGTCATCCGGCGGAACGATTCCATCGAGCGCCCCGCCCTCCTCCAACTGGGCCGCGACGTACGCCACCTGCAGCTCCAGTTCCGACGCCCACTCCAGCAGCCCCTTCCGCAACCGCTCGCGGTGTGACGCGAGCTTCCGCAACTGCTTGATCTGCTCCGCCGACGCGGAGTCGGTCGGATCTGGCCCGCGCGCCGCCCGGCCGCTCGCCTTCCTCTTGCGTCTCGTATCCATCGTTTCCCTCCCGAAGTGGGGCGCTCCCTCCGAGCGCCCCGAGACAGAAGCGGCTGGCGTTTGCAACCTGCGCCATCCGAAAACAGCGCCGCCTTTCCTCGCAATCCCCATTTGCGAGGTCGAGGCAAAACGACGGCGCAATTTGAACCGGAGTTTATTGACCGGCTTTCCCGACTCGCCTTAGCGTTACCAAAGCGTCATGTGCGGCGCTCTGAGGGCCCTGCGCCCCCGGATTTTTCCCGTCAGAGTTTGGGCGTGATTTTCGTTCGCCGGCGAACGCGTTTTGCCATGCCGGCGCGTGGGTTTGCGTGCTCTGAAAACGGGCAAAAAATAGTCCGGCGTTCGACGATTTGGGGCTGACAAAGAGACCTCGTTAAGACTATATTTAGAGGCTCTGGCGACCCTTAAGCACAATATCTGGGGGCCAACCCCAGAATCGGAAGCCGGGTAAAGGCGTCAAACGAATCCAACGGAAATTGTCTCCGCCCCGGATGGCGGCGCGGAGACGTGACTTTTGATGGGGCACATACGACATGCGCATTGAGCGGCGATACACGGCAAAGGGCAAGGGCGCCTACGCGGGCATCGAGTTCCGCACGACCAAGAGCGAGATCAAGAATCCCGACGGCTCGGTCGTGTTCAAGCTCGAGGGAATCGAGGTTCCCGCGGCGTGGAGCCAGGTCGCCGCCGACATCCTCGCGCAGAAGTATTTCCGCAAGGCGGGCGTCCCCGCGCGCCTGAAGAAGGTCGAGGAGAATCAGGTCCCCTCGTGGCTGTGGCGCTCGGTCGCCGACGAGGCCGCGCTCGCCCTCCTCCCCGAATCGGAGCGCAGCCTCTCCGAGCACGATGCGCGCCAGGTCTTCGACCGTCTTGCCGGCACCTGGACCTATTGGGGCTGGAAGGGCGGCTACTTCGATTCGGAGGAGGACGCCGCGGCCTTCTACGACGAGCACCGCGCCATGCTCGCCCGCCAGATGGCCGCGCCCAATTCCCCGCAATGGTTCAATACCGGCCTCCACTGGGCCTATGGCATCGACGGTCCGTCGCAGGGCCACTATTACGTCGACCACAAGACCGGCCAGGTGCGCGCCTCCGAGAGCGCCTACGAGCACCCGCAGCCGCATGCCTGCTTCATCCAGTCGGTCGGAGACGACATGGTGAATGAAGGCGGCATCATGGACCTGTGGGTCCGCGAGGCGCGCCTCTTCAAGTACGGCTCAGGCACCGGCTCGAACT
>JAFKJJ010000641.1 GCA_017306025.1 Planctomycetota bacterium
GGTCGGCGCGGCGCGCCCCGGCCGCGGTACCGGACTCTCGTCGTGGACGACAACGTCGACGCGGCCGCGTCCCTCGGGCTGATGCTCGAACTCCTCGGCAACGAGGTCCACCTCGCGCACGACGGCCTCGAAGCGGTCGCCGCCGCGGAGCGCCTGCGCCCGGACGTCGTGTTCATGGACGTCGGGATGCCGCGCCTCGGGGGGCTCGAGGCGACCGCCCAGATCCGCCGGCAACCGTGGTCGAAGGCGCTCACGATCGTCGCGCTTACGGGGTGGGGCCAGGACGTCGACCACGAGCGGTCCCGCGAAGCCGGCTGTAACGGGCACCTCGTGAAGCCCGTCACTCTTCCCGATCTGGAGCGGGCACTCGACGAGTGGGTCGGCCGGTGACTCTCGCGGCCCACGGCGCGGGGGTTGGGGTGAAACAGGCGCCACGAGCGGTCCCGGTTCGTGCCGGGCCGCTTTCGTTTCTATCCGGTGCTTTGACGAAGTGTTGGTGTGTTGAGGCGCTCGGTTCTTGACCCCCTTCGGGGTCGGATTCCTCAGCCCAGGGCGTTGCCCTGGGTAACCGGGGCGGACGGTTCGCGTTGCGTGTCGGCCGGGATCGCTCCCAGGGCGTTGCCCTGGGCTGAGGAATCCGACCCCGAAGGGGGTCAAAACCAATACCGAAACACTTCAACGCGGCAACGAAGTATCACGGGCCGGTATCGACGCGGCCCTTGATCGGGCTCGCCACGTCGTCGGGCACGAGCGGGAAGAACTTGTAGCCGGTGCGCTTCTCGACCTCCGCGACCGACACCGCGTACCGCTTCCAGTCCGTCGTCACCGACTGGTCGTTGGGCATCCAAACCGCGATGGCCCGCGTCTCCGGCGTCGGCACCGCCTCCTTGCTCGGCAGCACCAGCACGACCTTCCACACGCTCTCGGGCACCTCGATCTGGGTCGCCCGGCCGATGTGCGTGTGCCGGGCGCCGTCCCGGCCCTCGCCGCCCTGCCCGTGCGGGCCGCACGCGATGTACAACTCGTTTCCCTGCTTCGCGAGGGCGCGGCAGTGCTCCTCCAGTACCCGCCAACCCTTCTGGTTGTTGTTCGGGGCCTGCGGCACGATGTTCGTCATGTAGAAGAGGATGTTGTTGTTCTCCGACGTGTCCGACCGGTCCTTCGACGCGCACATGTGCCCGCGGTCGAACCCGGACCCGTTGTAGTCCGCCGGCTTGACCCGCGTGAACCCGTTCGGCAGGTCCGGGTCGGGCTCGAAGGTGGGGTCGCGGCCGACGTTACCAATGTCGGTCGTGGTCAGGTTCCAGCACACCCAGTTCGGGTTCTTCGTCGCGTCGTTGTACGAGAGCACGTACTGCGGGCGGTCGATCAGGTACGCGGTGCGGCTCGCCGGGTCGGCCTTCGCCTCGGCCGGCATCCCGAACCGCACGTTCCGGTTCGCGAGCGTCTGCCCCGGTTGGGCCGGCGGCTGCCGCTCCCTCCACCCGCGGACCGCGACCACCAGCCCGGCGATAATGAGGATCGCGACGCCGGCCAGAATCTGCTGGCTCGGCGTCAGTTGATCGAGCAGCGACTTCCTTCGCGCCATTCCTGCACTCCTTACTGCCGGACGATCTTCAGCACGCGGCCGTTGCTCGCGTCGGAAATGTAGACGTCGCCGGTCTTCGGGTGAACGATGACGCCGTGCGGCTGGTTGAACTCCGCCTTCAGCGGGTCGCCGTCGCCGAGCGTCTTGCCCTTCTTTCCGGTTCCGGCCACGGGCGAAATCGTGTTGTCCTTCGGGTTGAAGCGCACGACGCGGTGGTTCTCGGTGTCCGCGATCAGCACGGAACCGTCGCGGTCGATGCAGAGGTGTTTCGGGCCGTTCATCGCGGCCTCAAGCGCCTTGCCGACGCCCATCCCCGCCTTTCCGGTGCCCGCGACGGTGCGGATCTTCCCCTTCGCGTCGACGACGCGCAGCGCGTGGCCGCCGCGCTCCAGAATCCAGATGTTGCCGTCCTTGTCGACCGCGTGCGCCCGCGGGTCGACGAGCGGCTGTTTCGTCGCGTCCTCGCCGTCTCTGGGAACGCCCTTCTCGCCATTACCCGCGAC
>JAFKJJ010000642.1 GCA_017306025.1 Planctomycetota bacterium
GTGCGGCACCGGCCCCGATTCCCCCCGCACGCGAGAAAGAAGTCGGCAGCGACGCGACCGCCGGCGGACTCGAAGCCACCCTCGTGCCGTCCGCACGGCCCGCCCCCACCGGGGCACACGTGACCATCGCCGGTCGGGCCGATGTCACCGGGGCCGGTTCCGCCGACCCGGCCGCGACGCTCCCCACTCCGGTCGGGCGCACGGTCGCGTCCGGCGGCTCGTCCGGGCCGCTGGGCAGTGACACCGCGCCCGTGTCGGTCTCCCCCGGACCGGGCGCCCGACCCGGCCCGTCGCCGTCCGCGACCGGCACGATGGTGGGCCGGTTCGCGCTCAAGGGGCTGCACGCCACCGGCGGGCTGGGCGAAGTGTTCCTTGCCCGCGACACGGAGTTGAACCGCGAGGTCGCCGTCAAGCGGATCAAGTCGCACTACGCCGACGACGCGGGCAGCCGCAGCCGGTTCCTCTCGGAAGCCACGCTCACTGCCCGGCTCGACCACCCCGGCGTCGTCCCCGTCTTCGGCCTCGTCAACGACGTCCGCGGCCGGCCGTGCTATGCCATGCGGTTCATCCGCGGCGAGACCCTCAAGGACGAGATCGACCGCTTCTACGGCGTTCCAAAGTCGGAGGACAAGGGCCAGAAGACCGACAAGACGGACGGGGCGACCGGCAGCACCGCCCCCGGCCCGGCGCCCGCACCGGAGGAGGCCGCACCGGAAGTCCCGCGGTCGGTCGCGTTTCGGCACCTGCTCTCTCGCTTTATTGCGACCTGCCAGGCGATCGCCTACGCGCACAAGAAGAACATCATCCACCGCGACATCAAGCCGGCGAACATCATGGTCGGCTCGTTCGGCGAGACGCTCGTGGTGGACTGGGGGCTGGCCAAGTCGCTCGACGACGGCCCCGACTTCGACCGCATCACGAGGGCGGCGGCCGCGTCCGGGTTCCGCCACGACCCGGACGCCACCGACCTGCCGAGCCACATGACCAGCGCCGGCACCGCCGTCGGCACGCCGGCGTACATGGCGCCCGAGCAGGCCGCCGGCGACGTCCATGCCGTCGGCCCGCGGGCCGACGTGTACGCGCTGGGGGCCACGCTGTTCGTCATCCTCACGGGCAAGGCGCCGGTCGGCGGGAAAACGACCGCCGAGGTGCTCGCCAACGTCCGCAGCGGGGCCTACGAGCCGGCCGCGGCCGTCAACCCGAAGTGCCCCAAGCCGCTCGACGCCGTCGCCCGTAAGGCGATGGCGCTGCGCCCCGAGGACCGCTACGCGGGCGCGCTGGAACTGGCCGCGGACGTCGAGCGGTGGCTCTCCGACGAGCCGGTGTCGTGCTACCGCGACCCGCTGTTCGCGCGGCTGGCGCGGTGGGCCCGGCACCACCCGACGCGGCTCGCCTCGGGCGTGTCGGTCCTGCTGGCGAGCGTGGTGGCCGCGATCGCCATCGCGGTGGTGTACCAGCAGGGCGAGCGGCAGACCGCGGCGGCGCTGTTCCAGGTTCAGAAGGAGCGCGACAACGTGCACGCCGAGCAGCAGAAGACTGCCGCGGCGCTAGTGCTGGTCGAGAAGGAGCGCGACCGGGTGCGCGACCAGAAGGACGAGACCGAGCGGCAGCGCGAGCGGGCCGAGGAGCTGGGGAAGCTCGTAACCGAGCGGTACGACCGGGCCGTCGGCGCTTACAACGTGCTCATCAAGGAGGTCGACAAGCGGTTCGCCAACCAGATCGGGATGGAGAAGCTCCGCCGGGAGATTCTGGAGAAGGCGCGGGACGGGCTTCAGAAGCTCACCCGGGCCGGGCGCGAGGGGCGGTTTGCCGACCGCACGCTCGTCTCCGCGTACCGGCAACTGGGCGACGTGTACCTGCGGCTGAACGACACCGCCGAGGCCCACAAGCACTTCGCCCTGGCGGTCGAGCAGGCGGACCGGGTGCTGGACGACGCCGAGAAGGCGCCCGCCGGTCCGAACACCGCGGCCGACCGCCGGGCCGCGGCCCTCGACCTGGGCCGGTCGCTCGTCGCGCTGGCCGAGGTCCTCGACCGGCAGAGCAAGTCGGACGCCGCCAAGACGGCCATCGACCGCGCCGTGCAA
>JAFKJJ010000108.1 GCA_017306025.1 Planctomycetota bacterium
AGGGGTACGCGAACCACGCGTCCGGCGCCGACAGCAATATGACTTCGCCGGCGCGCTCGTGGTCGAGGTGAACGCTCGCGCGTTCCTCGCCCGCGAGCACCCGCGCGACGCCGGGAACCGGCGCGAGCACGTCGCGGACGCGCGGGACGTCGTCCGGGTCGCGAACGTAAACGTGGGCGAGTTGGTGATCGACCACCGCGAACGCCCGCGAGCCGTACAGGTCGAGTTGCTCGCCGAACGGACCCGGGCGCACTTCGAGCAGTCCGGCCTTCCGCAGAGCGCGGTTCAGGTACACCGGCCGCGACACGTCGCAGTGCCCGTACTCGCTCACGACCCACACCTTCGCGCCGAGAGCCCTCGCGGCGTCGAGGAGTGGCTCGCACGCGTCGTCCAGTTCGCGCACGCACCGCGCCATGTCGATTCCGCCGGGGCCGAACCGCTGAGGCTCGTAATCGAGGTGCGGGAGGTACACGAGCGCGAGCATCGGTTTTTCGCGGTGGAGCACCCGTGCGGCCGCGGCCGCGATCCAGGCGGTGGACTTCAGCCCGGCCATCGGCCCCCAGAACTGTGGAAACGGGAACGCGCCGAGTTCGCGCTCCAGTTCGTCGGACAGGGCCGGCGGGTTCCCGGTGATGCCGAACGCCTTATTGCCGTCCACCGCGTAATGCGGCTTGGGCGTCACGGAGATGTCGACCGCGGCCCCCTGGTTGAACCACCAGAACAGTTTCGCGCTCTTGAACGGAACCCCGCGCTCCTTCGCGCGGCGCCGAGCGGTCACGTAAAGCGGCTCGGCTCGGACGAGCCGGTTGCACTGCTGCCAGAAGCGGACCTCGTTCGTATCGCGGAAGAGCCAGCCGTTGGCCACGACCCCGTGCGTGTCCGGCAGGGTGCCGGTGAGTATGGTCGCCTGCGCGGTGCAGGTGACCGCGGGCAGAACTTCCGGCATGTCGGCCACCCAACCGCTCGCCGCGATGGCCTTCAGGCGGGGCGCGTGCTCCAGAAGCCGCGGGGTGAGTCCGACCGCGTTAATCAGTACGATGGGGTTCATACGCACACGATACGCCCGCTATGAGGCACCGTCATGCAGACCCGGAAGCTCGGCAACTCGGACCTGGACATCACCGCGATCGGCTTCGGCGCGTGGGCCATCGGCGGGGGCGGGTGGGCCTTCGCCTGGGGGGCGCAGGACGATGCCGATAGCGTGGCGACGATCCGCGAGGCGATCGACCTGGGCATCAACTGGATCGACACGGCCGCGGTGTACGGCCTGGGGCACTCCGAAGAGGTCGTGGCGAAGGCGCTCGCGGGCGTGTCGAAGCGGCCGTACGTGTTCACGAAGTGCGCCCGCGTGTGGGACGAGAACCGCACGATCGGCAAGCGCCTCAAGGAGTGGAGCATCCGCGCCGAGTGCGAGCTGAGCCTGAAGCGGTTGAAGGTGGACGTGATCGACCTGTACCAGATCCACTGGCCGGAGCCGCCGGAGGACATCGAGGAGGGGTGGCAAACGTTGATGAAGCTGAAGGAGGAAGGGAAGATCCGCTGGGCGGGCGTGTCGAACTTCAGCGCCGAGCAGATGGAGCGGGTGTCGAAGTTCGGGCCGATCACGTCGCTCCAGCCGCCGTACTCGATGATCCGCCCCGAGGTCGAACACGCGGCGCTGCCCTACTGCCTGACGAACCACATCGGGGTGATCGCGTACTCGCCGATGGCGAGCGGGCTGCTCACCGGCGCGATGACCCGCGCGCGCATCGCGGCGCTGCCGGCCGACGACTGGCGGAAGGAGAAGAACGCGCAGTACCAGGAGCCGCGGCTGACGCGCAACCTGAACCTCGTGGAGCTGCTGAGGGCGATCGGGGCGCGTTCCGGACGGACGCCGGGCGAGGTTGCCGTCGCGTGGGTACTGCGTCACCCCGCGGTGACGGGCGCGATCGTCGGCGCGCGGAAGCCGGGGCAACTGAAGGAGCTGATCGGCGCGGCCGACTGGCGGTTGACGCTGGCGGAGATCGATGAGATAGATACGTTCCTCAAGGCCAACCCGGCGTGATCTCACCCGCAGGAGGCAAACATGACGACCGTGACCGTGGCGGAGACCCGCGAGAGGCTGCCGGAGTTGCTCCGGCGGGCGGCCGCCGGCGAGCAGATCGTGATTACCGAGGACGGCAAGTGGCTTGCGGCGCTGACCCCGCCGCCGGCGCCCCCGCCGACCGCTGAGGAGATCGCGGCCCAACACGCGCGTGCCGAGGCGCAGGTACGGAAGTTTCTGGATCTGCAGCCCGAGAATCCGGCCCTCGACCGCGATACCGTTCAGCGCTGGTTCGACGAACAACGACGGTAACTCATGCCCCCCTTAGTCGCCTGGCGGCCGGTTGCTCACCGACCTCCCGATCTCGTGTTGCACGCCCCGCTCCTGTTAGAGTGGGCCGCGATCGTCCCGCGCACGCAGTACGCGGGTGATTTGATGCTGAAAATGCCGCTGCTCGCTTCTGCCGTTCCGACGCTGTGGTCTGTGCATCTCACCGAGCTCGTGCTGAACTGGGAGCGAGCGGGACGTGTGACGGCACAAGGTGCCGAGCGGTGTTTTGACTGGATCTACCACTTTCAGGTGTTCATCGACCCGGAAACGCCGGCCCGCGCCTGGACCGACATTCTCGACCTCGCTCGCGCACATTCGGTGTCCGTCGACGACGCCGCGTACCTCGAACTCTCCCTCCGGCTGAATCTCCCTCTGGCGACCACCGATGCGACTCTCCTCGGCGTCGCACCGGCCGCCGGTGTTCCGACCTTCACCCCTTGATTCCCACAGGTGCCCTCATGTCCCGCTGGTCGCTACCGCTCGCGCTGGCCCTGAGCGCCTTCGCGCCCGCGCCGCTGCTCGCACAGCCGAACGCGCCGACGCCGCCCAAGGTGCTCGCGGGCGCGGAACTGAAGGACTACATCCGCGCGAACTACACCAAGTACGAGTACCAGATCCCCATGCGCGACGGGGCGAAATTGTTCACGGCCGTCTACGTCCCGAAGGACGACTCGCAAAAGTACCCGATGCTCCTGATCCGCACGCCGTACAGCGTCGGCCCCTACGGCGCGGACCGGTACCCCGACACCCTGCGACCGAGTGCTCACTTCGTGCAGAGCGGGTACATCTTCGTTTACCAGGACGTCCGCGGGCGGTGGATGTCGGAGGGGGAGTTCGTCAACGTGCGGCCGCACAACCCCGCGAAGAAGGGGCCGAAAGACGTGGACGAAAGCAGCGACACCTACGACACGGTGGACTGGCTCGTCAAGAACGTGAGGGGACACAACGGGAAGGTCGGGATCACGGGCATTTCCTATCCGGGGTTCTACGCGGTGTGCGGGATGATCGACGCGCACCCCGCCGTCAAGGCGGTCTCGCCGCAGGCACCGGTCACCGACTGGTTCATCGGCGACGATTTCCACCACAACGGCTGTCTGTTCCTGCCGCACTGTTTCAACTTCATGTACGGGTTCGGCAAGAACCGCCCGGAGCCGACCAAGAAGTTCGGCCGGGTCGGGTACGAACACGGTACGCCCGACGGGTACAAGTTTTTCCTCGACATGGGGCCGGTCAAGAACGCGGACGAGAAGCACTACAAGGGCGAGATCGCGTTCTGGAAAGAGGTGATGGCACACGGCGCGTATGATGACTTTTGGAAGGCCCGCAACATCCGCGCGCACGTGAAGGACATCAAACCCGCGGTGCTGACCGTCGGCGGGTGGTTCGACGCGGAAAACTTGTTCGGCGCGCTCGAGATCTACAAGCACGCGGAGGCCAACCACCCGCCCCGGTTCAATCACCTCGTTATGGGGCCGTGGGTTCACGGCGGGTGGAGTCGCGACGACGGCGATAAGCTCGGCGACGTGAGTTTCAACGCGAAAACCGCTCCCTTCTACCGCGAGAAGATCGAGTTCCCGTTCTTCGAGGCGCACCTGAAGGGCGGCGGTACCGACACGCACCCGAAGGCCTGGGTGTTCGAGACCGGTACGAACGTGTGGCGCCGGCACGACTCGTGGCCGCCGAAGGGCGCGAAGGTCACGAAGTTCCACATGCGGAGTAAGGGTGGGCTGTCGGAGTTCGCGGAGCCGGGGAAAGAGGCGTACGACTCGGCGCTCCCGCCACCGCCCTTCGACGAGTTCGTTTCCGACCCCGCCAAGCCCGTTCCGTTCATCAGCAAGACGGACATCGGCATGGCGAAGGAGTACATGACCGCCGACCAGCGGTTCGCGTCGACGCGGCCGGACGTGCTCGTGTACCAGACGGGCGAACTGAAGCACGACCTCACCGTCGCGGGGCCGATCGAGGTCGAAGTGTACGTTTCCACGACCGGAACCGACGCCGACTGGGTCGTGAAGGTGATCGACGTGTACCCGGACGACTACCCGGACCCGGACCCGAACCCGACCGGCGTGAAGATGGGCGGCTACCAGCAACTGATCCGCGGCGAGCCGTTCCGCGGGAAGTTCCGCAACAGCTTCGAGAAGCCGGAGCCGTTCAAGCCGGGTGAGGTGGCGAAGATCAAGTTCGCATTGCCCGACGTGTACCACACGCTGCGGCCCGGCCACCGGCTGATGGTGCAGGTGCAGTCGACGTGGTTCCCGCTGGTGGACCGCAACCCGCAGACGTTCTGCGACATCTACACGGCCGACGCGAAGGACTTCAAGAAGCAGACGCACCGCGTCTACCGCGACGCGGAACACCCGTCGCGGGTCACCGTGGGTGTACTGGGTTCGGGTGCGCCATGAGCGAGGAAGCCGGGTTCGTCGCGGCGCTGCTGGCGGAGCCGACCGACCGCACCACGCAGCTCGTCTACGCCGACTGGCTCGACGACCGTGGCGACCCGCGCGCCGGCTACCTCCGGCGGCTCGCCACGGGGTGCGATTGGCCGCCCAGAAGCGAAGACGTCGACCTCGGGTGGGTGATGCTGCTCCGGAGCCTGCCCTTCGGACCCGGCTGCCGGGTGAAGTGGGACGCGGAACCTCCGGAGGGCCTGTTCGACTTCGCGACGCTCACCGCCGACCGCCGTGGCGCGGCGGTGCGGCTGACGATCCGGCGCCGGTCGCGCGGCCTCGATTTCGGCTGGTGGGAACTGGAGGTCGGTAAGTAGTAACGGGGACCGGCCATGACCGAGGAAGCCGGGTTCATCGCCGCCGTGCTCTCGGAACCGGAGGACCGCACGTCGCTGCTCGTCTACGCCGACTGGCTCGACGAGCGGGACGACCGACGGGCCGCGTACCTGCGCCAGATGGCCGCCGCTGAATCGGACGAGAAGTGGGTGGAGGAGGTCAGCTCCGTCTTCCGCCAGCTCCAGAGGTGGGTGGTGGCGCGGGGGTGCGGGGCGGGCACGGCGGTCCGCGTCACGCTCGGGCCGTTCGCGGGCAACTCCGGGGAGGTCGCCGGCCTGTTCGTGAAGAACCACCGCGTCCTGGCGACGGTCCGGTTGATGTTCTGGGGGCAGCCGATGGAGCTCGAACTGAGCGTGGACGAACTCGAACGGATCGCGCCGCGCTGATACACGAACCTGAAGGTTGTGCCCGATTTCCAGGCGAGCCGCGACCGCCAGGGAGCGGGCTACACAACCCCGGGACCGCGGGCGACATCTCACGCGCGTAGCCCGCTTGGCGGTCGCGGCTCGCCTGGAAACCGGGAGGCTCGAAAACGCTCTATCAACTCGGGCCACCGTTCGGTGAAACACGCGGCGCACATCGAAACGAGCTGCGGAAACCAATCGGATTCAACAAACGCCTCTTCGTAATCGACCCGCTCGTCCACGATTCCGTAGTGTTGTGCGAACTGTTTCGTGACGGTAACCGGGTATTCAAGCCGACCCTCGGCCATCAGAAAGACGAACAAGAGATTCGAGGTCTCGCCGGGTGCCGCCGCGCAGATAGCATCGGGGGAAGTTAGCGCGCAGAGTTGCCGACCGTGGCTCGGACACCGGCAGATCATCGTGTGTCTCCATTGTCACGCCAGCACGCCCTTCACCACCTCGCCGTGGACGTTCGTCAGCCGGCGCTTGATGCCGTTGTGGTAGAACGTCAACTTTTCGTGGTCGATCCCGAGCAGGTGAAGAACGGTCGCGTGGAAGTCGTGCCACGCGACCGGGTGTTCCGCGGCCTTCCAGCCGATCTCGTCCGTCGATCCGAAACAGAGCCCCGGCTTCAGCCCCGCGCCCGCGAGCCAGCAGGTAAAGCCGTACTTGTTGTGGTCGCGGCCGGTGCCGATCACGTTCCCGGCGCTCTGCGTGAACGGCGTGCGGCCGAACTCGGTCGTGAAGATGACGCACGTGTCCTCCAACATGCCGCGCTGCTTCAGGTCGGCCACGAGCGCGGCGACCGGCCGGTCGATGCGGGCGGCCTCGGCGCCGTGGTTCTCCTTCACGTTCTCGTGCGCGTCCCAGCTCGTCCGCGGCGCGCCCGCGATCGGCCCGCCGCTGTAAATCTGAACGAACCGTACCCCGCGTTCGAGCAGCCGGCGCGCGAGCAGGCATCGACGGCCACAGTCGGCCGTCTTCGGGTCGTCGAGGCCGTAAAGCGTCTTCAGTTTTGCCGGCTCCTTGCCCAGATCCGCGACCGCGGGCACCGCGAGCTGCATCTTCGCGGCGAGGGCGTAGCTGTTGATCCGCGCCGCGAGATCGGTCTCGCCGCCGCCGCGTTCGAGGTGCATCCGGTTCAGCTTTTCGAGCGCCGCGCGCGAATCCTTCTCCTCGCCCCCGGCGATCGGCTTTTCGGGGAACAGGTCGCGAACGGGCTGATCGCCCCCGCGGAACACCACGCCCTGGTGTTGGGCCGGGAGGAACCCGCTCGACCAGTTGCTCGCCGCCCCGTTGGCGTCGCCGCGGCCGTCGGGGAGCACCACAAATGCCGGGAGATCGTCGGCCACGCTGCCGAGTCCGTAGGAGAGCCACGAGCCGAGCGCCGGGTAGCCGTTGAACTGGAACCCGCTGTTGAGCACGAACAGGGCGGGCGTGTGGTTCGCGCTGTCGGCGATCATCGAGTTGATGACGGTGAGTTCGTCCGCGACGGTCGCGATGTGCGGGAACAGGTCCGACACCCACAGCCCGCTCTGCCCGCGCTTCTTGAACTCCCAGTCCGGTTTTCGCAAGAGACCGACCTGACCGAAGAACACGTCCGGCTTCGCGTCGCCGCCGAGCGGCTGGCCGTGGCGTTTGGTCAGCTCCGGCTTGTAATCGAACGAGTCGATGTGGCTCATCCCGCCGACGAGCGAAATCTGGATCGCGCGCTTCGCCTTCGGTGGGTGATGCGGCCGCGCGCCGGCGTCGCGCGCGAGGAGGTGCAGCGCCGCGGCCGACGCGAGGCCGTTCGCGGACCAACCGAGAAACGAGCGACGAGAGGGAAGCATATCGCCTCGCAACGGCTCCGGCGGGCGCTCAAGCCCGGGTCTCTGACACCCGGGCCTCCGACACCCGCGCGTAGATCATCCGCATCTGGATTTTCTCACTCAGCGCGGCGCACTGCGAGAGAAAGATCGCGAACAGTTGGTCGCCGCGAACCTTGTCGCTGGTCAGTTCCTTCAGCGCCTCCTGTTTGATGAACGTGACCTGCCGCAGGTAGGCACGCAACTCTTCGGGTTCCGTCACGTCCATTTGCTCCAGTTCGACCGCGAGGGTTCGGTCGATGAAGCCCTCGAGCTTCTGCTTCTGGATCCGGTCGGCCTTCGCGGCGGCCTGCTCGCGGCGGCGCCGGACCCAACTCCACACGACCACGGCGCCGGCGACCACACCGAAGATCGCTTCCTTGGACTTCGAGAGCAGTTCCATCGCCTGCGAGAGCCGTCGGAACGCCACCGACGGGTCGTGGTACTTCGCGACGGCCGGGTGCATCACGGCGGCGCTGTACTCTTTGGCGGCCTTCGCGGGAAGCATCGCCGGGTACGAGGCGGACAGGTTCGTTTCGTAAAGCGTGGCCAGGGCCTCGCGCACGAGCGGGTCGGGGGCGTCGGACCGCCCCGCGAGGAGCGCGGTGACCGCGACGGTGCGCACCGGCTTCACCGGGAGCGGCGTTTTGCCGTGGTAGAGGCCACTCGGGATGGTGACGGGCGCGAACCACGGGTGCCGCATCGCCAACCCCTCCGGGTCCGGGAGGTCGATCAGCTCCAGTTCCTCGTTCCGCAGGAGCTGTTCGAGAAGCGGGTTCATCCACCCCGTCGTCACGATGGTGGCCTCGATGTTCTTGTCGGTCGCGATCGCGACGAAATGGTCCTCCGTGTGCTCGAAGTTCTTGGCCGGGATGTCGTAGTGGGCGAGCACGGTGAAGGCGTTCTGCCGGATGGCCGAGCCCTTGAGGCCGAGCGCCACGCGGCGGCTCGGGGCGAGGTCGGCCGGGGACCGGATCTTGCTCGTCTTGCGCACAATGAAGTGGAGCGGTTCCGGGAACAGCGGCGCGACGCCCGCGGTGCCGTTGGGGGTCGGCGAATCGGACTGGATCAGGGCGAGTTCCGCGCTCCCGTCGCGCAGCAGCCCGACGTTCTCTTCGCTCCCGGCCGTCTCGACCACCCGGACGGGCCGGCCGGTGCGCTCCTGCAGCCGCTTCGCGAACTCTTCCGCGAAGGTGAAGTAGAGCCCGTCCCTCTTCCCCGCCGCGATCCGGATCTCCGGCGGGAGCGTCTCGCGCGTCCGGAACCACACGATCGCGCAGGCGGCGGCCCCGCCCAGGAGGATGACGACCAGCGGCACCAGTAGACGCAATCGCATGGGCGGGGTCCCCTGTCGGGTCGGCTCAACTCCTGGTTCGCCCCGGACCCCGGGATATTGCGGTGAGAATCGCCCGCTTTGGGGAAGACCCGGTGCCGTGCGCGTGCGGCCGGGCGATGTCGCACGGCTCACTCCACGGTCACGAACTCGTTGCTGTTGAACAGCACCCGGCCCAGCGCCTTCAGCCCGTGGTCGGCCACGAGCTTCGTCGCAATCTTCGCCTCGTCCGGCGTCGGGTCGCGCTGGTAGACGAGTTGCCACGCGCGGCGAACCTGCTTCTCCGGACCGTCCGCCTCCTTCGCGACGCGCGAAGCGAACGCGTCGGCCGCCCGCAGCGCGAAGCCGTTGTTCCAGAGCGCTAGGGCTTGAAGCGGGGTCGTGGTGATCGCGCGGCGCGGCGCCGCCGCCGCCGGGTCGGGGCAGTCGAAGCTGTCGAGCAGTCCCTGATTCGCCCCGCGCGGCGTGAAGCGGTAGACGCTCCGCCGGTGAAACTCCGGGCCGACCGGATCGAACGGGTCGAAGTACGCGGTGCCGTTGAAGTCGCGGACCTTGTAATCGCTAAACCCCTTCCCGCCGACCTCGGGGTTCAACAGCCCGCTCGCCGCGAGCATCGCGTCGCGGACCGCCTCGCCTTCGAGCCGGTGCGGCCGATACCGCCACAAGAGGCGGTTGTCGGCGTCCTTCGCGAGTGCGTCCTTTCGCGGTGCGGAAGCTTGACGGTAGGTGGCGCTTGTGACGACGAGCTTGTGGAGCGCCTTGAGACTGTACTTGCGTTCGGCGAACTCGGCCGCGAGCCAGTCGAGCAACTCCGGGTGCGACGGGCGGCCGCCGCTGAAGCCGAAGTCGTTCGGCGTCTCGACGATGCCGGTGCCGAAGTGGTAGTGCCACACGCGGTTCACGATCACCCGCGCGAACAGCGGGTTGTTCGGCGCCGTGATCCACTCGGCGAGCTTCTTCCGACGGTCCGCATCGGGCGCGTCGGGCGGAAGCCCGAAGTCGGCCTTCGGGCCGTCCACCGACGCGACGCCCCCGGCCGCCACCACCGCGCCGGGGTTGGCGATGTCGCCGCGGGCGAGCAGGCGCGTCACGCCGGGCGGTTGCGGCACGTTCGCGTACGCTCTCGTACTCACGGCGCGCGTGCGGAACTCGGCGACGTCCTTCGTCAGCCGGTCGCGGAGGACGACCGCGGCGCGGCGCGCGGCGCGCTGATCGGGTTCGAGCTTCCGGTCGATCTCGGCGTCGGTGACGAACCCGCCGGCCGCGAACGACGCCTCCACCTGTTCCGGCAACAGTGCCTTGTCGTAAAGCCGTGCGGCGCTCACCGCGCCCGCGAGCATCTTGTTGCCCCCGGCCGGCTCGTGTCGGCACCCGAACACCACCACCGCCCTCTCGCGCGAAAAAGCGATGGGACCTTTCGACGCGTAGCCCTTTCCGTAAGGCTTGCCGTTGCGGTAACCCGTGACGGTGCCGTCGGCGGCGAACGTGATCGCGAAATGAACGTGTTCCTTCGTGGCGTCCTTCTCCTCGGGGCCACCGAACGGCTTGTACCGCACGAAGCCGTTGCTCCCGGCCATCCACCGGGCCGGTTCGTTCTCGCCGAAGACGATCGCGTCGAACTCCGCGCCGTCGGGCGTTTGCACCGAGATGACCCCGCCGCCGCGCTGGGTGAGCGAGTCGAGCTTCACCCACGCTTCGAGCGTCTTCGCCTTCAGGTCGAAGGGTAGCGGCGGGGTGCGGAGCCGCGCGGCCTTCCCGTCGAAGGTCGCGCCGTCGGGCGCGACCTTCGCGCCGCCGGCCGGCTTCGCGTGCAGTTTGCCGACGAGGTCGTCGCCGCCCTTGCGGAAGTCCCACGCGGCCACCGGCGCCGGCACCGCGCCCGCGAGCTTCGCCAGCCCCTTTTCCGCGAGAACGGCCTTACGGGCCGGCTCCTCGATCGCGGCTAGCGTCCTCGTCGCGTCGTCGAGTTGCTTCGCGCGCGTCGCGATCTCGGCGGCGAGTTTCGCGTCGGGAACCGCCCGCTCACCGAATCCGACCCCGCCCAGCGCCGACGCGAGCCGGTAGAAGTCCGATTGCGAGATCGGGTCGAACTTGTGGTCGTGGCACCGCGCGCAGTTGGCGGTCAGCCCGAGGAACGTCTGCGCCACCGCGCCCGCGATGTCTTCGAGTTCGTCCTGTCGGGCGATCGCGCGCATCTGATCGTTGCCCAGGACCGTGTTGTGAACGCCCGCGACCAGAAACCCGGTCGCGCGCACCGCGTCCGGGTCGTCGGGCTTCAGGACGTCGCCCGCGAGTTGCATCCGCACGAACTGGTCGTACGGGACGTCGGCGTTGAGCGCGCGGATGACCCAGTCGCGATAGTGCCAGGCGTTCGGGCGTGGAGTGTTCCGCTCGAAACCGTCGGTTTCGCCGTAGCGGACCACGTCGAGCCAGTGGCGCGCCCAGCGCTCGCCGTAGTGCGGCGACGCGAGCAGCTTGTCGACCAATTTCTCGTAGGCGTTTGCGTCCTTGTCGTTGACGAACGCTTCCACCTCCTCGGGCGTCGGCGGGAGGCCGATGAGGTCGAAGTAGACGCGCCGGGCGAGCGTGCGGCGGTCGGTTTCGGGTGAAGCTGACAGCCCGCCGTCACTCAACTTCGCCCGAACGAAGGCGTCGATCGGATTTCGCGTTTGGTGTTTCGTGTCTGGTGTTTTGGGAAGCGGGGGGCGCCGGACGGGTTGAAGGGACCACCAGTCGTAGCCGGCGCGCGTCGGGGTGGTGAAACGGAACGGGTCGATGGGATCGGTCCCCCACTTCGCCCCGCTCTCGATCCACTCCTTCAGCAACTTCTGTTCGGCGGCGGGCAACGGCTTCTTGGGCGGCATCTCGCCGGCCGCGACCCGCTGCCACAGCGCGCTGTCGGCCGGTTTGCCCGGCACGACCGTTTCCGCGGCGCCGGCCTTTCGCGTGAGGTCGAGTTCGCCCTTCGGCTTCGCGCCGCCGTGGCAGTCGGTGCAGCCGATGCGGAGGGTGTCCTTGCCGTGCGGGTCGCCGACGCTCTGGTGGCAGGCCATGCACCCGACGGACTTGCCGTAGGCCTCGGCCGCGGTCTGCTTCATCAGCTCGACGTTGGCCAGCTCGGGCGGCATCGGGAACGGGTCGGACGGGTCGGTGGACCAGTCGGGGTTGTTGAGGTCGCGGGTGCCGTTGGGCTGGAGGCCGCCGGCGGGGGCCGCGGGCTGCGCCGGCCGGGCCGGCTGACCCGCGAACGCGCCGATGCCGCCGGCCGCGAGCAGGCAGAACAGCGGCAGGAACATGACCCCGACCCGGGCGGCGCGGCGGCGCGGGCGCGCGGGTCGAACCGGGACCGACCAGGTCGAAGGCGAATCGGCCGCGTCCATGCGGCGTCCTCCCAAGAGTCCGCGGGTAGCGCAGTGAACCGGCGGCTATATCGCGGCCCGCGCGGGTGTCAAGGGAAGTTCGATGATTTGAGCGCCGTCTTCGTCGCGGTCCGCACGGCGACCGGACCACAAGTTCGGGGTTTGTCCCCGGCGCGTTGTCGGCTATTCTGAACCACGACACACCGGCCGCCAGAAAAACGTCCATCCGCCCCTCCCTGAGACGCCAGGAAGTACCATAAGCGGGTGAGGCGCGCCGGTGCGGGGCCGCGCCCGGTACCGACGCGCACGGACGGAGTTCGCAGACGATGGCCGAGCTAGAAGCGATCACCGAGGTGCAGGCCGACCCGCGGAAGTCGACGGTCCAGGGCCGCCAGTACGGGCGCCGGTTCCCACTCGCGGCCGGCAAGCCCATCAACCTGGGCCGGGACGAGGCGAAGATGGACATCGCCATCCCGGAGGACGACCAGATCTCCCGGTTCCAGGCGATCCTCACCTGGGAGCCGGGCCGGGAAAAGCTCACCGTCCAGACCCGGCCCGTTACCCCCCCGAACTATCCCACCCCCCCGGCCAACCAGACCCTCGTCTTCGACGAGAAGCAGAAGAAGTTGGTCGAGGCGCCCGGCGGCCGGTGCGTCGTCGGCAAGGGGGAGTCGTTCTGGATCGGGCAGACCCGCTTCACGCTCCACAGCGACGGGGAGCAGGAGCCCGAGAGCCCGGCCGACATGACCATCGCCCCGCGCCAGGAGGAGCGCACCCGCGCGCAGCTCGAAGAGATCCCGTTCGCCAACCCCGGCGCCGCCCTCCGGGCGATGGAGCAGCTCCCGGCCATGATCCGGGCCGTCAAATGCGGCGAGAGCTGGGCAAGTCTCAAGAAGCGATTCGGATGTGGGAATCACCACCTTGGCACACAGAAGATCTATGACGCCACGCTACTCGAAGCCGCGGCAAAGGCTCAACGGCAACACCTGGTCGATGCCTATCGATGTGTCGTTACGCATGCACTCGCATCCAATCCGCGACCTTCGCGGGGGGAAATTAGGACTCGGCTGGTGACCGAGATGAGCTACTTGGAGCACCACGACAAGGCCTGGCTTCGGTTGCAGCTGGATCAAGTTCCCCGACGTAATAGGG
>JAFKJJ010000109.1 GCA_017306025.1 Planctomycetota bacterium
CCGTCGGGGCGACCTGAAAAGCCCCGTCCAGCGCCCTCTGCACGGCGGGCTCGTGCGTTTCGAGTTCCACGTCCGGGGCGAGTTGCCCGACCTGTTCCTCCAGCGCCGCCACGCGGCTCTTCAGACCTCGAACGAGCGCCGAGCGGTCGAGGGCGACCCGGAGCTGGTTCGGGGTGAACGGCTTGGGCAGGTAGTCGAACGCGCCCCTTCGGAGCGCCTCGATGGCCGTATCGAGGCTGGCGTGCGCCGTGATGATGACGACGTGCAGCCCGGGGGCCGTGCGGAGCAGCTCGGGCAACAGGTCCAGCCCCTTTTCCTTGCCCAGCCGCAGGTCGAGGAACGCGAGGT
Source organism: Planctomycetota bacterium (assembly GCA_017306025.1). Lineage (GTDB taxonomy): Bacteria > Planctomycetota > Planctomycetia > Gemmatales > Gemmataceae > Gemmata. Next base: position 349 of record JAFKJJ010000109.1, read on the forward strand.
CAAATCGCTGCCGCCTGAGCGCGGCGAGGGCCTGTGCGCCGTCGGCCGCCTCGGTGACGCGGTGGTTCATGCTCTCCAGCGCCGTGCGGAGCGTACGGCGCAGGCTCGCCTCGTCGTCGATCACCAACAGGTCGAGCGGGTCGGCCGGGGTCTGCATGGTCGTGTCCGAGTTGCAGGTTGCAACTCACATCGTGCAGGTTGCAATACGTGGCACAGGCGGCCCAACACTCCGAAACCGCGCAAATCCAGACCTTGTAGACGCTTCCGCGATTCCGGATGCCTCGGCACGCGAACTGCCAAAGGAACGTCACGCAATTCCGCTGCCGAGGGCTAGTGCGATGAACCTGACGATCTGGTTACCCGCGATGCTCCTCCTCGGGCTGGCGGCGGTTGGGCTGATGTTCCTCTTCGTCGAAGCCTGCGACAAGGTGTGAGGATTCACCGTGGTTCTGTCCGTGCTGGTCGTCTTCGCGACCGCGTGCCTGTTCGCCGGCTTCCTGACACTCCTGCTGGAGTTCTTGGTACCGTCGAAGGCCCCGTCAACTCCGGAGGGTAAGCCGTGATCTGGCTGACCGTCATCGTAACTCTGTTTCTGCTCGGGTACCTCCTGATCGCCCTGTTGCGGCCCGAGCGGTTCTAACCCCGAGGCTCTATGTCCGCGCAGGACGTGTTGGAAATCGCCGCGATCATCGGCGTGGTCGTGGGCGTGTGGTTCTTGTTCCTCGGGTGGAAGCTGCGAACCCCGCCCCGCGCGCGGTTCGGCCGGCGGGGCTCCTGATCCGCGGTCCGTGTGGGGGCGCCCGATTCCCGGCCGCCGGAAAACCGTTGAGATATCCGCTCGCGACCGTGCGGTTTTGGCCCCGCACGAAAGCCGTGTGCGGTTCTGATACAAACGCGTTGACGAAGAGTAACTGCCATGATCTTCCTGCCCGTTTTCATTATCGGCTTGACGGTCGCGCTGTCGGTCCCGCTCGGCCGATACATGGCCCGCGTGCTGGATCGCGACGGCCCTCGAAATGCCGTCGAGCGGTGGCTCGACACCGGCGGGCAGACGTGGAAGCAGTACGTCTACGCGATGCTGGTGTCGAACGTCGTGATGTTCGTGTTCGGCTTCGTGGTGCTGGCCACGCAGCCGTGGCACCCGGCGCTCTTCAACCCGGACAACAAGGGGATGCTCTCCCCGACCACGATCTTCAACACCGCGACCTCGTTCCTGACCAACACGAACCTCCAGCACTACAGCGGCGAGGTCCACCTGACCTACGGGAGCCAGGTGTTCGGGATCATGTACAAGCAGTTCCTGACCCCGGCGGTCGGGCTGGCGGCGCTCCTGGCCGTGATCCGCGGGCTCCGCGGCGACAAGCACCTGGGCAACTACAACCTCGACCTCTGGCGCGGGCTGATCTACATCGCGGTCCCGCTGTCGGTGATCGTCGGCGTGATCCTGATCGCCGGCGGAACGCCCATGACGTTCAAGGGGAACGTCGAGGCGCAGACGGTGCAGGTCGGGGCGATGGGTACCGAAGCGGTAGACGGCAAGGACGTGCCGAAGCCGCAGACGATCGCCCGCGGGCCGGTGGCGGCGATCGTCGCGATCAAGCAGCTCGGCACAAACGGCGGCGGGTTCTTCGGCCCGAACTCGGCCCACCCGCTGGAGAACCCGACGGCCTGGACCAACGTGATCGAGTGCGTGTGCATCATCCTGATCCCGATGGCCTGCATCGTCATGTTCGGGGCGATGATCCGCAACATGCGGCACGCCGGCGCGATCTTCGGCGTCTCGCTGGTGATGCTCGCGGTCTTCGCCGCGTGGGGCGTCTACCACGACGCCGCGAAGCCGAACCCGGGTCTCGCGGGCGGCCCGGCCGTCCTCGACGCGAAGGGCAAGCCGCACGCGGTCACCACCCTGGACGCCGACGGCAAGCCGGAGCAGAAGCCGCTGCCGGACCACGCCACGCGCGAGCGCGTCGCGCTGCCCGTGACGCAGGACACCGGCAACCTTGAGGGCAAAGAACTGCGGTTCGGGCCGGGCGCCGGGCCGACGTGGGCCGCCTGCACCACCGTCACCTCGAACGGGTCGGTGAACTGCATGCACGACAGCTTGAACCCGCTCGCGGGCCTCACCCCGCTCACCGGGATGTGGCTGAACTGCGCCTTCGGCGGCGTGGGCGTCGGCCTCATCAACATGCTGATCTACCTCGTCATCGCCGTGTTCCTCGCGGGGCTGATGGTGGGCCGCACGCCGGAGTACCTGGGCAAGAAGGTCGAGGCGAAGGAGATGAAACTGGCCGCGCTGGCGCTCCTGGCGCACCCGATCCTGATCCTGGCGCCGGTCGGGTTGTTCGCCGCGGCCGGGTGGCTCGATCCGTCCACGAACAACCCCGGCGCGCACGGGTTCAGCGAAGGCGTGTACGAGTTCACCTCGGCCAGCGCCAACAACGGCTCGGGCTTCGAGGGCCTCGGCGACACCTACGGGTTTAACGACAAGGACAAGAACCCCAGCGCCCCGGCCCCGTTCGCGCCGCACTGGGACATCGCGTGCGGGCTGGTGATGCTGTTCGGGCGGTTCATCCCGATCATCGCCCCGATCGCGTTCGCGGCCAGCCTCGCGGGCAAGAAGCCGACCCCGTTCACCTCGGGCACGCTCCGCACCGACACGGTCACGTTCGGGTGCGTGCTCCTGGGCACGATCCTCCTGGTCGGGGCGCTGATGTTCCTGCCGGTCGCGGCGCTGGGGCCGATGGCCGAGCACTTCGGGCCGCTCCCGTTTGGTCGCTGAGGCAGAGGATTCACCGCAGAGGTCGCTGAGAGCAGGCAAAGAACAAGTTTGATGGCTGCTCTCGATCTCTCGTCTTGCCTCCTCTGCGCCCTCTCGTGCCCTCTGCAGTGAATCCTCTTTGTCCGCTATTGAACCAAAACAACCACCCAACGCGATACCCATGACCACCGCCACGATCCAACCCCCGCACCTGAACCCGGAACAGTTGAAGGCCGCGCGCCGGCTCAGCCGTCGGCAGGGGCTGTTCGCCCCGGACCTGCTGAAGTCCGCGCTCAAGCGCGCGTTCGTGATGCTCCGGCCGGACATCCTGTGGAAGAACCCGGTGATGTTCACGGTCGAGGTCGGCACCGTCCTGTCGATCGTCTACACGCTCGTGAAGGCGATCGACCCGAGCTCGACGCTTGCCACGCTCGGCTACCTGGTCGCGCTGGACGCGTGGCTGTTCCTCACGGTGCTGTTCGCCAACTTCGCCGAGGCGCTCGCGGAGGCGCGCGGCAAGGCCCAGGCAGACGCGCTGCGGAAGACGCGCCAGGAGACCCCGGCGTTCCGGCTGCCGTCCCACGTCGACCCGGCGACGGCCCTCGCGGCCGATGTCCCGGCCGAGGGAACGGTTTCGACCGCGCTTCAAGAAGGTGACTTGGTCGTGGTCGAAGCCGGGCAGTTCATTCCGGGTGACGGCGAGATCGTGGCCGGCGTCGCCAGCATCGACGAGTCCGCCATTACGGGCGAGAGCGCGCCGGTGGTGCGCGAGGCCGGTGGCGACCGGTCCGGTGTGACCGGCGGTACCCGCGTGCTGTCGGACCGCGTCGTGGTGAAGCTCACCGCGGCCGCCGGGAAGTCGTTCCTTGACCGAATGATCGCGCTGGTCGAAGGCGCGGCCCGTCAGAGCACGCCCAACGAGATCGCGCTGTCGCTGGTGCTCAGCACGTTCACGCTCATCTTCCTCGTCGTCACCGCCACGTTGTGGCCGATGGCACGGTACACCGAACAGTACATGGCCGGCTACCTCGGCGCCGCGGGCCTCAAGAGCCTCGGCACCGACATCCCGACGCTGGTCGCGCTGCTCGTGTGCCTGATCCCGACGACCATCGGCGCGCTGCTGGCCGCGATCGGCATCGCCGGAATGGACCGCGCCCTGCGCGCGAACCTGATCGCCAAGAGCGGCAAGGCGGTCGAGGTCGCGGGCGACATCGACACGCTGCTGCTGGACAAGACCGGTACCATCACACTCGGCAACCGGAAGGCGACCGAGTTTCGGCCGGTCGGCAGCTTCGCGGCGGCCGAACTGGGCCGGCTGGCCGCACTCGCATCGGCCGCGGACGAGACGCCCGAGGGCAAGAGCATCGTCGACCTGTACCGCAAACAGCGGGGTAGCGATTTCAACGCCGTGCCCCCGGCCGGGTCGAAGTTCGTCGCGTTCACCGCGCAGACGCGGATGAGCGGCGTGGACCTGCCGGACGGCCGGAGCATCCGCAAGGGCGCCGTCGATGCCGTCCTGAAACATCTGAAGCACAACGGCGGGACGGTGCCGCCGCTCGTTCAGGAACAGGTGAACGCGGTCGCGGCGGCCGGCGCCACCCCGCTACTGGTCTGCGAGGGGAACACGCTCGCCGGGATCGTCGTGCTCGAAGATATTCTCAAGCCGGGCATCCGCGAGCGGTTCGAGCGGTTGCGGAAGATGGGCATCCGCACCGTGATGGTCACCGGCGACAACCCGCTGACCGCCAAGGCGATCGCGGAGCAGGCGGGAGTGGATGACTACATCGCCGAGGCGACTCCGGAGGCCAAGTTGGCGTACATCCGCAAGGAGCAGCACGGCGGGCGGCTCGTGGCGATGATGGGCGACGGCACCAACGACGCCCCGGCGCTGGCCCAGGCCGACCTGGGCGTCGCGATGAACTCCGGCACGCAGGCGGCCAAGGAAGCCGGCAACATGGTGGACCTCGACAGCGACCCGACGAAACTCATCGAGTGCGTCGAGATCGGCAAGCAACTGCTGATGACCCGCGGCGCGCTGACCACTTTCAGCATCGCCAACGACGTAGCAAAGTACTTCGCCATCGTCCCGGCGTTGTTCGCGGCCACGCTGCCGTGGCTGAAGGCGCTGGACTTCATGAACCTGGCGAGCCCGGTGTCGGCGATCATGTCGGCGGTGATCTTCAACGCGATCATCATCCCGCTGTTGATCCCGGTAGCCCTCAAGGGCGTGACGTACCGCCCGGTCGGGGCCGACGCGCTCTTGCGGCGCAACCTGCTCGTCTGGGGCCTGGGCGGGGTGATCGCGCCGTTCATCGGAATCAAACTGATCGACCTGGCGCTCGCGGCGCTGGGCCTGGCCTGAACGCACGCCCCGGCGACAACCATCGTCGGGCTTGAGGTACACACATGAAACACCTTCGCGCGAGTCTGCTTTTGGTGGCGCTCAGTCTGGTCGTCTGCTGCTTCGTCTACCCGCTCGTGCTCTGGGCGATCGGGCAGACCGTCTTCCCGACCCGGGCCAACGGCAGCCTGATGACCGTGACGAACCCGGACGGGACCGAGCGCGTCGTCGGGTCGAGTCAGATCGCCCAGAAGTTCACCGCGGACGAGTACTTCTGGCCCCGCCCGTCGGCGGCCGACTACAACGCGGCGGCCGCCGGCGGATCGAACTGGGGCGCCAACAACCCCAAGTTGCGCGACCGCGCCGCCCAGCAACTCGGGCCGATGGTTGCATACAAGAAGGGTTCGCCGTCGGCCGCCCGGACCCCGCAGCAGGACATCGAGGCGTGGTTCGCGGCCAAGCCGGATCGCGTCGCGGACTGGGCCGGCGAGTATTCCGTGGCCTCGTCCAACTGGGCCAGGACGGATATCGCCAAGGACAAATACGGGCTGCAAGGCGAATACGTCCTCGCCTGGGCGAAGGACCACCCGGACGTGATCGAGGACTGGAAGAAGGCGAACCCGACGAAGACCGATGACCCGAAGCCGGAGGACCTCGTCGCAGGCTTCTTCGTCAGCTTCGCGAAGGCGCATCCGGGGGAGTGGCCGGCGGTTCGCACCCCGAAGACGGGAAACAAACGCATCGAGCCGGCGACCGTCGAGCAGATGGGCAAGGACGAGGAGCTGAGCGGCAACCTCGGGGCGATCGACGCCAACTTCTTCGACATGTGGCTACAGGACCCGGACAACCGGTCGAGAATGGCGGACCTGGAACCGGTGCCGGCCGACATGGTGACCGCGTCCGGGGCCGGGCTGGACCCGCACATCACCCTGCGCAACGCGCTGAGCGTTTACCAACTCGATCGCGTTGCGGCCAGGCGCACCCCGCCCGGCACCGACGGCGTGAAGGTGCGGGCCGACGTCGAGTCGCTGGTGCGGAAGCACTCCTTCACGCCGCTCTCCGGGCTGGTCGGCGAGCCGCTCGTGAACGTCCTGGAACTCAATGTTGAGCTGGACCAGAAGATCCCCGTGTCGCCCGCTCCGGGGGCGCCGTGAGAGGTACCCCGAGCACGAAGACCACCGACGAGGATCGAGTTCGGAACTATACGGACGCGGAACCGGAATCCGCGTTCGCATGGACCCGGCCCCCTGCGTTCCAGACCGTTGCCACCGCGGCCATCCGGCCCTCCGCCGAGCGTCCGTTCCCGCCGTGCATCCCATCCCCGTCGCGTCCGCCGACACGTGCCCCACGCTCCGGCCCTCGGCGCCCGTCGACCACTTCCGGCGCGACGACCTTCCAGGCGCTCGTTCGTCATCTGGTCGTTTCCCCACGTCCTCACCGACGCGTTCCGTCGCGCGATGGTCGATTCGCCCACCCGCAAGCCGCTCAACTCGAACACGATCTTCGTCGCCGCTTCCGCGGAACTGCACAGCGCCCCGGCCAACGTCACGGCCTCGGTCGCTCCGCGACTGAGATCGGCCGTTGTTAGACCTAACGCCCCGTCACGCGGACCGTGCCCGGTGTGGCACCGTTTGCACCGGTATATAGGCGCGCCACACACACCCGACCGACGATCGTTACGACGGGCGTGGTTCGCCGGCGATCGAACTGGGCGGCCTCGCGGCCCCGGGGCAGGCGGGGGAAGAGCCGTGGTGCTCCTTTTTGCGCCCCCCCGGGCGCTCCCCGGCCTTGGTCCCGATCCGCCAGATGATGTCGCGGGCGCGTCGGGCGCCGAAACTGTTTGACCGACCCGCGCCGGGCGTCGTATCATCCGAGTTGGCCCTGCATTACCGAGGACCGCACCATGTCACCCGCCGCCCGACTCGCCGGGGCGCTCGCCGTTGTCGGACTCGCCCTCACCTCCGCCCGTGCCGACGACAAGGACCCCGAGTTCGAGGGGCAGACGGTGTCGAAATGGATCGACACCGTTCAGAAGGACTCCTCCGCGCGCAAGCGGGCGCTGGCGGTCGAGGCGCTGGGCAAGATCTGGGTGGCGCACAAGCACAAGGACGTCCTGCCCAACGTCGGGCGCGCGCTGCGCGTCGACCCGAGCCCCGCCGTCCGCACGCAGGCCGCGATCGTGCTCGCCGGACTCAAACAGGACGAGATCAAGTACGGCTCCGCCGACCTCGTCGCCGCGCTCGGCACCGAGAAGGAGTCGCGCGTCCGGAAAGAGATCGTCCTGGCGATGTCCAAGTTCCCCGAGGTCTGCGCGCTGGGCCTCGAACCCCTCACCGCGTCACTGAAGGACCCCGAACCGGCCGTGAAGGTGGCCGCGGCCGAGGCCATCGCGCTCGCCGGCGCACAGACCAAGACGGCCAGGTCCGCGGCCCCGGACCTCGTCCCGCTCCTGAAGGATTCCGAAAAGTCCGTCCGGACGGCCGCGGTGTACGCGCTCGGCCGCATCCAGCCGGAAGGCGCGTCCACCATTTCTGAAACGATGGCGCTGATGTTGGGCACCGAGAAGGACGCCGACATCAAGCGCGAACTGATCGCGTCGATCGGGTTGCTCGCGGAGAAGTCGGAGGTCGTGGTGAAGGCGCTGGCGGCCGCCCTCTCCGACAAGAACGACGAGGTTCGGCGCGGCGCGGCCCGGACGCTGGGCACCTTCGGCACGGCGGCCGGCGTGGCCGCGGACGAGCTGTTCAAGGTGCTGACGACCGACGCGGTGAAGGACATCCGCGTGGACGCGGTGCGGGCGTTCGGCTCCGCACTCGGACCCGCGGGCGTCAAGGCTCGACTCAAGGACCTCCGGCCGCAACTCGACCCGTCGAAGCAGCCCGATTTCGAGGTGCGACTGGCGCTCGTGGATGAGATCGGCGCGCTGGGGTACGAATACATCGGCGCGGACCTCACATCACCCGATAAAGGTGTGAAGGCGGAGGCGCTGGAGACTCTCGGGGCGCTCCGTTCGCGCCAAGCCGACCCTCAGGTGAAGGTGCGCGAGGCCGCGGCGCAGGCCGTCCGGAAGATCGAGAAGAAGCCGGAGCCGAAGAAGGAGCCGTAACGGGGCTCTCGAACGCATCTCAAGAGCGGGTGCCGGTTTATTGCGGTGTGGGCATCCCGCTCGCACCACAATTTCGGGGACGCTCGCGGGGCGAACGGGCACCCACACGGTGAAGCGGAGATAAGTCTTCGGACGTCGGACGCAGCGGACCGATACCCGCCGCGGTTGTTGTGTCTTCGCCCTCCCTTGTGCTGGGAGAGGATGAAGAGCGGGTTTCGGCTTCGCCCTCTCTCACGCCGGGAGAGGGCCAGAAGCGGGCGGCACCGATGGTTGCGATTCGCTCGGTCGGTCCTCACTTCACGCGTGGGCCGTTCCAATGACCGCTCCAGTAACTTCGCCCGGTTCCTCGGCCCTCCGGGCAGGCGCATTTTACCCAATTCGCCGTGGAACCGCTCCCGGCGAAATCGTAAAGATCAGTGCGGAACGCTCGTTCGATCAATTTCCCCCGGCCGCCCCATCTTTCGGAAATGTCGTTGGTTTCGTGCGAAGCGCTACAACCCGGTTGACTTCGTTGAGGCCCGTTCTAGATACAGGGTGAATTCCCTGAATTCAGCTAACGCCAAACACCGCTTGTTCACCCTACGGTCAGGAGAAAGTAGCAGATGTCCGCACCAGGCACGCTATCTGCAGCCCTGGCCTTTCTGCCGAACTGGTGGCAGGAGTCCACCGACGTGACCGCCTTTGACGCGCTGTTGAGCGGCTGGGGGCAGGCGTGCGGGTGGCGGACGTGCGGCTTCGCGTGGGCCGGCGAGGGGGTGGCGGTCGCGAAGACCGTTCAGGGCGGGCTCCCGGCCGAGGCACCGGCCCCGCCGGAAGTGCCCGACGCGCTGCGGCGCCTCAAGGGCGGCGAGCCGACCGTCCTGTACTCGGTCCCGAACACCTCCGGCCGCGTGTTCGCCCTGGTCCACCCGTCGGGCCGTCCCGCGGGCGTCCTGTGGGCCGAAAAGCCGGCCGGCCAGCCCTGGACCGACGCGGAGCGGTCCTACCTGGCCCTGGCCGGCAAGACGATCGAACGGGCCCCGACCCTCTCCGCGGTCGTCGGACCGGTAATCGACCCGGAGCGGCTGAACCAGCGGCTCACCGACGCGGCCCTGATCGCCGGCCGGATGGCCCACGACTTCGACAACCTGCTCCAGGGCATCATCGGGTTCTCGGACCTGACCCTGCCGATGCTCCAGCCCGGCTCGCAGGCCGCGAACTTCGTCACCGAGATCGGCAAGGTCGGGCAGCGCGGGATCGTCTTCACCCAGCAGTTGCACCACCTCAGTCGCAGCGGGCAGATCAAGCCGAACCCCGGCGCCGTCCCGCTGGCGGTGGCGAAGGAAGAGGCGCGGCTGAAGCCGACGACGCCGCTGGGCGTGCGGTTCGAGAAGGATTACTCCCTGGGCCTGCCGGCCGTCGCGATCGAGGCCGGACCGCTGCAGATCGTCCTCGGCCACCTGATGGAGAACGCCGTGGAGGCGTGCCCGCAGGGCGGGGTGGTGCGGGTCTTCTCCCGGCCGGTCGAACTCACGGAGGCCGACGCCCGCGGCTACCTGGGCCGCGTCGGGGTCGGCACGCACCTGCAGATCACCGTTTCCGACACCGGACCGGGTATCAAGCCGGAGGTGCGGCGGCGGCTGTTCGTTGAACCGTTCTTCACCACCAAGGTGCGGCACCGCGGGCTAGGGCTGGCCATCGCCTATCGCGTCCTGTGTTCGCACCGGGGTGGCATCCTGATCGAATCCGTCCCTTCCCCCGGAACCGGAACGCAGGTGCGCGTGGTGCTCCCGCTCGCAACCGTCCGGCCCCCGGCCGTTACACCCGCTCCCGTGGTCGTCACCGCGGTCGGAGGTTAAACAACCATGCCTTACGACGTCGAGGACCGCTTGACCCAGACCCCAAAGCCCTTGTACCCCGCGATCACGCCCGCTCCCGTGCCCAAGGCACAGGCGCAGGCGCAGCCGGGACCGCGGGAATTGCAGTCGTCCGGGGACATTCACATCCTCATTTTGGACGACGACCCGCACACCTGTGCCGTGATCCAGGCGGCGCTGTCCAACCGCGATTTTGTGATCGACGTCGTTTCCGACCCGATGATGGTGGAGTCGACCCTCGCGCGGCCGAACAACTACCACCTAATCGTGCTCGACTACGTGCTGCCGGGGCTGGAGGCCGAGCAGGTGTTCGGCTGGATTCGCGACAGCCAGCCGGACGCCAACATCGTCGTCGTCACCGGGTACCCGTCGGTGGACAGCGCGATCAACTGCCTTCGCGCCAAGACCTGCGACTACCTGACCAAGCCGTTCCAGGTGGACCAGCTCCGCGAGATCGTCTTCCGCTGTCTGGAGAGCAAGGGCCTGCTCCGGATGACCGAGGACGCTCTGAAGGAAGCCCTGGGGGCCGCGATCCGCGAGCGCCGCAAGGCGATGGGGCTGACCCTGGCGAACATGAGCGACCGCACCGGCGTTTCGCTCGGCTACCTGAGCCAGATCGAGCTGGGCAAGAACTCCGCGTCGATCGAAACCCTCTACCGCATCTGCCTGGCGCTGGGGATGAAGATGAGCGAACTGTTCCATGCCGTTCAGCGGAACTGACGATCGCTTGAATCTAGCACGAACGGCCCGCTTTTGGCGGGCCGTTCGCCGTTTGTGGCCCGCCATTTGCGTACAGATTATGTAGCCCGAAACGTCGCTCCACTCCGCAAGGCTGCACCGCAGTTACGCATCATGGATCTTACAACCGTCGCACAGGTCGGGCTGCCCGCCGCGGGTCTCGTCGCGTACCTCTTCCGCCACTGGTGGTGGCCGCCGGGGCCGGAAGCCGGCAATCCGCTCCTCGCGATCTGATCGCGAACCGCGGTCGGGAGCAACCGCCGCGCTGCGCCGATCCCCCTCCGTGGGTGGGGCATCGACGCGAATCGTATCGAAGGTGGGGACCGGATCGTGGTGAGGGGTAACCGTTACGTGTCTTCGCGCTTTGCCCCCTCCCCTTGCGGGAGAGGGTGAGGATTCGTCCGAATTGGTGTGAGAGGGAGCAACACGGTTCCCAATCGAGCGATTCAACACCCCGCTACAACGCACCGGCCCGATCCCTTTCACTCGCTCACCGTGGTTAACTCTTCGGCCGCCTCGTCACGTGCGGCCTTCGCCGCAGCCACCTTCGCGGCCAGCGGGTGGTCGAGCAGCGCGGCGAACGCCCGCGGTCGGATCGTCGGGAACCATTTGATCCCGGCCGCCCTCATCGCCGACGTCTCCGGGTAACCGGCAGCCCGGTCGTACACCACAACCGGGAACGCCCTCGCCACCCGCGCCAGCTTGTTGAGGAAGGTCTTGCGTTCGAGCGCGTGGCGCCCGGCCGGGGCCAGGTCCGCCATGATGCCGTCGAAGGTGCCCGGCTCCGGGGCCGGGGCGTCCGGCGGCAGCATGTCCACCACGAACCCCTCGGCGGCGGCGATGTCGCGGGCGAGCCGGAGGTTTTCGAGGCTGTTGGTCATGTAACCGAATCGAACGGGCGCGGTCATGGCTCTGCTCCTCGTGTCTTGAGGGGTCGGTGCCGGCGGCGGGCCGCCGACCGTCTCACCGCCCACACCCACATCACGCACGACCGGCCCGCGTTTTTGCCCCCCGTGCGGCGTTTCGTGCGGGGCTTCGGGTTGACAACCCGATCCGGGAGGGGATACCACAGTACGAATTCGCGCGGGCGCGGCCCGCTCACAACCGACCCCCACCGGGGACCCGTCATGCTCGACCTTCCGGTCGTTGTGCTGTGCGGCGGACTGGGCACGCGATTGCGCCCGGCCGTCGCGGACCGCCCCAAGGCGCTCGCGGCCGTGGGCGACCGCCCGTTCCTGGCGGTGCAACTGGAGCTGCTCCGCGCCCGCGGCGCGCGGCGGTTCGTGCTGTGCGTCGGCCACATGGCCGAGCAGATCGAGGCCGAGTTCGGCGCCGGCGCGTCGCTCGGCGTGCGAATCGACTACTCCCGCGACGGCGAGAAGCTGCTCGGCACCGGCGGCGCGCTGAAGCGCGCGGCGGGGCACTTCGCGCCGGCCGCGGTCGTGGTGAACGGCGACACGTACCTCGACGTCGACCTCGCGCGGCTGGCGCGCGTGCACGCCTCGGCGCGGGTCCGCGGGGCGGTCGCGACGCTCACCCTCGCGCACGTCCCCGACGCGAGCCGGTTCGGGGCCGTCGAATTGCGCGGCAACCGCGTGGTCGGGTTCGGCGAGAAGTCGGTGCCCGGGACCGGGTGGGTGAACGCGGGGGCCTACGTGATCGAGCGCGAGTTGCTCGACCGCGTCCCGGCCGAGGAGGTGGTGTCGCTGGAGCGCGACGTGTTTCCCGCGGCGCTGCGCGACGGGCTGCGGCTGGCGGCGGTAGCGCACGAGGAGCCGTTCACCGACATCGGCACGCCGGACGCCTACCGCGCGTTCGTGAGCCGCCGGGCGGCGCTCCATGCCGCGTGAGGCCGTCTTCCTCGACCGCGACGGCACGCTGATCGAAGAGGTCAACTACCTCTCATCGCCGGAGCAGGTGCGGCTGATCCCCGGCGCGGACGCGGCGGTCCGTCGGCTGAACGCCGCGGGCGCGCTGGTGGTCGTCGTGACGAACCAGGCGGGCGTGGCACGGGGGTTCTTCCCCGAGTCGCGCGTCGG
>JAFKJJ010000643.1 GCA_017306025.1 Planctomycetota bacterium
GGAACGCCTTCGACAGCACGGCCTGCGTGAGCTGGTCGGCCATCCGCCGCGGTCCGTCAGCCGGGTCTCGATCACGTCGGCCCGCGCGACCAGCTCGGCGACGCGGCGCACGATCTCTTGCTGCTCGGGGAGCGGGGGAAGAGGCAACGGTGTCGTGCGCATTGAGCCGACATTGAAATGCCCCTGAGCAATCCCGACCTTCTCAGCCTCGACGTGAGCTTTCGCTACCGAAGAATTCAGGAAGATGGCGGCGTAAGTCGGATTTACAGAATCGCAGGATAGCAAAGCTAATCGCGTCAGCCGCAGGGCTACGCAGCGGTTGATCTTGGGGGAGGCGGCGTGGCTGGATACGCGATCGGCTCCTCATCTGGGAGCCGGTTATGGCCCTCTCGCTGGTCGAACGTCTGGCCGAGTTGACGGACCGGCGCGACCGTCGTGGTCGCCAGTACCCGATGGCCGGGTTGCGGCCCCTCTGCTTGGTCGCCGTTCTCGCCGGTCGCACCACGCCCGAGGCCCGCGCCCCGTTCGGCCAACTCCGCCAGAAGCGACTGGGGCACGCGCTGGGGTTCAGGAGCGGGAAGAGGCCCTGCGCCAACACCATCGCCGGGCTGTTGCGGGAGCCGGACGCCGACCGCCTGGACCGGATCATCGGCGCCCGGCCGACCGACCGCCATCCCGACGGGTGGGAGCACCTCGCCCTCGACGGTAAGCGGTTGTGCGGGTCGCGTGAGGGCGAGGTGCCCGGCACCCACCGGTTGGCCGCCTACGCCCCGCGCGCCTCGGCCGTGATCGCCCAGATGGCCGTCGAGGCCACCACCAACGAACACAAGGCGGCGCTGCGGCTGTTGGACGTACTGCCGGCGTTGGGCGGGGTCGTGGTTACTGCCGACGCCATGTTCACCCACGCCGACGTGTGTGCGGCGGCGCAGCAGGAGCCGGGCGATTACATCCTCTACGCCAAGAAGAACCGGGTCCAGCTACGGGCCGAGTTGGCCGACACCTTTGCCGCTGCCGAGGGCGGCGCGTTTTCCCCCGGGTTCCAGCGGCAGTGGGATGAGCGGGGCGACGGCGACGAGCAAGGGCCACGGGCGCCTGGAGCGGCGGGCGATCACCACGACGACGTGGCTTAACGAGTACCTCGGCTCCTGGCCGGGGGCGCACAGGTGCTCCGGTTGGGGCGCCGCCGGAAGGTGAAGGGCCGTGGGGAGGTGGTGTACGGGATCACCCGCCTCAGCGAGTTGGCGGCCGACGCGCGGGCGCTGTTGGGGTACACGCGCGGCCATTGGGGTGTCGAGAACGGTCTGCACCACACCCGAGACGTGACGCGGGGCGAGGACCGGTGCCGGGTGCGTCGCGGGCCGGCCCCGCGGGTGCGGGCGAGTCTGCGAAACGTGGCCGTGTACCTGCTACGGCACATGGATTATCCCAGCGCGGCCGCAGCGACTCGCGCGATGGTCGCACAATCCGAACTCGCCCGGGACTTGCTCAACGACCCGGATTCAATCTCTGCGTAGCCCTGGTACGTTCTCGATTACCCGCCCAAACCGGGCGAACATCTCGGTGAGTACACCATCGCGAAGCACATGCGGTACCGCCCCCCCCGCCCGCGGACGCACGAATGCCAGACCTCCTCACGCCGTTTCCGCCCCACGATGCGGGTACCCGATGGTCTGCCCCATCGGACCGTTCCAACCCCAAGAAACGGCCCAGATGATCGAATGGTTCGGCCCGGAGCGCGAGCGGCCCGTCGATCGCCTACCCCCACCCGGCGAGTGTCTGAACGACTACGTGTTCGGGGCCGAACTTCCGCCGCTGTACGAGCCGCTCGCGGCACCACAGCTCCTACAGTCGACGGTCAAACCCCGCGTGAAAACGGCGCCTCCGCTCGCATTTGACTTGCACGGGATCACCGGCCCGACCCGCAGGTACCACTGCCCGTGCCGTGCGGTAGTCACAAACGAAAACGGGGGCCGAAGCCCCCGTTGCGTTCGTCGCTCAATCGCGATCGCGCCGGCCGCCGCGATCTCCGCGGTAGCCGCCTCCTCCGCCACCCCCACTGCGACCGCCCCG
>JAFKJJ010000110.1:0-13144 GCA_017306025.1 Planctomycetota bacterium
TTCGGTCTTGTCCGTGCGGCTCAGCTTCGCTCGCATGGAAGCTTGGTCGGACGAGAAGTTGCCGACTGCGATCTTACCGTCCTTGCCGACCGTGCCCTCGAACGAGAACCCCAGGCTGGTGTTGAACTTTACCGTCTTGCCGTCCGACTCGAACTTGCTGACGGTCATGCCCTTGATCGGCGAGTAGATGGCCGACGCGACCGTCTTGCCGTCCTTCACCTCGACCTGCACGATCGCGAGCGCCTGTTCTGTGCCGCCCCGCGGGGAGTAGGTGAACAGCCAGTTGCCCGTAATCTCCGGATCGGCGGCCCGGGCACTCGGGCCACGGTCGGCGACCAGGATCGCCGCAGCGGCGACCCCGATGAGCGCGAACAGTAATCGGCGCAACATGTGGGAACCTCGCGAGTCCCGCCGGGAGACGAACGGGAAATGTTCACCGGCGGAGTGACGATTAGCGTACCGTCCGAACTGCGCGAGGCCAGTGAGAAGTACCGATTATGGCCGATCACATTCCGCCGGCGATCTCCTTCAGCGCGCCGATGAGGTGGTCGATGTCGGCCTCGGTGTTGAACGGCCCGGGGCTGATGCGAACCAGTCCGTCGGGAGCAGTGCCCAGCGCCTTGTGGACGTACGGTGCGCAGTGAAGCCCCGGGCGCACCGCGATGTCGAACGACTGATCGAGCAGCCCCGCCAGTTCGGGGGCCGGCAGCCCCTCCCACCGGAAGCTGATCGCCCCGACGCGCCGGCGCGCGTCCGCGTGGCCGAACACCTCGAACCCGGGCATCTCAACGAGCGCGGCCCGAACGCGATCGCACAGTTCGATTTCGTGCTTGCGAATCGAGTCGATGCCGCGCTCTTCGACGAAGTTGAGTCCTGCAATGAGGCCCGCGACGCCTAACACGTTCGGCGTGCCGCCTTCGAGGTGGTGCGGAAACTCGGTCGGCTGCGTGGGCGTGAGCGAGTCGCCGCCGGTGCCGCCCTCGCGCCACGGGCGGAGCATCACGCGGCTGCCGACGTACAGCGCGCCGGTCCCGGTCGGCCCCAAGAGCGACTTGTGGCCGGGGAAGGCGAGCAGGTCGATGCACATCGCCTGAACGTCGATGGGGAGCGCGCCCGCGGTCTGCGCCGCGTCCACGAGGAAGAACAGGTCATGTTCGCGCGCGATGCGCCCGACCTCCGCGACCGGCTGCACGGTGCCGAGCACGTTGCTCGCGTGCGTCATCGCGACGAGCCGCGTTTTCGGCGTGATCGCGGCGCGGATCGCTTCGGGGTCGACGGTGCCGCCGGCGTCGGCCGGGACGCGCGTCAGCGTGATCCGCCCCGCCTCCGACAGCGCCACGAGCGGCCGGGACACGCTGTTGTGTTCGAGGGCGGTGGTGATGACGTGGTCGCCGTCGTTGAGCACGCCCTTGAACGCCATGTTGAGGGCGTCGGTACAGTTAAGTCCGAACGCCCAGCGGTCCGGGTTCTTGCCGTTGAAGAAGCGGTTGAGCCGGTGGCGTGCGTCGGAGAGTACGTGTTCGGACGCCAGCGCCATCTTGTGCCCGGAGCGGCCGGGGTTGGCCAGCGAGTGCCGCGCGAAGTGGTCCATCGCGGCGTAGACGCCCTCCGGCTTGGGGAAGCTGGTCGCGGCGTTGTCGAGGTAGTTCATGGGAGAAGCTCTTTGACGGCGATCGTGCCGACCCGCTTGCCGGCGATCACGACGGGCACCGCGTCGTCGGGTCCGTAGTCGGTGCGCGTCTTGTAGGTCGGGTTCTTCCCGCCGCGCGGCTGCGTGTAGACCTCGAGGCGGCGGTCCACGAGGTTCACGATCCAGTACACGGCGACCTTCGCGCCCGCGTACAGCTCGAGCTTGGTGGTCTGGTCCTCGCGCAGCGTCGAGTCGGCCACTTCTGCGACGACGACGCACTCGGACGGTCTGGGGTGATGCGCCTTGTACTCGTCATCGGTTCCGGTCGCGAGGGTGACATCCGGTTCCGGTTCACTGTCCGAAGTGGTGATCGGTTGTTGCACACGGACGACGGCCGAACTCCCGGCGAGGGCGAGGAGCGCCTTCATCAGCACGTTGACGCCGTAGGCGTGCGGCGGGTTGGTACCCATTTTGGCAACGATCCAGCCGTGGATGAGTTCGACGCGATCACTCGGTGTGAGGATTCCGATCTCGCACAGCCTGTGATACTCCGCAACGCTGAACCGGCGCACCGGTAGCGGCGGGATCGCGGGCGGTAGGTGCCCGTTCGATTGCGATTTCGGCTTTCGGGCGGTGCGCGTGGCGGTGCTCATGTGCGTCTCCGGGGCTCCGCCCCATCATACCGCGTCAGTGCCCGACGTACTTGGCGTAGAGCGTGCGGGCCTTGTCCGGCTCGCTCGTGCCCTTGATGATCGCCCGGCCGTCCTCGAACACCGTGAACTCGTACGGGTCGCCGTTCTCGACGAGTTGAAACTTCAGGAGGAACTTGTTGTAGCTCACCTCACCGCTCTGCTTCAGTACGGACGCGAGGTACGCGAAGTCGAGTTTGCCCTTCGCGCGGTGGCTCACCTGCACCGCGTTGCGGCCGCAGAGGGTCGTGGTCTGCGTGCCGTGCGCGCCGTCGAGCCACTCGAAGTTCCGTTTCGCGCAACACGGGCACTCGCCCTTCCGGCCCGCGAGCGGGGCCACCTTCATCCGCTTGCTCGTGTTCTCCCACACGTCGAGGCTGATGAGTTCGCGGTTCACCGCCTGCTTGTTGCCGGAGAGCAGCTTGATGGCCTCGGTGGCCTGGTAGCTCGCGACGATGTTGACCGCGGGGGCCAGCACGCCGGCGGTCTCGCACGTCCCGGTCTCGCCCGGCGCCGGCGCGGCCTCGAACACGCACCGCAGGCAGGGCGTCTCGCCGGGGATGATCGTCATGCACATCCCCTGACTGCCCACCGCGCCGCCGTACACCCACGGCTTGTTGTGCTTGATGGCGACGTCGTTGATGAGGTAGCGGATCTCGAAGTTGTCGCTGCCATCGAGAATGAGATCCGCACCGCTACAGAGGTCCTCGATGTTGGTGCGGTTGATGTCCGCGACGATCGGCTCGATCGTGATCGCGGAGTTGATCGCGCGGAGTTTGACCGCGGCGGCCTCGGCCTTCGGCAGATTGTTCGCCACGTCGGACTCGTCAAAGAGCACCTGCCGCTGGAGGTTGGACGGCTCGACGACGTCGCGGTCGATTACGCGGATGAACCCGCCGCCGGCGCGGGCCAGTACGTTCGCGAGTACCGTGCCCAGCGCGCCGCACCCACACAGGGTAACGCGGGACGCGAGCAGTTTCTCCTGTCCGGCCTTGCCCAGGCCCGGGAACCGCATCTGGCGGGAGTAACGTTCGAGCGGATTGGTGTCTGTCATGGGTGTATGAAGTGAGGAAGGGGAGCGTTTCACGCTCCCCTTCGTGTTGAAGCGGCGCGCCGTCTACGAACCTATTCCGTTTTCTTTGAGGAAGTCTTGCAGGAACCGGACCTGCTGTTTGGGCCACTTCTCGGCCCGTGCGAACCCTGCGAGCGTGTGCATATCCTCTCGAACGCGGCGCAGCTCGTCGCCGCCGAGCCGCTGCAGGTACGTCACCAGATAGTTCATGGCCTCTTCGGCGACGGCCGAGTTGAGCACGGCCGCGTCGGACCCTTCGAGCAGCACGTACGCGTGCAGCGCGGCGAGTAATAGCGGATGGACGCCGAGTTCCGCGGGGATCAGCGGGAACACCGCCGCCCCGTCGGGCGTTTCCTGTTGTTGCGGTTGTGGCGGCTGCTCGGCCACGCTCAGCCCCCCGCAACGGCCGGGATCAGCGCGACGGTCTGCCCGTCGGTCAGCTTCGTGTCCATCTCGTCGAGGTAGCGGATGTCCTCGTCGTTGACGAACACGTTGACGTAGGGCCGCAGTTTGCCGTTGTCGAACAGTTTCGGCCCGACGCCCGGGAACTGGCGGAGCAGATCGTCGAGCGCGGCCTTCACGGTACCGCCCGCAACTTCCACTTCCGCCTTACCGCCGGTCTGCTCGCGCATCGGAGTCGGAATCTGAACCTTGATCGCCATATACGAAACACTCCAGATTGATTTCACCGCAGAGGGCGCGGAGAGAACGCACAGTTGGATCTCGTTCTCTCCGCGCCCTCTCGTGTCCTTTGCGGTAAATCCTTCTTACGCGAGTACCGGTTCGGCGGCCGGTTGCGACAGCCCCGCGAGCGCTTTGAACTCCGCGAGCGACGGCTTGATCGTCGCGGGCTCCTCCAGCGCCTCGAACACCGCGTCCTGCGTCTTCAGACCGTTGCCGGTCACGCAGATCACGATCTCTTCGTCCCGCGGGATGCGGCCGCTCTCGATCAGCTTCCGCGCGACCGCGAGCGTGGTGCCGCCGGCCGTTTCGGCGAAGATGCCCTCGGTCTTCGCCAGCAGTTGCATCGCGTCCACGATTTCCGGGTCGCTGACGTCCTCGGCCCAGCCGCCGGTGCTGCGGATGAGGTTTGCGGCGAAATATCCGTCGGCCGGGTCGCCGATCGCGAGGCTCTTGCAGATCGTGTTCGGCGTCTTCACCGGCTTGTGCCGCTCACGGTTGCTCTTCACGCAGTCGCTGATCGGGTTGCAGCCGCTGGCCTGTGCGCCGTACATCTTGGTCGTGACCGGCTGATCGACGATTCCGGTCGCGTGTAGTTCGTTGAACGCCTTGTAGATCTTGCCGATGAGCGCCCCGCCGGCCATCGGGCAGACGACGTGCTGCGGGAACCGCCAGCCGAGATCCTCAGCGATCTCGAAGCCGACCGTCTTCGACCCTTCGGCGTAGAACGGCCGCAGGTTCACGTTCACGAAGCCCCAGCCGTACTCCATCACGATTTGCGTGCAGAGCCGGTTCACCTGATCGTAGGTGCCCGACACCTTCACGACCTTCGCGCCGTAGATCGCGGTGCCGTAGATCTTCGTCTTCTCCAGGTCGGCCGGGACGAGGATCACCGTTTCCAGTCCGGCCGACGCACCGAGCGCCGCGACGCTGTTGGCGAGGTTGCCCGTACTGGCGCAGCCCACCATCCGCATCCCGAACTCGCGGGCCTTCGACAGCGCGACGGAGACCACGCGGTCCTTGAACGACAGGGTGGGGAAGTTGACCGCGTCGTTCTTGATCCAGAGGCGTTCGACGCCGAGGGCGTCGGCCAGGCGGTCGGCCCGAACCAGCGGGGTGCCACCGACCTGCGGCCCGACGGTGGGCTCGCCGTCGAGCGGGAGCAGTTCGCGGTAGCGCCACATGTTGCGGGGCCGCGAGGCGAACTTGGCGCGGCTGACGTGCGGCTTGACCTTCTCGTAGTCGTAGGCGACTTCGAGGGGCGCGTGGTCGTCCGGGCAGTAGAAGTTCGCGGCCTTGGGGTAGAGTTTGCCGCACACGCGACACTTCAGCCCCAGGACGAAGTCGTTACTCGGCACGGAGACACCCCTGTCGGAATGAAGCGGACCGCGACCTTCGTAGAAGCGGTCGGTTCGTGTGCCAGTTCGTTACGGGGTGAGTGCTTGGCCAGATGTGCCGCAGCGGTTGTGGCCGTTTGCTGTGCGGCGGGTGCGGTGAGATAAGAGTACGGCGGGATCGGCTCGTCAGTTCGACCGGGTCGGCCCCGCGCGAGATCTTATCTTCCCCGGCCATACCGAACTCCACTCGTCTTTGTGGGAGTGCGGCGTTTGCCGGGCAGGAGTTAGCACCTGCACCCGAGACGTGGTTGGTGGAACGCACGTCGTCGGGCCGGTTGCTGTGGCGTCGTCGGGCCTGGCCCCTCAGCCACTCTGGATAAGATGCTCACCAGCGTAAGTTGTCAATTCCCGTCGCGCACGGCGAAGCGGGTTAGGAAAGAAACTACGGTATGATAGCGCCCGTGGCAATGGGAATCGGCGGAATTTTCCCGGGGTAGCGTCAACCCACGGACGAAACCTCTTGGCTTCGAGCTACGAGCGATTGGGCCGTTGCCAGTACGGGTTTGGACTCGATCACGCGCTGCACGAGGACCTCGAACTCTTGCATCGTCCAAGCGACGGGTCGCCAGTCCTCATCGGGCACCTCCTCCGCCGGCTCGAAGACGGTCGCATCGACCGTTGCAGGATAGAGTTCATTCGTCGCGTGCGTGACGGTTAGGATGGTACGGCGCTCCCCGTTCAGCGCCGGGGCGACGAGTTGTAGTTCGTGAGCGACCCGCTTGGGCGTGACGGCCGAAACGACCTCTCCCTCCAGCAGCCCGTGCGTCATCGCGGACAATTCTTTTGCGCGTAGCCGCAAGATCGCCACCGGCGAAAGGATTTTGACGTTGAACACATCCGGCCAGTGTCGCACCGCTTCTTCTGACATCGGCACAACCTCACCAATCGAGTGTGAACACCAGCGGCAGGTGGTCGGAACCGGTCGTCGAATCCGGCAGTCCGTGCGCGGTGAGCAGGCTGTCCACGCCATCCGAATCGGGAACCCTCACGCCGCGCAGGTGGTGCATCAACTCCGCGCGCAACAGCACCTGATCGTAGGTGTTCCAGAAATAGTTTACACTGCCGGAAGGTGACCGATAGTACGTTCCGGGTGGGCCGGGTGAGCGGTCACCCAGCGCGGACCACATCGGATTATAAAAGAGAGGGTACGGGGCACCGTAGAACGCGCGTTCGCCGCGCAAGCGATCGACCACATCACAGCTCATCACCGCTTGCAGTCCTCCAGTCCACACGAGCGGGGGCTCGAACGGGTTTGCGTTCAAATCCCCGACTATGATCGTGCGCTCGTGCTTCTGATCCGCTTCGACGGCTCGAACGTTCGCAGCCAGTTGGTTCGCGATCAGAAGCTGATCCAAATCGGGCGCGTGAAGTTTGCTCGGGAGATGAGTGGCGAACAACAGAAACGCCGGCCGGCGACCGACCTGGATGCGGAACGTGAGCCAGGCTTCGTGCGGATGAACATAAAGCGATTGCCAACGGGTGGTCGGTAATCGTGTGTAAAGACGAAGTTCTGCACCCGAACCCGGCACGAGTGCAAACGGCCCGCGACCGGTCGCGTCGAGTTCGGACACGACGGTTGCGGATGGTATGTGGCACTCTGCCAGAATGACCAAATCGGCCGAGTGCGCCGCGACGAGGTTGCGCACTCGACTCGCAAGTGACTTCTTCTTCAAGTTCCAGAACAGAAACGTGAGCACTGGGCGACCTCGCTCCGCCTCACGTGCCCATGACGTTGTACCCGCAGTCCACATAGAGGATCTGCCCCGTCACCGCGCTCGCCAGCGGGCTGCACAGGTACAGCGTCGCGTTCGCCACCTCCTCCGGACCGATCGGCCGGCGCAAGGGCGAGTGCTCCGCCGCGTGCTGGATCAGCTTGTCGAAGTCCGGGTTGATCGCCCGCGCCGCCCGGCTCGCGTACGGGCCGGCCGAGATCAGGTTCACCCGCACGTTCTTGTCGCCCACGAACCACGACAACTGCTTCGCGTCCATTTGCAGCGCCGCCTTACACGTCCCCATCCCGCCGCCGTAGTGTGGCACCACCCGCTCGCCCGCCACGTACGTCAGGCCTACCACACTTGCCCCGCCCGGACGGTTCGCCATGTGGGGCGCCGCGGCCCGCACCATGCTCACCAGCGAGTACGCCGAAATGCCCATCGCGTCGTGGTACGCCTTGCGGCTCGTCTCGATCAGCGGCTTCTTGATCTCCGAGCTGAACGCGACCGAGTGGATCAGGATGTCGATCCCCCCGAACTCCGCCGCGACCGCGTCCACCGTCCCCTTGATCGAGTACTCGGGGAACTTCGCGTACCGGCGGTTGGTCCGGACCTCTTGCGGCACGTCGTCCATCGTGTCGTAGCTCGCGTCACACGGGAACAGCTTCACCGGCGCGAACTCCGACCCGTCCGGCAGCTTGCGGGCCTCCGTGTCGTCCGGCTGCTTGCTCGCGAGCAGCCCCTCCACGATCCCCATCACCCGCGGGTGGCACGCGAGCACCACCTTCGCCCCCGCCTGTTGGAGCGCCTTCCCGATGTACCACGCGAAGCTCATGTTGTCGCCGACCCCGGAGACGAGCGCCACCTTGCCGGAGAAGTCGATGGGGATCATTGGACGAGGCTCCTGAAACGAAACGGCCCGCGGACGGCTTTGTCCGCGGGCCGTTCTATCAACTGCCGTTGGCTTCTCCAACACCGATCGCACCCCGCGCTGGCTATCGCTCCGGCTTCCGTTCCCACACCACCACCGCGCCGACGGCCGGTTCGCCCGGCGGCACCTTCTCTCCCGGAAGCGCGCCGCAACCGCCGACGAGGTATTTTCCGTCGCCCGACCACACCACCGACGTGACCGGGAGCGTTTCCGACAGAATGAGGTGCAGAAACTCGGTGCCGTTCTTGCCCGCGAGAAGGGCGACGCGCTCGGGTCCCTTGCCGGAACCGAGCGACACCGCGACCGCGACCGTGCCGTCTGCCGGTGAAATGGCGAGTGCGTTGACGCGGCCGGCCGTACCGTCGCGACCGATGAACTTCCGCTCCCATAACTCCTTGCCGGTGGCCGCGTCCCACATGATGATGCTCCCGCCCGCGTCGCCGGAGGCGATCACCTTTCCGTCCTTCGACCACGCGACCGCCGTGATTGTCGCGCGGTGAGCCAGTAACAGCTCCGACGCGCCCGGCGCCGGCTTTATCGGAGCGACGCGGACGCGCCAGCCGTCCTTGTCCGATTGCTGCGGGACCGCCAGCCGTTTTCCGTCGGGCGACCAGGCAACCGCGCACGGCAGAACCGGCCCGTCGCCCGTCTCGCGCACCGAGACTCCGATCTCCCGCTTGCCCCCGGCGGCCGGGTACACCAGTGCCCGCCACCCGTCCGCGAGTGCCAGCCACGAACCCTCCGGCGAGTACGCGACCGCCGTCGCGGGACCGAACGACGGTGCGTCGTCCCACGGGTCCACCTTCCCGGTCTTCGCGTCGAGTCGGATCACCCCTTTCTCCGCCGCGACCGTGAGGTGTCCGTTGTCCGGGCTGTAGGCGAGCGCGAACGCCTTCTCCTTCATCTGGTACACCCACAGCTTCTTCCGCGTCGCGAAGTCCCAGCAGGTGACGTTCCCGTCGGTCGCGGCGGCGAACGACTTGCCGTCCGGCGCGACCGCGACCCCGTTCACCAGCCGCCCGTGGTCCGTGAGCACCGTCGAGTCGGTCCGCCGCCCGACCGGCTCGGGTTCGGGCACCCGGGGCGGTTCGTCCAGGGCGAACACCTTCACCTCGCCGCCCCGCGGCTCTGCGAACCGGTGGCCGGTGCCGGCGAGCAGGGTCTTGCCGTCCGGATTGAACGCGAGCGCCGACACCGGGAGCATCGACCCCTTCGCGCGCTCGAACCCGTCGAGCCGCTTCACCTCCTTGCCGGTCGCGGCGTCGAACACCTGCACCGCCGCCTTCTGCTCGTCACCGGGCCGGCCCGCACCGTTCCCGATCGGCTGCGCGACGCCGACTGCGATCCGCTTGCCGTCTTTCGAGTACGCCAGTGCGGTTACGGCGCCGGCGGTCGGGAAAGTGCGCACCGGGTCCTTCTTCGCCCCGCCGAGCGCTCGCACCTCGACGCGGTCCCGGTACCCGATCGCGATCTCGTCACCCTTGGGCGCGAACACCGCGGCCTGCATCGGGTCCTTCGGATCGGTCGGAAATGCGTGCAGCCGCTTGCCGGTGCTGACGTCCCAAACCGCCACGCCCACCCGACCGCTTTCGGTCAGCTTTACGCCACACGCCAACAGCTTCTCGCCGTTCGCGGAGAACGCGAGCGCCTCGACGGCACCGTCCAGACGCCCGCCCGCCTGTTCAAATTGATCGTCCAGGCGCACCGGCTCGAACCCCGTCGCGACGTCGTAGATCCGGACGTGCGATCTGAAGTGCGCGGCGAACCGCCTGCCGTCCGGGGAGAACGTGGCACTGTTCCAGTCCGTTTTCGTCTTCGGGCGGGGGTGCGTTGTGATCTCCGCCGTCTTTAAATCGAAATGCGAGATGGACACGATCTCCTTCGGCCCCAGCGTCGTGACCGTGACGCCGTCGATGAGCCGCGCCGCTTCGGCCGCGACCGCGTACCTCTGCTTGCCGGTCGCGGCGTCGTACACCTCGACCTTGTCGCCGCGGACCGCAAGATACCACTCACCATCCGGGCCATAGCTTACGTCGGTGATCGGCTTCGCGGTGGGCTTGGGGTTCACCCCCGGCGCGCCCGGTGCAAAAACCCGCACGCGGCCGACGGGCTGCCCCCCGCGGGCGAGGTGAGCGAAGTTGGCGAAGCCGGACGCGAGCGTCTTGCCGTCCGGCGCGAAGCCGATCGACGCGAGCCCCTCGAACGGTCCGTCTGCTTCGTGGCGGGAGATCGGTTCGGGCTTCTCCGGCGGGTTCGCGGCCGGCCACACGAACACCTCTTCCGTGTACGCGCCGGCTCTTCCTTTGTTCTCCTGCGGGCGCGCCACCGCCGCGGCCACCGACCCGCCGTCCGGCGCGATCGTGAGCGCCGCAACCCGGCCGCCGAGCTTCAACCGCGACTTCTCCTTGAACGTCTCCGCGTCCCAGGTGATGACCACACCCTCGGCGTCGCCGGTGACGATCCGCTTGCCGTCCTTCGCCCACGCCGCGGACACCACCGGTACCTTGTGGCCTTCGAGCCGCTTGTTGCCTGCGCCGGACCCGGCTGACCACGCCCACAGTACGTTTTTGCCGGTGCCGCCGTCGATCGGACCCGTAACGACCACTCGCTCCCCGTCAGGCGCCACCGCGAGCGGCACCGCGTACTCGTCGTCGGCTTTCTTCCCCGCCCCGACCGTGTTCGCGGTGATCGTTGACACGAGCGGCCACTTCGCCCACGTTTTCACCACGTTGCCGGTGCCGGTACTGAAAATCACTTGACGGCTCGTCGCGAGCCGTTGCCCGGTGTTGGGGTCGAACACCGGCTTGTCTGGGAACCACGCCACGGCATACGGCGCGCTGCCCTTTTCTTCGAGCAGATCGCCGCGTTTCCCGGTGACGGCGTCGAGGAACCGCGCGCCGTCCTTCACCGTGACGGTGAGCGTTTGCCCGTCGGGCGAAACCGCGACCGCCGCGAAATGTTCGCCACCCGTCGTCTCCCAAAACGGCTTCAGCGTGGCCGTCTCGTACGCCCGCACGTGCCCGCCGGTGCCGCCGACGAAGAGCGTCTGACCGTCGCGGGAAAAGCACACCGAACCGCCGAGCCAGCCGGTCAGGTCGAGCGCCCGCGTCTCCTTCCACGCGCCCGATTCGGGCTTTGCGGGCGGGACGTCCGCTGCGGCTGGGGCCGCGAGGAAAACCGGCACAGCCGGTTCCGGGGCACCGCCGTACCACGCGCCGGCGGTCGTGACCGCGGCCAGGAGCACGCCGGCCGCGACCAGTGTCGCAGCCAGTTTGGTCGTACCGGACGAAAGGGTTCGCATGACACTCTCCGCGATCGCAAGTGCGGTCGGTGAAACGGCGCGGCCCAGGATCGCCGCGAATGCGGCGGAAGTGAGTTCGGCGGACACGGCGCTCGGCGTCGCGACGGAGACGAGCCCCGCGGCCGGCAGTGCGACGCCGCGGCGCGCCAGTCGGGCGGCGAGGGCCTTCCGCCCGCGCGCCAGCCACGCGGCGACGGTTCCCTCGGGCCGGCCGAGTTCGGCCGCGGCCTCGGCGCGGGTCTTCCCGTGCAGGTCGCACAGTACGACCGCGGCGCGCTGGGATTCGGGCAGCGCCGCGAGTTCGTCGTCGATCACCGCGCGGAGTTCGGCGCGCTGGAGTTCGCCGATGGCCTCACCACCCCCGACCTCGCGACCGAGGTTTGCCGTTACCGCGGCCATTTCGCGCCTCCGCCGCCGGGCGGCGGCCGTCTTCGCCTTTCGGGCCGTTCGAACCGCGACGCCGTGGAGCCACCCGCCCACCGCTCCGGGCGGACGGATCGTGTGAGCCTTTCGCGCCAGCACGAGGAACACGGCCTGGAACGCGTCTTCGGCGCTGTGGGCGTCGGCGAGCACGCGCCGGCACACGCCGAGCACCATCGGCCCGTACCGCTCGACCAGAACCGCGAACGCGGCCTCGCGGTTCGCGCCGGCCGGTACGATCGCGGGCACGAGTTCGGCGTCGGTCGGCGGCCGGTCGGGCGCGAGCCGGCTGACCACCCGGCGGACGGCGGCGACTGACATCCGGCCCCCTTGCTGAAGTACGAACGGCGCTTGCGGGTCCGTCCCGTGGCGCCGCTCTCGGAATTGTTTGCCCGCCGACGGCAAAAGTGATGCGGGAAATCCGCCCCGATAGAATACCCTTCGTTTCCTTGCCGAGGCCGCAATGAGCGTGAGACTGTCCTGTCCGTCGTGTAACACCGCCTTCGACCTCGCCGCGGTCCCGGCCGACCGTCGCGCCGCCTGTCCGCGCTGTGGCGACGTGTTTCCGATCCGCGGAGAACTGGCCGGGCAGGCCACCGGCGCGCCGGCCGCGCCGGTGGCGAAATTCGACGCGCTACCCATGAAGGGCGGATGGTCGATCTGGCGGGTGGCGGCGGTCGCGATGGCGCTGGGGCTGATCGGCTTCGTGGCCGGGCTCGTCGTGTACTACAACCGCGGGCCGAAGCCGAAGGGCGAGCCGGAACCACCCGCGGCCGTCGTCGCCACTCCGCCGGCACAGCTCGTCGGGCTCGGTTACCTCCCGGCCGAGTGTAACGTAGTGTTCGCGATACAACCGGGGCCGGTGCTGGACTACGCGGCACGCACCAAGCAGGAGCCGCGCGACGTGCTCGCGCGGGCCGGCATTCCGCCACGAGTGCTCGGCGCGATTGATTCGACGGGACTGACGCTGGCGCAAATCGACCACGTCGCCGGCGGGCTGTTTCTGCCGAGCGGACCCGAAGAGTTACGCGTCGCGGTCGTGCTGGTGCTGAAGCAGCCGCCCGCGGACGAGAACGAGTTCCTGAAGGGGCTGAAGGCGAAGCCGGTGCCCGGCGGAAAGGGGCGGTTCGCGGTCGAACTCGACAAGGTGCCGGTCGCGCCGGTGCTCGCCCGCGTCGCGCCGACGGTTTGGGCGTTCGGACTGAACGCGGGTGACCTCGCGGCCGCGGAGAGGGGTGGGTTCGGACCGGGCGGGACGCAGTTCCGCGGGAACGAATCCGAGGGCTTCCGGAAGATGCTCGCATCGGTGCC
>JAFKJJ010000110.1:13201-18956 GCA_017306025.1 Planctomycetota bacterium
TCACCAGACGTTAAGAAGGCGCTCGCCGCCGCGGTCGGCGGGCGCGGCGGGTTGCTCGCGCTGAGCTTCGGCGAGCAACCGCGAATGCGGCTGTTCGTTCGCACCGCCGAAACGGCCACCGGAGACCGCGTCCGGACGTACTTTCAGGCGCGGGCGGCGGAGATGGGGTCGGCGACCGCTGGCGGGGGCGGCGTGTTCGCGCTGTTCGACGCGCCGTTCGTTCCGGCGGTGCTTCAGAGAATGCTCGCGGACGCGGCGAAGTAGCCCAAATAGGGAACACGCCCGCAAGGGCGGTGGGTGGCGCTCACCTGCCGCACCACCCACCGCCCTTGCGGGCGGGATTCGCCAAGAGCGCCCCTACTCTTCTCCTTGCAACTCTTCCAGCGCCTCGCCGAACGGGTCCGGGGCGTCGATCACCAGCTCCTCGCCGTCCAGCGCGATGCCGAACCGGTACCACACACCCCGCCACACCCAGAACACGTCGTCCGAAACCGGGTACGCGTGCTCGCGGTAGTTCTCGTCGGCGAACATCTTCAGCACGTGAACGCGGCCCAGCGCCGGGAACGACACCGGCCACACCGCCAGCTCCTCGCGGCTCGGGATCGCGACCCAGAACCCGGCCGGCGCGTCCGGCATCAACTCTTCGACGAGCAGCGCCCGTGCCGCGTCGTACCCGTCGCCCGAGTGGCCGATGTAGATGTCGAGTTCGTCGGAGGCGCGCTCGAAGTAGTCGCCGGGGGTCGCGTTGCGGAGGTTCTCCAGCGCGACGTCGAGCAGGTCCTCGCCCTTTTTGCGGCTCCGCGCGAGCATCGGACCGGTGACGTACACCATCCCGTGCGGACAATCGACCACGAGGTTGATTTCCAGACCCGTACCCGGCAGCGGGAGACCCCACGGCGGGGTCTTGTCGGTGCGGTCGCAGGGGCGGCCGAGCCGCGGGCGCAGCCGGTTCGTGATGGTGGACAGGTCGTCCGGGATCGCGGGCGCTTTGAGCAGCTCGGCGCGGTGTTCGAGGAAGGCGCGAACCATCTCGGGCCACTCCGCGGCCGCGACGGCTTTCGCGCGCCGGTACAGGTTCGCCAGGCCGATGTACTGCGCTTCGCCGCCCGCGGCGGGGCTCGCGTTCACACCGGTCGGCTCCCAACCGGCGACGGCGAACCCGGCGGCGGTCAGTTGTGCCGCGACCTGGGCGCGGAAGTCGTCCGTAAACGGCGCGGGCGGAGAGGAATCGTCGGGGGGTATCACGGTCGCCTCCTGCGCTCAGGTGCCGCGCGCGGCCGTCGCCGCGACGGGCCGCTCGGCGGCGGCCACGCCCTTGGGGAGCTTGACCACCAGCACCGAGCACGCGGCCTCGCGCATCACCCGCTCGGCCACACTGCCCATCTCCGGGCGGTCCACCCCGGTGTGCCCGTGGGTGCCGATGACGATCACGTCGATGTGGGCGTCGGTCGCGTAGCGGACGATCTCCGCGGCCGGGTCGCCCTCCAGCAGCACGTGACTCACCGCGATCTTCGGGTTGGCGGGGCGCACCTGTTCGAGCTGGTTCTGCCAGTAGGTTTTGTCGCCCGGCGCGCCGGGCGCCCGAACGTACACGACGGTGAGGCTGGCCCCGTACGTCTCCGCCAACCCGACCGCGTGGAAGTACGCCTGGTTCGAGTAGCTGGAGAAGTCCGTCGGGTACAGGATCTTGGTCACGCGGATCATGGACGGCCTCCCGCGGGGTCGAACGGCACGGCACCCGACCGCCGCTCCTATCGTACCAACCGCCGCGGGCAAGTCACCACACCATCTGCGCGCCCGCGTTCCGGATTCGCGACAGATTTCCGCACCGCCGCTCGTTAACCTGATGCGTGGCACCCCCCCGCCGGCCGGAGTTCGCACATGACCGCCCCCCTCGTCGGGCACGAGGCGCGGCTCCGTCGATTTCTTCTCGGCGAACTTTCCGGTGGTGTCCGTCCAATGTTGTAGGGGGTCGTCCCGCGTCGTAGGGTAAGGCTTCCTGCGTCGTGCTGGGGAGGCCGACCGTGGACGACCTGAGTCGGTTCTGCTGCCTGAACCCGTCTTGCTCTGACGGGGGTGGGCGCCCGCAAGACCGCCCGGCGGACCGGTGTCCACACCGACACCGTCCCCGGTACATCCGGCTCGCCGGCGACCACGCCGAAGTACGGCACGACGAGGCGGTCGACCTTTCCCCCGACGACCGAGGAGGTGCCGTTCGACGAGAAGTGGGCCGTTCCTCACCAATCCGACGCGGACCGAGGACAACTTCTTCGGCGAAAAGGGCGGTCCGATCATTATCACGTGCCGCGTGCGCAAGGACGGGGTCACCGTCCTCACCGACGGGCAGGTGCGCTTCCGGTGGACGGGCGACGTGAGCAAGCTCGAAGCCGACGAAGGTTTTTGGAAGGTGCCGAACAAGGAGCGGCTGGCGATCGCGGTTCAGAACGCGGAATACTGGATCAGCGAGTGGAAGGTGTACCCGGTCGAGTCCGCGCCGGCGGTTCCGAAGATGTGAGGCGCCGCGCTTCCCACGCCGCACGCGGTCCCGCGTCGCTACACTGTGCGCATCGCTCCCCAGGAGTTCACACGATGCGCTGCCTCGTGCTTCTCGCTCTCATTTTCTTCGCGCCGTTAGCCACCGCGGCCGAGCCGGCGACCGATATCGTCTTCCGCGGCGCCACGATCTACGACGGGACCGGCGCGAAGCCGGTCGTCGGCGACGTTCACGTCAAGGGCGACAAGATCGCGGCCGTGGGGAAGGTCGGGAAGGTCGAAGGCGCGAAAGAAGTGAACGCCGAAGGGCTGGTGATCTGCCCCGGGTTCATCGACCTGCACACGCACTGCGACCCGGGGCTGCCCACCAAGACCGGGCGGCCGAACAAGAACTACGTCACACAAGGCTGCACGACGGTCATCACCGGCAACTGCGGCTCCGGTCCGGTGGACGCCGGCGCGTTCTTCAAGTCGCTCGAAGACGGCGGGGTCGGCACGAACGTCATCCACCTCGCCCCGCACAACAGCATCCGCGACAAGGTCATGGGCAACGCCAACCGCCCGCCGACCGACGCCGAACTGAAGCGGATGGAGGAGCTGGTCGACCGGGCCATGAGGGACGGCACCTGGGGCCTCGCGACGGGTCTCATCTACAACCCCGGCACCTACGCCAAGACCGACGAGATCGTCGCGCTCGCGAAGGTCGCGGCGCGGCACGGCGGGATGTACGCGAGCCACATCCGCAACGAGGGCGGCGGGCTGCTCGACGCGATCGAAGAGGCGCTGACCATCGGCCGGGAGTCGGGCTGCCGCGTCCACATCTCGCACATCAAGGCGAGCGGGAAATCGGCGTGGGGCACGAGCGGCCGCGCCGTGGGGCTGATCGAGACCGCGTGCAAGAAGGGCCAGGAGGTGACCGCCGACCAGTACCCGTACATCGCGAGTTCGACGTCGCTGCGCGCGACCCTCGTTCCCACCAAGTACCGCGAGGGCACGAACAAGGAGTTCGTCGCGCGGCTCGACGACCCGACGACCGGTCCGAAACTCAAAGCGGACGTGGAGAAGGCCCTGGAGGGTCGCGAGGGCGGCAAGCGCATCCAGATCGCCCGCTACGCGCCGAACCCGAAGTGGCAGGGCAAGACCATCACCGCGATCGCCGAGGCCGAAAAGAAGGAACCGATCGACGTCGTTCTGGAGATCGAGCGCAACGGCGGCGCACAGGTGGTGAACTTCGGGATGACCGAGGACGACGTGCGCGTCTACATGAAGCAGCCGTGGGTCGCGACCGCCAGCGACGGCGGCGTGCAAACGCCCGGCCCGACGGTCCCGCACCCGCGGAGTTACGGCACCTTCCCGCGCAAGATCGGCTTCTACGCCATTGAGGAGAAGCTCATCCCGGTGGAGCACGCGGTCCGCACGTCCACCGGGCTGCCGGCCGACATCCTGAAACTGAAGGACCGCGGCTATCTGAAGCCGGGGTACTTCGCGGACGTGGTGGTGTTCGACCCGAAGACGTTCCGCGACACCGCGACGTTCGACAAGCCGCACCAGTACGCGACCGGTGTGAAATGGGTGCTGGTGAACGGCCACGCCGCGATCGCGGACGGGGTGTACAAGGACGGCGAACTGAAGCCGGAGGACCACAAGGACGGGCTCGGCGGCCGCGTGCTGCGTCACCCGCCGAAGTGAGAAGCGGTTCGCCTTGACCTCCGTCTCAAGGGACGGTCAAAGGGCACGTGCCGGTGCCCTCCAGAGCTTTCCCACCCCGCCGCGCTTGCCGCGGCGCGAACCGGGTCCACGATTCCGGTTAAATCATCTGGTCTGGTTGCGCCGATTAGAACGCTCGAACGGACCCGATTCGATCGGGCCGTCCTGCGCACGGAGGCGCGGACATGCGGTGCGGGGTGTGGGCAATTTGCGTTGTCGCGGCGCTCGGCTATGCGGCCGACCGCGCTCGTGCGCAGCCCGGCCCACCTGTGAGGGATCTACAACCGATCGCGGGCGACCCTTTCAGCAATCCGATTTTCTGCCCGCCCGCGGCGGACACCAAACCCGGCACGCTCTACGACGCGGTCACCGCCGCCGACCCGTTCGCCGTGCCGTCCCCCTCCGATCGCTTGCCGCAAGTCAGCAACAGGTGCGTGTGCGAGGCGGGGTTCACGACGTGGTTCACCGCGGAGTGGCTCGTCGGCCGCACCCGCGGGCCGACCGTCTCGCCGATCGTCACGACCGGCCCGGCCTCGGCAGGTCCGCTCGCCGGCGCGGTGGGACAACCGGCCACGTTGCCGCTGTTCGGCGGGCGCCGCGTGCTCAACGACTGGCGCAGCGGTTTGCGGGTGGAAACGGGGATCTGGTTCGACGACGACCGCCGTACCGGCCTCAGCGCGCGGGTCTACTCGTTGTTCTCCGAGAGCGATCGGTTCACCGCGCAACCGGCCGGCGCGGCGGTAGTAAACGTGCCGCACTTCATCCCGGTGGGGGGCGCGGCGGTCCAGATCCCGGTGTTCGTCGGCTTCCCCGGAATCACCACCGGGACCGTGCAAACCAGCGCGCGGACCACTTTCACCGGTGGCGATGTGAACTTTCGCCGGTTGCTCGACGGCGGCGAGCGGTACCGCGTCGAACTGCTCGCGGGCTACCGGCAGTTGTACCTGGGCGACGAGTTGGGGGCGTCGTTCGTTGTTGTGCCGGCCGGGCAGGCCGCGGCGGTGCTCCCGCGGCTCACCGGGTCCGACGCGGTCCGGTCACGGGACGATTTCTTCGGCCCTCAACTCGGTTTGTGCGCCTCGACGGGCTGGGACCGGTTCACACTGGAGGCGCACGCGGCGACGGCACTGGGTGTGACCGTCAGCGACCTGAACTTCGTCCGCGCGCGGACCGTATCAGGAAACCCGGCGTCCGCCGCGACGCTCCTGAGCGCGGTGGGCGTCCCGGCTCCGATCGCGGCAACACTGGCGGCCGCGACCAATCAGTTCCCGCTCGCGGGAACGAACACCGGCGGGAGCGTGACCTACTTCGGCGTGGTGGGCGAGGGCGGACTGCGGGTGAACTGGCGCGCGACCGACCACCTTCGCCTGACGGGCGGATACAGCTTCCTGTACTGGAACAACGTGCGCCGGGCGCAGGAAGCTTTCGCCAGCAGCGCGCTACTGCACCCGCGCGCCGCGGACTTCACCACGCACCTGTTCAGCGTCGGGTTGGACGTGCGGTATTGAGAGCGGCGTGCAGTGGAGAGTGGGCCGTGTGCAGAGAAGACAGGAGA
>JAFKJJ010000644.1 GCA_017306025.1 Planctomycetota bacterium
CAGCGGCGATCATCTGTTCCAACTGGGTTCGCTGATCGGCTGACAGGCGAACGAGGAACTTGTCCTTCCCGGCCATGTTGATCTCCTCCGGTGGGTGAGGAGATCTTATCAACCCGTCAACTCAGGCGTGGCGGAACACTAGCCGGGCGGCGTCACGCCAGGGCCGCGCGGGTCCGTTTGACCAGCGGC
The DNA here is from genome assembly GCA_017306025.1 of Planctomycetota bacterium. Classification (GTDB taxonomy): domain Bacteria; phylum Planctomycetota; class Planctomycetia; order Gemmatales; family Gemmataceae; genus Gemmata. Next base: position 190 of record JAFKJJ010000644.1, read on the forward strand.
GAGTCGGGCGCCCCGGAGCCCTTCAGCCAGAACAGGCTCGCGTCCAGGAACCGGTCGCGCCACTCCGGCGACACGAGCGCCGCGTCCTCCATCACCGACGAACTGAACTTATAGTCGTGCGAATCGGTCCCCTTCAGGAAGATCAAGCGCCGGCCCTCGTCGATCAGTTCCTTCGTCTTCGCGGAATCGGCTTTCAGCACCGAGAGCGCGGTGCGCGCGGCCGTGTCCTTGTTTTTCGACAGTTCGGCGTACACGTTCCGCACCGTGAACTTGCCGTTCTCGTCGCGCTCGGTCAGTTCGTCGATCTTCGCGTCGCCCACCTTGCCGCGGGCCTTCATCGCGTCGCGGAACATCGGGAGGAACGACGCCGCTTGGAGCAGGAGCAACGGCCGCAGGCCCGCGTCGCCGGTCGTGCGGGAGCAGTAGTGCAGCGCGTTCAGCGTGGTGAGCGTGTGGAGCCCGACGATACCCGGCTGGCGCATGAGCAGTTCGCCGGCGCCGAGGAACAGCCCGTCCCACAACGACCGCGGGGACGCGCCGCACGCCAGGTCCGCGGCCGTCTGTTCGCCCATCTCGTCGGCCGTTGCGGTGCGTAGCGCCTTCAGCACTTCGGCCGTCACCCGCGGGGCGGCGTTGCGGACGTCGTGCCGCGGGCGGTGCTTGCGGACGCGCTCGGCGTTCGCGCGCCCCGGCCGGTCCGCGTCGAGGTCTTCTTTCGCGGGGTTCTTGCCGTCGTGCTTGAGCAGCGCGAACGCCAGCGACCGCAGCACCGGTTCGGCGTGCTGCCAGCCGATCACCTCCAGCGCGCGGAACGCGTTGGCCACGTAAATGATCTTGTGACCGATGTCGCGGAAGTCGCGGCTGCCGTACTTCGCGAACAGGTCGAACAGCTCGCCGGCCGGGGCGGTCCGCGCCAGACCCGCGACCGCCGCGTCGGCCGCCTCCTCGTCCCAGTTGTCCATCGCGGTAACGAACTGCTCGCGCGCCTTCGCCGGTGAAGGGACCTTCGCGCCGTCGGCCGGCTTCATCCGCCAACCGCTCTCCTTCAGGTTCGTGGCCTGGGCGCTCTTGAAGTTGTCCAGCGCCCAGAACAGCGGGAGCCACCGCTCGTTGTCCGGGCCGGCCATCGCGGCCATGTGCGCCGAGTTCACCACCAGCACCGTGTGGAACTTGAACCCGACGCTCGGCCGCGGTTGGACGTTCCGAACGCCCGCCAGCAACAGTCCGGCCAGGACCTCGCGGTACGACAGGCCGTTCTTGATCCGCGCGCCGATCTCTTCGAGCAGCTTGTCGCGCCCGGTGTCCTCGATGAGCCGCACGAGCGGCTCGATCTCGGGCTGAAGCGCGACGAGGTTCGGGTCGGGCTTCGCGTCGGCGGCGGTGGAACGCAGATAGAGCGCATCAGTCGTGGTGGTTGGGTCGGAGTAGACGATGGTCTGGAAATCCGACGCCGCCGCAATGACTGGCTGCGTCACGGGAACATCGGTGGCGGCGGGGCTATGGACGAGCGCAACCCAGGCGAAGAGCGTGACGAGCACAGCGGCCACGCTCAGCGGGAACGACGCAAGCGCGCGGGGTATTCGCGGTAATGGCCGCATACCGGGAGCGATCATGCGGGATACCTCTCGCTGGCGGAGGGACGCAGTGCATCTCTCCGGGCAGGCACGCCTCGCGCGTGTCCCCTTATAACGTTACTACGGGGGGCCCCGCTTGTACCTCCGTGCCACTGCCTGACGCTGTGGCCTCGCGCCGTGCCGCCACCCTCTGCGAGCAGGCGCGTACCTGCAGGAACGTAACAATCCGGTCATATCCGGTCAATCAGTGAGCACGAGATCGTAAACCGGGAACGGGCAGCCGGCCCAGGTGCGCCGGG
>JAFKJJ010000111.1 GCA_017306025.1 Planctomycetota bacterium
ACAAAGATCTCTACGCCATCGTGAAGCGCGCTCTAACCGACGCCCGTTCGCCCCGGACGACTTCGAATCACCTCGGAGGGTTCGTGATGACCGTTCGACCTCTCGCACGCGGCTTCCGCGTGATCCCGCTGGCGCTGGCGCTCGTCGTCCTGGGCCACTCGCGACCCGTGGCCGTCGCCGACGGCCAGCCCCCGACCCCGAAGGCCGAAGCTCCGCCCAAGGCGGTCGAGAAGGGCTGGACGTTCGACGAGGCCCGCGACCGGCTCGCCCTGGCGCCCCGCGACCCCTACTTGCAGTACGTCCTCCTTCAGCTCGGCCGGCGCGAGGGCCGCGAGTGGGAGGCGTACGACCTCGTCCGCGAGCGCGGGTCGATCCTCGGCGGGCTGCTGTGGCGCGACCGCGGGCGCCGGAACCGTGCGGACCTGTTCGCCACGTTCACCGGAGCGCTCGCGCTCCAGGAGAGCCTGCAACTCGACACCATGCGGCGCGGCCGCCCCGAGCAGCCGGAGCCGCGGGCGATCGTCGAGCCCGCCCCGGCGCCGCAACCGCCGAAGCCGAAGCGGCCCGAGAAGGTCGCGGTGAGCAAGCTCACCGGCCCGACGGTTCCGAGCCACCCGTGGGAGAAAATGCTCGGCGGGAAGAAACCCGACGTGGGGGCGCTGGCCGGGTGCGTGCCGGAAGAGTTCTACTTCGCCGAGTTCCGCTCGGCCGTGCGGCTCCACGAGGTGCTGGGGGCCGGCGAGCTGTGGGCCGGACACGTCTTCACGCAGGCGCTCGGGGGCGCCCGATCGCAACAGACCGCCGACCGCGTCAAAAAACAGCTCGGGCTGGCCGGGCTGACGCCCGAACAGATCGACCGGCTCGGGGTCGAAGCCATCGGCGTGACCGGCAGTGACCCGTTCTTGTGTGAGGGGAGCGACGTGACCGTGCTCGTCCAGGGCAAGAACATCGCGACGCTCGCGACCCTGGCCGGTGCCGCCCAGGGGGGCAAGGTCGAGAAGGGGGAACACGTCGGCATCGCGTACACCTACCGCTCGACCCCCGACGGCGCGGTGAACGCCTACGCGGCCGGCCCGCGGCCGGACCTGCACGTCCGCGGCAACTCGCTCGCGGCGTTCAAACTGGTCCTCGAAACGATCGCGGGCCGGACCGCCGACGGCAAGCCCGCAAAGCGGCTCGGGGAGTCCGCCGAGTTCCGGTACGTCCGCACCCGGATGACCCGCGGCGCGGAGGAAGACGGTTTCGTGTACCTCTCCGACTCGTTCATCCGCCACGTGACCGGCCCGCAACTGAAGCTGACCGAACGGCGCCGGGTGCTGGTGTACAACCACCTGCGGATGATCGGGCACGCGGCGCTGATGTTCCGCACCGAGCACGGCCGCGCGCCGAAGTCACTGGAGGAGCTGGCCGAGGCGAAGTGCGCGCCGGGGGTCTTCGGTAAGGGTGCCCTGCCCCACCCGGACGGCGGCACCTACTCGCTCTCCGCCGACGGCATGTCCGGGGTGTGTTCAAAGTACGGGCGCGCGGAAAACCTCACGCCCTGTATCGAGCGGCCCGTCACCGAGGTCAGCGGCGAAGAGGCGAAGGAGTACCAGGAGTTCGTGGCCGAGTACAGCCAGTACTGGCGGACGTTCTTCGACCCGATCGCCGTCCGCGTCACCACCACCGCGAAGCAGTACCGGCTCGAAACGCTGGTGCTGCCGCTCATCGACAACTCGATCTACACCGAACTGGCCCGCGGCGCCGGCAAGCCGGTTCCGATGGACCTCCTGCCGACCCCGAAGCGCGAGATCGGCGGGCTGTGGGTCCACTTCCCCAAGCGGGAACTGCTCGACGTTCTCGGACCGGACCGGCCGGCGAAGGTCCCCGGCCCGGCCGAGCGGCTCCGCCGGGCGGACGAGCGCGCCCGGGCCTCGATCGAACTGGCCCCGGTCGGACGGGCCGCCCACCTCTACCACGACGCTCGCGGCCATTTCCCGGACGACATCCGGGACAAGAACGGCAAGGCGCTCCTGTCGTGGCGCGTGGCGGTCCTGCCGTTCATGGAGCACGAAACGCTGTACAAGGAGTTCAAGCTCGACGAGCCGTGGGACAGCGAGCACAACAAGAAGCTCGTCGCCAAGATACCCCGGGCGTTCTCCGCACGCCCCCCGGGCGTCGGCCCCGGAAAGACGCCGTACCTCCGCCCGGCCGGGAAGGGAACACTGTTCCCGCCGGACAAGGCGTTCAAGATCGGGGAGGTCACCGACGGCACGTCGAAAACGGTTCTGATCGTCGAGGCCGCCGACGCCGCGGTGTAGTGGACCCGACCGGCAGACCTCGCGGTAGACCCGACGCAGCCGCTCAAAGGGCTCGTTCGGAAGGACGGGGATGCGTTCCTGGTGGTGATGGCGGACGGGACCGTCCGGACGGTGCCGCCGGACGTCGAGCCGGTCGAACTGGTCCGCGCGTTCGACCCGGCCGACGGCCTCCCGGGCCACCTTGACGGGTCGCCGCGGCCGGACGCACGGCCGAAAGTCCCGTTCGAGGTCCCGAACGACCTGAAGCAGATCGCCCTGGCGATGCACAGCCACCACGACGCGGTCGGGCACCTGCCGACGACGAACATTCGGGACAAGAACGGCCAGGCGCTCTTGTCGTGGCGCGTGGCGATCCTGCCGTACATCGAACAGGACGCCCTGTACCGGCAATTCAAGCTCGACGAGCCGTGGGACAGCGAGCACAACAAGAAGCTCGTCGCCCGGATGCCCCGCATTTACTTCGGCACGGACGAGAAACTCAACGCGGCCGGGAAGACCGCCTACCTCGTGCCCTCCGGAAAGAACACCCTCTCCCCGCCCGACGGCGCGAAGCAATCGCTCCAGCGGGTCACCGACGGGACGTCGAACACCGTCCTGGTGGTCGTCGCCGACCCGGAATCGGCGGCGGTGTGGACGAAGCCCGACGACCTTCCGTTCGACCCGAAGGACCCGCTCAAGGGGCTGATCGGACCCGGGCGGGACGGCTTCGACGTGGCGATGGCCGACGGCAGCGTGAAGCGGCTGTCCGTGCGGATCGACCCACCGAAGTTCGCCGCACTGGTCACCCCGACCGGGGGCGAGGCGCCGGGCCTGGAACCCGGGGACGAGCTGACGACGCCCGGCCCGGTGCGGGGGCCGCTGGACCTGTTCCGCGGCGTCCGGGTGGGGCCGGAGGATTGGAGGGTTTGGGAAGAGGCCGGGCTCGATCTGAACACGGTCCGGCGGTTCCTCCGGGACGGGGTCGGCGACCAGATCGGATTCCACATGCACGACGCGCCCCGGTTGCTGGACACGGACCTGTCCGGGCTGTTCGGCGACGAGGAGAGTGCCGGGCTGACCGGGATCGGTGTACTGATCCGGTTCGGGTTCGGGGCGTCCTCCGTTTCGATCCCGGTCAAAGACGCGAAGGTGGTAGACGAGTTCCTGGATGGACTGGACAAGTTCATCATGGCCCAGCGCGCGAACCTGCGCGAGAGCGGGCTGGCGTGGCGGCGGGAGTTCGACTTCTACCGGGTGCCCTTCCCCGAGCCCCACAAGATCCGCTGTGTCGTCATCAACATGGCGGGGCTGAAGTGGCGCCTCTACTGGGGGCGGATCGGCGACGGGCTGTATATCGTGACCCGGCCGTTCATCCTGGAGGACATCGCGGCGGCGCACGCGGAGGGCAAGAAGCCGACGAAGACGGAACCGGCGCACGCGGTGCTACGGGTGCGGCCGGAGAACTGGCGCGAGGTGCTGCTGGGGTACAATCTCGGGTGGGCCGAGGGACACCGGTCCGCGTGCCACGCGAACCTGGAGATGGTGGCGAACGTCAACCGCGGGTGGAACGACAAGCGCCCGGCCGGCGGCGCCCCCGACGCCGAGTTGCTGGCCCGCGTCGGCCGGGTGTACGGCGAGCGGCCGTTCTGTCCAGACGGCGGCACCTACGAGCTGTCGGCCGACGGCCGCTCGTGCCGGTGCAGCGTCCACGGCGGCCACGACGACCCGCGTCAGCCGCGCGGACCGGACCCGGCCAGTAAGACCGGTCGGCTACTGAAGTCGTTCGGCGGACTGACCGCGACCATCCGGTTCGAGGATGACGGGTTGCGGGTGGTCGTGACGATGGACCGGAAGGAGTAAGGCGCGGTGCGGGTCGAGCGGCTTTCGTCGTGGGGCAGGCCGCCTGGCCGGCCTTCGCTTTGGCAGGCCAGGCGGCCTGCCCCACGACAGCAACCCACCTTCACCCCCCACAACCCGAACGCGTCTCCCCTTCCCCGCCGCCGACGGCTTCCGCCATCACGCGAAGCTGGATCACGCTCCGCTCCTGCTCCTTCTCCAGGTAGGCGCGGCCCTTCTTCACGTTGACGTGGTCCCACGGCAGCTTCTCGGTGATCGGGCGCTGCCGCGAGCGGTAGAAGTCCACGTCGATACCGCGGTCCCTGAACGCGTCCCACCAGAGTTGCGGCTTGAAGCACTCCTTCCACCCGTCGAACCGCGCGCCGCGCCGCCACGCCTCGTACAGCCCCGGCGACACGCGCCGGTCGCCCCGCGTCAGGATGCCTTCGAGCAGGCTCGTCGCCACGTCATGCTGCTCCCAGCGGAAGTACTCACGCGACTGCATCCCGTTCCACTGGTAGGGCGTGTGCGGCTTGGGCACGAAGTTCGACACGGACGCGACCACATCCTTGTAGCGTCCGGTCGCCTGCTTCCCCACTTCACTGATCGCTTCGGCAAGTTCGACGATGCCGTCGAGGTCCGCGTGCCGCTCGCCGGGCAGTCCGCACAAGAAGTAGAGCTTCACGTGCGACATCCCGGACTTGAACGCCTCGCGGCAGCCTTCGATCAGGTCCTCGTTCTTGATCGGCTTGCGGATCTGCGTCCGCATGTCGTCGCGTGCGACCTCCGGGGCCAGGGTCATGCCGGCCTTGCGCCACCCCTTCATCAGTTGCGGCACGCTGCGGAGCTGGTGGTTCACGCGGAGGCTCGGCAGTGAGACGTTCACTCCTAATGGAGCGAACACTTCGTGCATCCGCTTCACCAGCTCCTCGAAGTGCGGGTAATCACTGCTCGACAGCGACAGCAGACTGATCTCGTTCATGCCCGTGTTGCGGTAGCTCTCGAGCGCCGCCTGCACGATCGTTTCGACCGACCGCACCCTGAGCGGGCGCTTGATGACGGTCGACTGGCAGAACCGGCACTGCCAGGGACAGCCGCGCATGATCTCGATGGCGATGCGGTCGTGCGGCGTCTGCACGAACGACACGACCGGCTTCGTGGGCAGCGGGATCGCGTCGAGGTCCTGCGTGATGGTGCAACTTTCGATCTGCTGCGGGACGTCGCTCCGCGTCCGGTTGACTGCGGCAATGGTGCCGTCGGGGTAATAGTCGAACTCGTAGAAGGCCGGCGCGTAGGCCCACCGCGTGCTGCCGACGAGTTCCGCGAGCATCTCCATGCGCCGTTCGTGCGAGAAGTCCCCGTCGCGGATCGCGGCCTCTTTCAACGACATCCATTTGTCCATCACCCACGGCAGCGACTCCTCGCCGTCGCCGATGACGAAGAGGTCGACGAACGGCGCGAGCAACTCGGGGTTTTGCGCGCCGGGGCCGCCCGCGACCACGAGCGGGTCGCTCACGCGGCGGTCCTTCGCGAAGTGCGGGATGCCCCCCAGGTCGATCATCGTGAGGAGGTTGGTGTAACACACCTCGTATTGCAGGCTGAAGCCGACGACGTCGAACTCGCACAGCGGCGTGAACGTCTCCAGGCCGTACAGCGGCAGCCGGTCGCGGCGCAGGGCACTCTCGAAGTCGATCCACGGGGCGAAGCAGCGCTCACACGCCCACTGCGGGTCGTTGTTCATGATCGTGTACAGCACCTGGAAGCCGTGGTGGCTCATTCCGAGCGTGTACGCGTCCGGGAAGCACAGGCACAGTTTGCCGCGAACGGAACGGTGGTCTTTCGGCACGGAGTGGAGTTCGCCGCCGGTGTACTGGGCGGGCGTCTTCACCCGCGGCAGCACCCGCGTGACGGCGTCTCGGAGCGCGGTGTTGAGCATGACAAAACCCCGACGATTCGGCGCGACTACGTCCCGCCGATTATAGCAAGAAAAGCGAACGGCCGGCCCACAAGGGGCCGGCCGTTCGAGCGGAGGTCGCGCCGGTCCACTTCGAAACCTGGGACGCGGAGCGCTCACCGGTTCGCGGTTGGCGTTCAACCTGGCGTTTGAACAAAATCCCCGACCGGCGGGGGAGAACCAGGCTGTTCCAACGCTAGTCTGAACGGCAACGGTGCGAGCCCGGATAAGCGATCTCGTGTGTCGGATGGGACACGAACGGCTCGGGCGACGCAACGTCGCCCCGTGGAAAGCCCACGAGCTGAACCGGCGCGATCTCGCAAGTTGTTGTACGTAATGCGAGGGTGTTGGCCGCGACGGGGTTCACTTCTGGACCCGGGGTGCGGAGGGCTCACGGCACAACGGGGGTGCGATGCCCCGTTAAAAATTAACGGGATCGGGACCGGGTCTCTGGCACGGTCGAACCAGTCCGATCCCGGGGGCGAGCACCCCTGTTGTGCTGGAACAGCCCTCCCCGCGACGAAACGCTCGGAAGGCGCCCGGACGACGCAACATCGTCCCTGCCGGTCTGCCACCCGCGCCGCGCCCGGTGTGCTCGCGCACGCCGGGCCGCGCGGGTGGAGCGGCGAGCTGAACCCCGACGCGGCCCAACACCGCGAGTATACTACCCGGTGCCGCACGCGTCACTTCGGAAGCCCCGGCCCGATGGCGGCCGGGCCTCGCCGCTACTTCTTGAACATCGCGTGGTTCGGGTCGCCGCGGCTGAGCATGTACGCCAGGAGGTCGAGCACCTCGTTCTCGTTCAGCCCGTTAACGAGCTTCTCCGGCATGAGCGAGACGTTCGACGGCCGCAGGCTCTCCACGTCGTCCTTCTTCACCTCCACCACCTTCGACGAGTCCTCCGGGTCCGTCACGACGGTCAGCTTGCCGCCCGCGTCGTTGACGATCCGCCCGGTGATCGGCTTCCCGGCGGTGGTCTGGATGACGGACGCCCGGTACTGGTCGGAGATCACCTTACTCGGCTCGACGATGGCCTCGGCGAGGTCCTTCAGCCCGAACCGCCCGGCCACCTGTGACAGGTCCGGCCCCGTCGCGCCGCCGTCGCCGCCGAACCGGTGGCACACGACGCACCGCGCCGCGGCGAACGTCCGCTCGCCGTTCTTGAAGTTCCGCCCGCTCTTGAGCTTTGCCTCGAGCGCCACGAGGTCGGCGGTGGTCCACTCCTTGCCGGGGCCGACGGGCTTGGGCAGCACCGGCGCCTTGTACGCGGGGCGCAGCCCGCTCGCCTCGATCGCGAGCCGCTCGGCGTCGGTCGCGTTGGCGAAGGCGTCCTTCTCGATGTTCTTGAGGAAGCCCTGGAAGCTCGCCCCACCGCTCTTCGTCTGCGCTTCCTTCAGGAACGCGTAGTACGCCTTCCAGCGGTCGAGGTTCCAGCCGACGGTCGCGTTACGGAGCGTGAAGAAGTACGACAACTTCTGCTGGTCCGCGGCATTCTTGATGAGGTTGGCGACGGTGCCGCCGTACCCGCGATTACGGAGGATCAACTCGTCCAGCCCCGCGGTCGTCAGCGGCTTCGACGGCTTCTGGAGTTCCGCGCACACCTTCGCGACGATCGTCGGCGACTTGAGGTACACGAGCAGTTGGGCCAGTTCGCGGTTGACGTAGTCGGACTTCGTTGGGAACAGCGGGTCGAGCTCCTTGAGCAGTCTCGCGGTGTCGTCCTTGCTCGGCTCGCCGGTCCGGGCGAACACGACCTGATACGCCCGCACGGCGTCGAGCTGCACGCGCTCGTCCCGCCCGGCGAGGTTCAGCGCCCCGAGTTTCGCGAGCAGCGTCGGCTGAAGCGCCTTGTCGCCCTGGTGCGCGAGCCCGACGACCGCGCCGATGACCGCGTCCGGGTCGGTCAGGGCCAGCGCCCGGTCCTGCCACAGTTTCACCGGCTGGTGTTCGAGCGCGACGCGGGCCGAATAGCGGACGAAGCGGTCCCGGTGCGCCAAGAGCGGCAGCAGGAACTCGACCGCCTTCGCCGGGTCGTCCGCGGGCTTGTGCAGCGCCTCGATCTGCTTGAGGATCTCGCGCTGGGGCGTCGTCCCGGCCTTGTACTCCACCTTCTCCGTCAGTTCCTTGCCGACGTAGGTCACGCGGAACAGTTCGCTCTGCGCCCCGCGGCCGCCGATCGTGAAGTACATCGCCCCGTCGGCCGGGTTGATGCACACGTCGGTCAGCGGGAGCGGCGTGCGGCTGAGGAACTCCTCCTTCGTGGCCTTGTAGGTCGCCCCGTTCGGCTCGATGTGGATCGCGTACATCGTGCCGAACGTCCAGTCGCAGATGAACAGCGCCTTCTGATATTTGGCCGGGAACCTGGCACCGTACCCGAACTCGACGCCCACCGGCGAGCCCGGCCCAATGTCGGCCATCGCCGGCAGCGAGTCGACGTAGTACGCGGGCCACTTGCCCGTCCCGCTGCGCCAGCCGAATTCGCTGCCGCTGGTCGCGTGGTTGACACGGGTCGGGCGGTACCACGGCATCCCCATGTCCCACTCCATGTCCGCGTCGTAGACGAACATCTCGCCGTCGGCGTTGAACGCGAAGTCGTAGGGGTTGCGGTAGCCGGTGGTGAAGATCTCCCAGGTTTTCCCGTCGAAGTCGGTCTTCGCGACGTACCCGCCCGGCGCGAGGATGCCGCGCGCGTGCCCGCCCGCGTCCCACTGGCGCGGCAAGAGATGGTCCTCGCTCCAGTTCTTCGGCACGCGACTGTGTTGGAAGTCGGCCGGGGGCTGGGTGTGGTTGCCGCAGATCACGTAGAGCGACTTGCCGTCCGGCGCGAGCCGCACCGCGTGCGGGCCGTGCTCGCCGCCGCCGTTGATCGCCTTCAGCTTTTCCACCGCGTCGAGCGTGTCGTCGTTCTTGGAAGAGGTGACGCGGTACAGGCCGCTGCCGGGTCCGCCGTTGCACACGACGTACAGAGCGCCCTTGTGCCAGAGCAGTCCTTGCGCCGCCGTGACCTTCGCGGGGATCTTCTCGACCTTCGTCTCCTCGTCGGTGCCGACCTTACCCGGCGTGATGCGGACCAGCCCGAGCCCGCCCTGGTCGCTAGCGATGAGCCGGCCCTTGTCGTCGGCGGTGATGTTGACCCACGAGCCGAGCTGCTTCTGCGGGACCGTGAACAGCCGTTCGACCTTGAAGCCGGGCAGCGTGACGAACGTGTTCGCCGGCACCTTCGAGCCGGACTGCGCCGCGGCCGTGTTCTCGAACACCTTCCCCCACGGCGCGTCGCCGTAGGTGCCGACCTTCTTCACGCCCTTCGCCGCCCCCTTCTTCTCCGCCGCGGTCCACTTCTCGTCGCTCACGACGTACTTCGCTTCGCCCTTGTCCGTCACGAGCGCGAGCTTGAACACGAACCCGGCCGCGCCGCCGGAGTTCCGCACCTCCGCGACCAGTTCGTTCTTCTCCTTGACGAGCTTGGTCACGTCGGCCTCGGCGCCCTCCTGCCACTCGTCGGACGCGGTCACTTGGTTTCCGTTGAGGAACAGGACGACGTGGTTGTCCGCGGACACCTTCAGCCGCGCGGCCTTCACGCCCGACGCCTCGAACGAGGTGCGAAGGGTGTAGTTCTTGTTCGCGTCGGCGCCCCAGATCCAGAGCGGGGTCGGACCGTCCGCGAACCGCTTCGACCAGTCCGCGGCCGCGACGTCGACCTTCGGCGGCTCGGGCGGCGCCCCGCGCTCGACCGCGGGCGCGGCGACCGGTTTCTGGGTGAACACATCGTCGGCGCTGGCGAGTGAACACAGCGCGAGGGAGAGGAATGCGGGTGTCGCAATGCGCATGTGGAAGCCTTTGAAGAAGAGCCACGGATGAACACAGAAGACGCGGATCAAGACAGAAGAAGGAGCCGATTCGGACTCCGCTCCCGTCCGATCCGTGTTTCGTCTGTGTTCATTCGTGGCCGCCTTGCTCGTTTGTTACGCCAGGATCTCTTTCACCACTTTGCCGTGGACGTCGGTGAGGCGGTAGTCACGGCCCTGGAAGCGGAACGTCAGCTTCGTGTGGTCGAAACCGAGGCAGTGCATGAGCGTCGCCTGCAGGTCGTGGACGTGGACCAGGTCCTTCGCGACCTTGAAGCCGAGTTCGTCGCTCTCGCCGTGCGTGTGGCCGGCCTTGATGCCGCCGCCGCAGAGCATAAGGGAGAAGACGTCGGGGTAGTGGTCGCGGCCGAGGATCTGGCCGCCCGCGGTGCGGCCCTCGCGGAACGGCGTGCGGCCGAACTCGCCGCCCCAGATCACGAGCGTGTCTTTCAGGAGGTCGCGGTTCTTCAGGTCCTTGATGAGCGCGGCCACCGACTGTGCCGTCGTCGTGCCCTTCTTCGTGAGGCCGTCACGAATGTCCTCGTTCGGCCCGGTGCCGTGGAAGTCCCAGCCCCAGTCGAACAGTTGCACGTACCGCACGCCCTGTTCCACGAGCCGGCGTGCCAGCAGACAGTTGTTCGCGAAGCTCCCGGCGCCGGGCTTGGCGCCGTAGGAGTCCAGCACCTTTTGCGGCTCCTTCGAGATGTCCATCACCTCGCTCGCGGAGAGCTGCATCCGGAACGCGAGTTCGTACTGCGAGATCCGCGTTCGGGTTTCGGGATGGCCGAGTTCCTTCTCCTGAAGCTCGTTCAGGTCCTTCATGGCGTCGAGGCCGAGCCGGCGCGTGTCGCGGTCGAGGCCGGGCGGGTCGCTCAGGTAGAGCACCGGCTCGCCCTTGCTGCGGCACTGCACGCCCTGGAACACGCTCGGCAGGAACCCGCTGCCCCAGCAGCCCTGTCCGCCGCTCGGTTGCACGCCGTTGGAGATCAGCACCACGAAGCCGGGGAGGTTCTCGCTCTCGCTGCCGAGCCCGTAGCACGTCCAGGCGCCGAAGCTCGGCCGCCCCTGCCGCGCGAAGCCGGTGTAGAGGAGCAGTTCGGCCGGGGCGTGGTTGAACTCGTCGGTCTTCATCGACCGGATGACGGTGACGTCGTCCGCGACTTCGTGCAGCGGCTTGATCGCGTCGGACATCCAGATCCCGGACTTGCCGTGCTGTTTGAACGGCTGCCGGGTGCCCAGAAGTTTCGGCACGCCGGACGTGAAGGCGAACCGCTTGCCCTTGAGGTACTCGTCGGGGCAGTTCTTCCCGTCGTGCTTCTGGAGCGCGGGCTTGTAGTCGAGCAGGTCGAGGTGCGGCGGTGCCCCCGACATGTGCAGGTAGATCACGCGCTTCGCGGTCCCGGCGAAGTGCGGCTTGCGCGGCGCGAGGGGCTTGTCGGGTGACGGCCCCTCGGCCCGCGCGTCTCCCAGGAGCGACGACAGCGCGAGGCCGCCCAGCCCCACCGACGAGGTCCCGAGGAAGTTGCGGCGCGTGGTGGCTTGCAGGCGCTCAAATGCCGGGTGCATACGTTCTCTCAAGGTGGGGCAGGCCGCCTGGCCTGCCAAAGTTATGGCAGGCCAGGCGGCCTGCCCCACGAAAGAAATCACCGCTTCATCAGCATTTCGTCGAGGTTCATGATGACGTTGGCGACGACGGTCCACGCGGCCGCGTCGGCGGCATCGACGCCCTTCGGCAAGGGACCAAGCGGGTTCGTCGCGAACTGTGTCGCCTTCGCCGCGTCCTTCGCGAACCTGGCCTTCGCGTCGTCGTAGAGCTTCACGAGCCGCGACACTTCGGCTTCGGACGGTGCGCGAACCAGACACGCCCTGAACGCGAACGCCGCCTTCTCCGCGGTCGTCTTGCCGCCCTTCTCGATTAGCCGGCGGGCCAGTGCCTGCGATGCCTCGACATACACCGGGTCGTTCATCGTGACCAGCGCTTGCAGCGGCGTGTTGGTCCGCGCGCGGCGCACGACGCAGGTGTCCCGGTTGGGCGCGTCGAAGGTGGACATCGACGGGTACGGGTTCGACCGCCGCCACTGCGTGTACACGCCGCGGCGGTAGCGGTCCTCGCCGGCGCTCGTCTGCCAGTCGATCGACCCGCCGAACGCCGCGTTGACGCCCAGGTTCGGCTGGTGCGGCCGGACGGACGGCCCCAGCATCTTGGGGCTGAGCAGCCCGGCCGCGAACAGCGCCTGATCGCGGACCATCTCGGCCGTGAGGCGCACGCGCGGGCCGCGCGCGAGCAGCCGGTTCTCCGGGTCGCGCTCGACCAGTTCCGGCGTCACCTTCGCCGACTGCCGGTAGGTCGAGGACATCACGAGCGTCTTGAGGAACTTCTTCACGTCCCACTTCTGCGCGACGAATTCCGTCGCGAGCCAGTCGAGCAACTCCGGGTGGCTCGGCAGTTCGCCCTGGATGCCGAACTCCTCGCTCGTCCGCACGATGCCGGTGCCGAACACCTGCTCCCAGAAGCGGTTCGCGATCACCCGGGCCGTGAGCGGGTTCTCGGCGCTCACGAGCCAGCGTGCGAATTCGAGGCGGTTCCTGGGCGCGTCCTTCGGGAACGCGTGGAACGCGGCCGGGGTGCCCTCGGCGACTTCGTCGCCCAGATCGAGGAAGTTGCCGCGGAACTGAAGCCGCGTTTTCCGCCGCTGCGCCCCGGTCAACTCCTTCATGACCGGAACGGTCGTGAGCGGTTTCACCGCGGCCAGGTCCTTCTTCAGTAGCGCGAGCTTGTCGCGCTCCGGCTTCATCTCCTCCGGTTTCTTCCCCTTCAGCGCCCCTTCGAGTTCCGCGATCTGCTTCTCCAGTTCGGTTTTCTTCGCGATCAGGGCGTCGGTCCAGAACGGGAGCGTGGGGCTCTCGTCCGGGCGGTCGGCGTCGGCGGTGTTGTTGAAGAACGCGAAGGCCTGGAAGTATTCCTTCTGCGTGAGCGGGTCGTACTGGTGGGTGTGGCACTGCGCGCACGCTATCGACGTACGCCTCCACACCAGGAACGTCGTGTTCACGCGGTCGACCACCGCGACGTTGCGGAACTCCTCGTCGCTGGTGCCGCCCTCGCTGTTGGTCATCGTGTTGCGGTGGAACGCGGTGGCGACCAGTTGCTCGGTCGTCGCGTTCGGCAGCAGGTCGCCGGCCAGTTGCTCGATCGTGAACCGGTCGAACGGCTTGTTCGCGTTGAAGCTCTCGATCACGTAGTCGCGGTACTTCCAGATGGTGCGCTGCGGGTCGTCGGCGTACCCGGCGGAGTCGGCGTAGCGGGCGAGGTCGAGCCACATCCGCGCCCAGTGTTCGCCGAACGCCGGCTTCGCCAGGAGCTTGTCGACGAACGTCTCGTAGGCGTCGGCCCCCTTGTCGTTGACGAACCGTTCGACTTCTTCCGGGGTGGGCGGAAGGCCCGTCAGGTCGAGCGCGACGCGCCGGGCGAGCGCGTACCGGTCCGCCTCGGGCGACGGCTTCAGCTTCTCGGCTTCGAGCCGCGCGAAGACGAAGGCGTCGATCGGGTTCGTGCTCGGAAACGCGGCCTTCGGCACCTCGGGGCGTTGCGGCTTGACGTACGACCAGTGAGCCGAGAACGTCGCGCCCTCCTTCACCCACTGCTTCATGATCTCGACTTCGCGCGCGGTGAGCTTCTTGCCGGTCTTGGCCGGCGGCATGACGCTCTCGTCGTCGGGGGTGGCGGTCAGCCGGGTGACGAGTTCGCTCTGGTCCGGCTTCCCGGCCACGATCGCGGTCGCGGCCCCGTCCGGGGTGTCGAGCCGGAGCTTCGCCTTACGGGTCTTCTCGTCCGGCCCGTGGCACTGGAAACAGTTGTTCGAAAGGATCGGCCGCACGTCGCGATTGAAGTCGATCTTCGTCGGGAGCGGCTGCGCCCCGGCGAACCGCGGCGCGAGCGCGAGGAGTACGAACAGGGCGAGTGAGCCGGTGTGAGAGCGCACGGGCACACCTCAAAGGTGTCAGGCGGCGGGATTCGGCGTCGAGGCGAGAATGTCGGTGTGAAAACAGTGTAGCGGGCGGGACGGCGGAGTGGGAGCGAAAACGGCAGGCAGAATAGCCACAAAAGGGCACAAGGAGCACAACAGGGGAACACAGAGAATAGAGATCAGGAGGTCCGCCGCTCGCTTGCCGGCTGCCGGTCTCTGATCTCCTCTTGTCTTATTTTGTGCCCCGTGTGCCCTTTTGTGGCTATTCCCCTTCACCGCTCAGGACGGCGACGACGGGCTGGGCGTCCAGCTCGGGCGGAACGACTCCTGCTTGTGGCGCGACTTGTGGAACGCCTCGGCCAGATAAAACAGCGACGCACAGCGCGCGCGGAACGCGGCGACGACGTCGGGCTTGGTCGCGGCCTCGTCGGCGGTCGCCGCGAGCCGGGCGTGTGCGTCGTAGTCGGCCGGGACGCCCTGGTTGCGCATCCCCTCCAGCAGCGACGCCTCCATTTGCGAGAACCGCTCGACCAGTTCCGCGCCCGGAACGCAGTCGTGCGTCTTGTACACCTTCAGCTCGCGCGGGGTGTCGTCCGCGGGGACCTCGACGCTCGGCGGCTCTTCCTTCTGAAGGTGGACGATGAGCCCCACCAGCCCGCCGAGGATCAGGAGCGCGGCCAGAACGAAGAGCACCACGGCGCCGGGGACCTCGGACTGCTGCATCAGCAGCGAGAGGATCGCCAGAACGCAGCCGCCGCCGAGGAGCGTGAAGGGGACCGGGACCCGTTTGGTCCACGCGGCCCACAGTTTCTTGAGCGGGTTCGCCCCGCCGCCCGGCGACCGGCCGCCCGCCGCGTTACCGTCGGGCACCTGAACGATGAGCACCGTGATGTTGTCCGGCCCGCCGCGCAGGTTCGCGAGGTTGACCAGGAACCGCACGGCCTCCTCCGGCGGCAGCGCGGAGACGACCGCCCCCACCTCTTGCGGGTTGACCACGCCCGTCAGGCCGTCGCTGCACAGGAGGAACGCGTCGCCGGGCTGGACCGGGTGCGGCCCCTCGATGTCCACCTCGACGTCCGGGTCCGGGCCGAGCGAGCGGATGATGACGTTCTTCTTGAAGTCGCCCAGCTCGTCGGGGTCCACGCCCTGGCGCTTGGCGATCTCCCACACCCACGAGTGGTCGAACGTGAGCTGCTCGGCCTTCCCGGCGCGGATGCGGTAGGCGCGGCTGTCGCCGACGTGCCCGACCCAGGCCCCCTCGGGCCGGATGACGAGGGCCGTGCTCGTCGTGCCCAGCCCGCGGAACTCCGGGTTCTGCGCGCCGATCTGGTAGATGCCGGTGTTCGTCTCCTGAAACGCGCGGCGGATGGCCGGGATGACGCCGTCGCGGGCGTGCTTGGAGTACAGGAGGGGGATGTCGCGGACGGCCTTGGCGCTGGCCTTCTCGCCGACCGCGTGGCCGCCCATGCCGTCGGCGACGACGAAGACGTGCCCGTGCGCCGAGAACCCGGCCGCGTCGACCGCGGGGTTCGCGGCGCACGCGTCCTGGTTGTGGCTGCGCTTCACGCCCACGTCCGTCAGGGCGGCATATCGGACCGGTTCAAATGCCGACACGGACCACCTCGGACTACATTTCGCGACCTGACTGGTTCCCCACATCCTACCCCATCGTCGGCCTCCGTGCCGCGCGCAGAACCGAAATCCCTACCGACCGGGTGCCGATTTCGTTCCCCGCCGACATTCACGTTCGCGGCTGAGGTTGACCCCGGTTCGCGCCAGTGGTATGCGACCGGCGCCCAAAAAGCAACACCGCTCGGGCGAAACACCTGGGGCGACAGAGGACAGGCGGAATGATGACTGCGCGGACCGTCCGGGGCTCGGGGCTGCTCGCGGTGCTCGCCCTGACCGGGTGCGTGGACCGCAAGTTCGTCATCGAGTCGAACGTCCCCAACGCCCAGGTGTACGTCGACAACAAGTCGATCGGCGCCGCCCCGGCCTACGCCCCGTTCGAGTACTACGGCTACTACACCATCACGCTCGTCCACCCCGGCTACGAGACGGTCGTGACGCGGAAAAAGGTCGCGGCGCCGTGGTACGCCTACCCCCCGCTCGACTTCCTCGCCGAAGCGCTCTGGCCGTTCCCGATCCGCGACACCCGGCGCTTCTACATCGAGATGCACGAATCCACCCCGACGCGGACGGACGACATCCTGAACGCGGCCGACGCCCTGCGTCAGCGGGGGCAACTGCTCCCGCCGCCCGAGCGCCCCGCGGAGCCGCGGCCACGTCCCGGCCGGCCGGGCTCTGCCGGACCTGCCGGCGGACCGACGATCGGGCCGCCGGCCGCCCCGGGTGCCGGAGCGGCACCGCCCCCGGTGCCCGCGCCGACACCCGCCCCGGGCGTCGTGCCGAGCGTGCAACCGGGGTACACGCCCGCGGCGGGTGGATCGTACATCCGGTGACCGCGACCGCTACCGTAGCGACGACGCGATCTGCACGAGCTTCGTTTCGAACCAGTCCCGCCGGGACGCCTCGCACCAGCACCGCACGACGACGATCTTGTCGCCTACCTTCAGCCCCGACGCGACGATCAGGCGGGCCGCGTTCGTCGACTCGTTCACCTTGCTCTTCAGCCGCACCACCGGCGCCGACTTCGGCACGTTGCCCGTGACCGGGTCGCCCAGTTCCCGGTCGGTGAGTACCTCGAACGTCGGGGGTGAGAAGTCCGGGTTCAGCTCGCGGATGCGCTCCTTCTCCTTGTCCTCGGCGAACTTCCGCGCGACCTCCGCCGGCTCACCGGCCCCGTCCAGAATGTAAACACGGAGTTCGGCCTCCTCCGGGATCGCGTGCCGGTCCCCCTTCCGGGTCAACCGCGCCCGCAACAGCTTGTCCAGGTCCGGGTCCTTCTCCTCCGCGATCGGGAACTCGCGCCACACCTCCTCCGAGTCGGAGATCGTGTAGGGCACCTTGTCGCCCTTGTAGTCGACGACGTTCGACTGCGTCTCCTTCCAGTCCTTCCGCAGTTCCAGGGTCTTGAACTTCCCGCGGAACGCCGCGAACTCGCTCTTGAGGCTCTCGAAGTCGGGCTCCGGGCACCAGCTCAACCAGTAGTACGCGAAGCCCTTGTGCGCTACCGCGTACGCCTCGCCGGACCAGAAGAGTCCGTCGTTCGTTTGCGCACGGAACTTGAGGCTCAGTTCGGGATTAATGTCCTCGCCGAGCCATTTCGTTTCGAGCCCCGTCTCGACGCGGAACTCGGAGAACTGGAGCCGCGGGAACGCCCGCATCATCTCGCCTTTCATCTCGCTGGGCCGCGGGGTGCGGCCCTTCCCCGGCTCGCTCGCGCCGAAGGCCATGTACGCTTCCGGGTCCTTCCGCCGGTACGCCAGCACGAACGGCGAACCGACCTTTACGCGGGTGTCGTCGTCGCGGCTCCACCCGGGCGGCGGGGTGTCGACCCCGATGTTCAGATCCTTCAGCCGCGACACGGTTTCGGGGCTCTCGGTCTCCCCGCGGTGCATCAGTCTGAAGATGATCGCCAGCGCGGTACCGGCCATGAGTACGGCCGCGATCCCGGCGAGGATGAACATCTGCGCCCGGTTCGTGGCGCGCCCCGGGGGCGGCTCCTCCGGTCGGCGCTCGCGCGGCTCCTGCTCCGGTCGCGCGGGCCGCGGCCCGCGCGGCTGGGCGGCCGGTCCGGCGCCCGCGAAGTCCGGCTCAGCGGGCGGGAACGGGGCGGGCGGCGCGGGCGGAGGC
>JAFKJJ010000645.1 GCA_017306025.1 Planctomycetota bacterium
GCCGCGAAGATGTCCTCCTCCGTCTTGCACGGCACCGACTTCGTTTCGTTCGCGAGCGCGTATTCGTTGAGCGTCAGCCCGCGGTCGATGGCGCGCTGACGCATCCGAATGTTGTGTTCTTTGCTGCCGGTGAAGTAGTGGAGCGCGAACGGGAACTGCTCGTCGCTCACCACGCGGAGGTCCGCCTGGAGCGTGACCTTCTCGCCGCGAATGTGCATCGCGGCGATCACACTCGACTTGGTCGGCCCCTGCGCGAGCACCTGGACCACTTCCGGGATGTTCACGAAGCGGTCCATGATCGGCTGCGCGTCCTTGCTGCTCACCAGGATGTCGAGGTCCGCGACGGTTTCCTTTCGGCGGCGGAGACTGCCGCACAGTTCGGAGCGGATCACGCCGGGGAACGCGCGGATCTGTTCGAGGAGCGCGGTCCCGAGTGGTAGCGCGAGGTCGATGCGGACGCGGTGGCCGACCTTCTCAAAGTGCGCGATCCCTTCGAGGATCTTCGACTGCGTCTTCGCGCCGAACCCCTTCTGCTTCGCGACCTCGCCGACCTCGCACGCGGCCTTCAGCTTGTCGATGCTGTCGATCTGGAGCAGGTCGTACAGCGCCTTCACCTTCTTCGGCCCGAGGCCGGGCAGCCTGAGCATCGCGACCAGCCCGGCCGGAATCGAGGCGCGGAGGTCGTCGAGGTACGGGAGCTTCCCGGTGGTGACGAGGGTGGTGATCTTCTGCGAGAGGGCGTCGCCGATGCCGCGAACGCTGTCGAGCTCGCCCTTCGCCACCATCTCCGCGAGGTCGCCGGGGAGGCTCTGAATGAGGCGTGCCGCGTTGTGGTACGCGTTGGTACGGAACGCGTTCTCGCCCTTCAGTTCGAGCAGCGTGCCGATCTCATCGAGCGCGTCCGCGACGTCGTCTTTGGTCATTGACGGGGCTCCTCACTTGGTGGTGTGAGGATACCAGATGCGCGGACGAGAGGGGATGTCGGAGGCGGGTGCAGTCAAGAGAGTTCCAAAACCGCCCGCAGGCACTTCTCGATCTCTTGCATCGCGACCGGACCACCCGACCGACGACCGCTTCATCTCGCGTCAGGATCGCGTAACAGCAGGCGTAGCAAACCTTGCTCAAGCCGGAGGCGGTTTCGACGGCGGGATCGAGGAGCACCTCGGTGGCAGGAACACCATAAGCCGTGCCGGTGATCTTCACGAGAATCGTGTCGTCGGTCAGTCCCGAGAGGAAGTCGGAGCGGACCACTACGGCGGGTCGGAGCTTCGTCCCCGACAGATCGCTGAACGGCCAGTTGACCTCGACGACGTCGCCACGGTTCATGCGTCTTTCCGAATGAGGTCGTTATCGGCCTCGTCGTCCCACACCTTCCCCTTACCGCCGTCGACGACGATGCAGGCGAGGTCATAAACGTCCTTGCGGACAAGCACGTACACCTCGCGCGTGCGCGGATCGACGAGTTGCAACGGAGCTTGCTGCCTCTCCAGCGCCAGAGCCTGTTCTTTGGTCAGTTCGATCATGGCCGGCTCCTCCATCTGTCTGGCGCATTCTACTACAGGCTAGAGGCGCGGAAGTGAAGGTAGACGCTCGATCAAAGGAGACCGGCCACTTCGCCCCACCAACTCTTGCAGTCTCGACAGACCCAAAGTGGATCACCGTTGCCGACGTCACATCCGCCGAGCACAACCCGTCCAGCGTCCAGATCGGCGTCGAGTTCAGCGGAAAAGCGCGGGAGCCCGTAGAGGATTCGAGACACCGAGGCGCCCTCGCACCGCGGGCACCGCTGTGCGGCAAGCTCAGCGAGAAACTGTGCGCGAAGTTGTGCAGCGCGTGCGGCGCGTGCAGCCTCGTCAGCAGCAGTCTTCGCGCGACGTTCGGCATTTCGTGCTTCTCGCTTCGCGCGCTTCCCCATTGCTCGCCTAAAAAGGACAGTCCCGGCCCGCACGCCTTTGAAGCGTACCTAGCCGGGACTGTGTGAGCAAGCACCGCAAACGTCACGCCGCGATCTTCAGGGGCACCGCGCCCGCGACGCGCTTGCGAGCGGGGCTGTGC
>JAFKJJ010000646.1 GCA_017306025.1 Planctomycetota bacterium
CGAGCGGCAGGGCCAGTGAGTGGTCCTTCGTCGCCGGGTCCAGGTGCAGCTCGATCTCGTCGCCCCAGCCGACGAGCGGGCCGCCCTCGCCGCCCGGCGGCCGCGGGCGGCCCGCCGGCCACTTCACCGGGCAGTCCGGCAGCTTCTCGTCGAGGTGCTTCGGTTCGAGCAGCGCGACCACGCGGTAGCGGCCGGTGCGGGTGGCCGACTCGTCGAACGTCGCGGCCGACAGCGAGACCGTCTCGCCGGGGCGGTAGTACCGCTTGTCCGTGTTCGCCACCAGCCGCCGGCGGCCGATCGCGGAGTCCTCCGTCAGCCAGTAGATAAGGTTCCGGGCGAACCGGGCGAAGTGGCGGTTGTCACCGGCCTCGCCCCACGTCCGCGTGAACTGCGGCGCCCACGCGGCCGACAGCGGCGTGGCCAGCGCCAGCGTCCGCCCGCGGCCGTAAGCGCCGACCGCCAGGAGCGGCGCGCCGGCGCCCTTTTGGGTGCCCAGGAGCGTGCCCGACTGCGGCTTCACCCGCAGCCAGTTGTTGCGGCCCACCGACTCCGGCAGCGCGCGGAGTGCCGAGCGGGTGGTCCGCTCGTCCTCGAACAGCCGCCAGACCGGGTGCAGGTCGGCGCCGGTCGGTTCCGGGGTCGCGGGGGCCGGGTCCCAGTCGGGTGCGTTGAGGAACTCGACCGGCAGCATCCGCTCGGCGGCCGTTCCGGTCCACCCGCCGGCGCCGAACGCCCGCGGCCCGCCCGCCATCAACAGCCCGCCGCCGCGCTTGCCGATCCACTCCTCCACCCAGCCGAGAACGTCGTCGGAAAGTGCCGTGCGGGGCACGTTCGACAGGACGAGGGCGTCGTAGGCCAGGAGTTCGGCGGCGGTCTTGGGGAAGGCGGCCCCGAGGTGGGCCGTTTCCCGCGTCAGCACGCGCCGCGGCTCGCCGTTGGCCGACACGTGGTACACGGTGCATTGCACGTCCGGGTCGGCGAGCAGGGCGTCGCGGAACGGGGCGTAGGGGGCGTCCGAGTCGTCCTCGAAATCGCCGACGGGGCGGGGCTGGTTCGGCCGGGCGAACGCCGGGGCGTCGGAGCCGTCGAGCAACAACACCCGGATCTTCGTGCGGTCGAGTTCGATTTCGAGCGGGAAGTCGTTGTTCGACGGTGCCAGGTCGCCGGGCGGCGCGGGTACGTGGAGCCGCAGCTTCTTCAGGTCCGGCTCCATTCGGAACGCCACCGTCAGGGGCTGCACGCCGTCGCGGAGCGTGACCGGGAGGGTCGTCAGGGTGCGGCGGACGGTGCCGTTTTCGGCGAGGGCCTGGAGCTGGAGTTCCGCGCGCCGGCCGGCGAAGCCGAACGACCGCAGGAACACGTCCACCGTCACCTGCGCCTGCTTGCGGACCCTGGCGGGGGCGACCGCGGCGACGATCGCGACGTCACCCCCCTCCGCGGTGCGGCCGACGGGCACGACGTGGACCGGAACGCGCGACTTTCGCCACGGGGCCGTCATCTCGTCCAGCTTGTCCGGGTCGCGCACCCGGCCGTCGGACACCACGACCACCGCGGCCGGCGCCTCGCGCCCGAGCCGGCCGGTCAGTTGCCGGAACGCGGCACCGAGTTGAGAGTCCGCGTCGTTCGGGGGGGCCAGTTCCCCGCCCGGCCGAAGCGCGGCCGGGTCGACCGCGACGAGCCGCTCGCCGAACCGGTGGACGCGCACGTCGGCGTGGCCGTCCTGCTTCTGGATCGCGTCGCGCAGGAGCGCGGTGGCCTCCTGCCAGCGGGACCCGGGGCCGCCGAGCTTCATGCTCTGCGAGGCGTCGAGCAGGACGTGGACCTCGGGCCGGTGCGCCGGCGCGGGCGTGACCGCCACGTGAACCGGGTTCAGCACGACGGCCGCGAACACGGCCAGCGCGCCGGCCCGAAAGAGCCACAGCGTCCAGTGACGGGAACGGGCCTGTGCGGGTGCGCCGTACAGGCGCACCGCGAGCGCGGAGAGGAGGGCGACCGACAGGCACGCCAGTGCCGCCCACCACGCCGGGCTGAGGTCGAAGCTCGGATCGAGCACC
>JAFKJJ010000647.1 GCA_017306025.1 Planctomycetota bacterium
CGTTCGCGGGCAACCCGGCCGACCTACCGCTTGGCCGGCGGTTTGCCGAGCGGGGCCGGGTGCGCCGGTTGGGTCGGCGCGGGCTTCGCCGGCTGGACGGACTTCGGCGGCCGCGGCGCGGGAGCGCTGACGGCGGGCCGCGGTTGGGCCGGCGGGTTCGGCGCCGGGGCTGCGAGCGGCGCCTTCGGTTGTTCACCCTTCGGCGGCGCGTGCTTCGGTTCGATTTTCGGAGCCGGGTGGGCTCTGGGTGGGTCCACCTTCGGCGGGGTGCCCGCGGGGGCCGGCAGCGGGTTCACTTTCGGCGCCGGGTTTACCGGGGGGAAGCCCACCGGCGGTTTCGGCTCGATCTTCGGGACCGGGGTGACCGGTGTCGGTAGCGGGTTCACCTTCGGCTCGATCTTCGGAGCCGGAACGACCGGCGCCGGCTGCGGATTGATTTTCGGCACGACCGGGGCCGGCGGTTGGGGGGGGACCTTCGGCGGCTCGATTCGCGGCAGATCCACCTTCGGAGCCGCCACGGGCGGCCTCGGTTCGACCTTCGGCGGCTCGATTTTGGGGAGCGGGTTTGTCGGTTGCGCGTGCGGCAGCGGATTCACCTTCGGCTCGACTTTCGGCACGGCCGGCTGAGGGTTCATTTTCGGCTCGACCTTCGGCGCGACGACCGGGGCCGGCTGCGAGTTGACCTTCGGTGTCGGACCGGGTTGCGGGTTGACGCCCGGCAACTTCGGCTCGACCTTCGGTTGCGGGTTTACCGACGGGCCGGTCGGCTGACCGGGCGACTTCGGCTCGATTCGCGGGTGGTCGATCTTCGTGCCGGGGGTGGCCGCGGCACGGGTCGGGCTCGGCGGCGGTGCCTTCTTCTCGTCACTTACCTGAGCGCGGGCGACCGCGGCCTTCGGCACGTCCAGTTTGATGCTTCTCGGCTGAGCGGCGGCCGCGGGCTGACCCGGCGCGGGCGGAGCGGGTGTCGGACGCGGCTGAGCGACCGCGGCCGCTTCCAGCTTGGTGCGCTGGGTCGCGACGTCGCGCAACTGCCGGGCCGCGATCGCCTCGTTCCGCCGCGCGTCCGCGCCCACGGCCTCGAACTTGGTGCGCTGAAGGTCCGGGGCCACCTTCAGCGGCGCGACCATTGCCACGTTCGACACGTCCCTGTTGTTCACCGTGGGCGCCCCGTTGACCACCGTGATGTTGTTCGTCACGTTCGTGACGTTCACCTTTGTGATGTTGTTGATGGTCGTGTTTTGTTGCACGAGCGTGGTCGGCGGGCGGACCAGGTCGCCGCGGTACCGACCGTGGTACAGGTCGCCGACGCCGCGGTGCCACGTCGGCGTGGAGCGATAGGTCACCGAGTAGTAGCTCCACAGCGGGTCGTAGCCCCAGGTGCGCCCCGCCCCGAACCCGATCGAGAACCCGGCGCGGGTGTAGGTGCCGCACCACGCGGAGTAGCCGACCGTGGCGTACCGGGCGTCGAAGTAGTCGCCGAAGTAGTAGTGGGCGTGCCCGCGGCGCACGAACAGTGCCCCGACCATGCACGGCTCGCTCACCACGTACACCGGCGTGTAGACGAACGCGGGCCGCACCGGGCGCACGAACGCCACCGGCGCGAACAGTACGCCGCGGGTCGCCAGCGGGTAGTCCCAGTAGCCGTCGACGAACACGTAGCCGGCGGGCGTCCAGCGGTAGTGCGCGGGGACCCACAGCCAGTTCGTGCGGTACTCGACCCACACGCCCGGCCGCCACACGTACCGCCCGCGCCACACCCACGACCCCGGGGCATAGAAGTACGCCTCACCGGGCGCGGGCACGGTCGGCCCGACCTCGATGCTCGCGGGCGGCTGTTGCGGCAGGTACTCGATCTCCGGCTGCACCGGGCCGTTCGGCTGGGCCGGGTCCGGGCGCACTTCCTGCCAGAACCCGCTCGCCCACTGCCAGCCGCCCTGTACCTGGCGCCACGAGCCGGGTACCCACACGCGCCCGGGCGGCGGTTGGCGCCAGAACCCGCTGATCCAGATGAACTTGTTCGTCTCCTCGTCCCAGTGCCAGTAGCCCGGAAT
>JAFKJJ010000623.1 GCA_017306025.1 Planctomycetota bacterium
GGCCCTGTCCTCTGCTTGACCTTGCTTCCGGTGGGGTTTGCCGAGCCGACGGGTCACCCCGCCGCTGGTGCGCTCTTACATTAAGGGCTCGCGCCCCGCACCTTTTCACCCTTACCGGGGCGGTGTTTCGTGTTCGGTGTTTAGTATTTTGGTAACGAGAAACGCGAGCGCCCTCGCCCTTCCAAAATACAAACCACCGAACACGAAACACCACCCCGGCGGTACACTTTCTGTTGCACTTTCCCGCCCGTTGGCGGTGCGAGCCGGGAAGCCCGCGACCGTTACCGGGGGTGGACGTTATCCACCACCGCGCCCTGTGAAGCCCGGACTTTCCTCCCCGGAGCAGTGGACAGTGGGCAGTGCGTGGTGGGCAGTCAAAACCGGTCCGGCTCTTATCTGCTCACTGCCTGCTGCGCACTGTCCACTGCTCCGCGGCGACCGTCCGGCCGACCGACAGATCCGAACCGCCATCTTAGCCCGAAGGCCGTGGCGCGAGAATAGACGTCCGCCGAGGCCGAAAGGTTCGAGCGAAACGGCCGTCACCAGCCGATCGTTAGCTCCGCGAGTTGCGCGTTCACGCGGTCCAGGTCCCATACCCGTGCGGCGTGCTCGTGGGCGAGCAGCACCAACAAACGGCCGTCGGTCGGACTGAAGTGCAACCGCCGTACAGCCCCCGGCAGTGCGGGCACCGTCAGGAGCGGTTCGAGCTGGTCGCCGGTGCGCGCCCACAGCCGCACGCTCTGGTCCCGCCCCCCGGTGGCCACCAGAGCACCATCGCGGCTGATCGCGACGGCTGACAGCCCGCCGGGGTGCGCCGACACCGCGGGGAGTTCGGTCTTGTCCGCGGGACGGATCAGCCGCAACTTGCCGCCCTGCGTCCCGGCCGCGACGAGCGACTCGTCCGGCGCGACCGCGACCGCCAGCACCGGGTCCCCCAACGTGTGGAACCCGACCGCCTTGCACCGGGCGTCGAGCAGGTACACCGCCCCCTCGCGACAGCCGGCGACCGCGCCGGTCCGACCGGCCGCCAGCGCGTCGATCGTGCTGACGCCGTACAGCCTTCCCGAGATGCTGTTGTCCCAAACGTCGCGCGGGGCGCGCGCGACCGGGTCGAACGTGCGCACCGTTCGGGAATCGACGACCGCCCACAGCGTGCGCCCGTCCGGACCGAGGCGCGGGGACCCGACCGAGGCGTTCGCGAGGTCGGCCGGGCGCGGGGGCGTTCCCGGCTTCCAGACGGCCCCGCCCGACCCGGTCGCGATGAAGATCGTGCCGTCGGGGGCGATCGTGAGGCCGGGGTGCTCGACTCCGCGCGGGTCGTGGACCAGCACCACCGTTTCCGGTGCGGCACCGCGCGCGACGAGCGCCTCGCGCCAACCGCCCAGCGCTTCCCCGACCGCCGCGACCCGGCCGTCGGGGGCGAACACGGCCGCCGCCAGCGCGGGGCCGGACGCACAGGCGAACTGCTCCGCCGGTGCCGGCGCGAACCGCCACCGCACGACGTGCCGGCTGGCCGTCGCCAGCAGGTGCCCCCCGTCACCCGACCACGCCACCCCGATCGGCCCGGTACCGACGACGGCGACGTTGGCGATCAGCCGCCCGGAGGCCAGCTCCCACACCTTCACCGTCCGCTCCGCGTCGCGCCCTGCGGTGGCCGCGTACGCGCCGGACGGGTGGACCGCGATCGTCCGCACGTCCTCGTCGTGCGCGCTGATGCGGAGAGACGGATCGGTGAAGGCGTCGGTCGGTTGCAACGTGGTTCGGTCGTACACCTCCAGCCGCGGGCCGGCACCGACCAGCAGGAGCGAACCGGGGCCGACCGCGACGCGACCCGCTCCGGGCGCCGGCGCGGACCGGACGAGTGTGCCGTCGGGGGTCCACCGGACCAGCGCCGCACCGGTCGAGGCGATCAGCTCGCCGGACGGGAGCACGGCGACCGCGGTCGCCCGGCCGCCCTCGGGCGGGACGAACGGCTTCCGCGCCGCGAGCGCGTAGGCGGACAGCGCGAACACGTGCGGTTCCGAACCCACACCGTACAC
>JAFKJJ010000112.1 GCA_017306025.1 Planctomycetota bacterium
AAGTCGAAGACCTACATCATCGAGGTCTTCGACTTTACGACTTGCGACCTTACGACTTGCGACTCCAAGTTGAGGCTCCGCATTACCCGCCGGGCGAGGCCGCGTTGACCAGTTCCGGCGGCGACACCGTCGGCATCTTGTACTCCTGCGCCAGCGACGGCCGCGGCTTCAGTTCGAACGGCGGCAACTTGATCGCCCGGCCCGTCTCGCACGCCTTTTCGATCGCTTCGATGATCGTCAGGTCCGCGAGCCCCTCCAGCCCGCTCGGCTCCGGCACGCGGTTCTTCAGGACGCAGTCCGAGAAGTACGCGATCTCCGGCCCGATCTGGTCCCGCTCCGGGAACTTCGTCTGCTTCGTCTTCCCGTCCTTGTCGGTCAGCGACATCGTGATCTCACCGCGGAACGTGTAGCCGGTCTCCATCTTCAAATCGCCGGTCGTACCGACCACGCGGTATTCCGAAACGCTGGTCTCGCCGAACCCGCAAGTAAACGTGGCGATCCGCTCCTTCGGGAACCGCATCACCGCGGTCACCATTTCCGGGACCTCGCGGAACCGCGTGTCGTGGTTGCTCGCGGCGAACCCGGACACCTCGATCGGATCGTCCCGGAACAAGTACCGCGCGGCGTTGATGCAGTAGATGCCGATGTCCATCAGCGGGCTGCCCGCGAGGTCCTTGTCCAGTCTCGTGTTCCCTTCCTGCACCTGTTGGGTGAACACCGAGTTGAACAGCCGCGGCTCGCCGATCTTGCCGTTCTTGATGTGCTCGATGGCGGTGAGGTTGGCCGACTCGAAGTGCAACCGATAAGCGACCATGAGCTTCACGCCGGCCTCGTCGCAGGCGGCGATCATCTCGCGGCACTCGGCCGCGGTTGCGGCCATCGGCTTTTCGGTCAGAACGTGGATGTGTTCCTTCGCGGCGCGGAGCGTGTACTCCTTGTGCATCGAGTTGGGCAGCGCGATGTACACCGCGTCGATGGTACCGCTTTCGAGCAGGTCGCCGTACTGCTCGTAGCCGTAGGCCGGCACGCCGTACCGCTCGCCGACCTCCTTTTGCTTCACCGGATCGCCGGAAACGATCGCGGCCAACTGCGAGTTGTCGGTCGCGTTCTGGAACGCCGGTAGGATCGCCTCCTGGGCGAACCAGCCGGTGCCGACGACCGCGTAGCGGATCTTGGTATGGCTCATGTCGGGTCTCCCGAATTTAAGGGCGAGGCTCAACATGCAGCGGACGTGCCGAAGAGTTTACGCAGAACCGTCCCTTTCCACTCATCGCGTTTCTTTACCGTTGAGCCGTCGGGCGGTGGCGGTGCGCCCGACTTCGGGAAACTGCCGGCGGGTACCCGAGAGGGGCGCGCCGGAATACTTGAGCCGGTACGGCCGCTCGTCCCACGTCGCCAAGGGACGCGGTCCCACCACGGACCAACCGATGAAACTCGTCATCTACCCGCCCGTCGAACCCGAACGCCTCGACCGAATCACGGCCGCCGCCGGCTCCATGGCGGTGGTGAACGCCGATGCCGAAGAGCACGCCCTCGGCCACATGCCCGAGGCCGACGCGTTCTTCGGCAAGATCACTCCGAAATTGCTCGCGGCCGCCCCCCGGCTGCGCTGGGTGCAGGCGCCGACGGCCAGCCTCGAACACTACCTGTTCCCCGAACTCGTCTCCCACCCCTGCGTGCTGACCAACATGCGCGGCCTGTTCTCCGACGTCATCGCCGACCAGGTGATGGGTTACGTCATCTGCTTCGCTCGCAACTTGCACGTCTACGTCCTACAGGCGGCGGCCGGGCGGTGGGTCCCGGTCGGCGGAGAGGCGGCGCGGGTCGGCTTCGCGTCGGGGCCGGGCACGGTCAACGACATCGACCGCGCACACCGCCACCTGGCCGACACGACTCTGGGCGTCGTCGGCCTCGGCGCGATCGGCCGCGAGGTCGCCCGGCGCGCCGCCGCGTTCGGGATGCGCGTCGTCGCCGTGGACCCGCAGCCGATGGACCGGCCCCCGGAGGTGGCGGCGCTCTGGCCCGCGGAGGAACTGCCGCAACTGCTGGGACAGAGCGACTACGTCGTGATCGCGGCGCCGCACACGCCGCGGTCGGCGGCGATGTTCCGCCGGGAGCAGTTCCGGCAAATGAAGCGCGACGCGTACCTCATCAACATCGGCCGCGGGGCGCTCGTGGTGCTGGACGACCTCGTCGCCGCGCTGGAGGCGGGCAAGATCGCGGGCGCGGCGCTGGACGTGTTCGAGACCGAACCCCTGCCGGCCGACCACGCCCTGTGGCGGATGCCGGGGCGGGTCATCCTCACCCCCCACGTGGCCGGCTACTCGCCCCGCATCGCCGGCCGCCACCTGGAAGTGCTCCTCGACAACGTCGGCCGTTTCGTCCGCGGCGAGCCGCTGCGCAACGTCACGGACAAGGAAAAGTGGTACTGACCCGGCGGGCCGGAGCGGACGGTCCCCTTGCGGATTGCGGCGGCTTCCCGCAGAACGAACCGACGGTGCGGCCAAACGCGCTGATCGCGCACGGTCCCGACCCCGTCTTCACTATGATGTACGTCATCGCGACGCGGCCCGCGGGTCGACGGGACGGGTTGGTGCGAAGCGGCCGACCGCGACTGATGGCCCGGCGTACCGGGCATCCGCTCCGAGAACATCGACGAGGTTGCGGCAATGCGACTGGCGACCGTCCTCACGCCCATGTCGGACGAGAACCTGCAACTGGCCGCCCAGTGCGGGGTCACGGACGTCGTTCACCGTTACCCGGGCGAGGACGTCGCGGTGCTCCGGGAGGCGAAGCGGCGGATCGCGACCTTCGGAATGAGCCTTTCCGTCGTCGAAGGGTACTTACCCATCGAGAACATCAAACTGGGCTGCGACGACGGACGGGAACTGGGGCTGCTGAAGGCCCTCATCCGTCAGATGGCCGAACTGGACATTCGCCTGCTGTGCTACAACTTCATGGCCGGCACGGACTGGGTGCGGACCCGGCTGGACGTCCCGGAACGTGGCGGCGCCAAGGTCACGGCCTTCGACCTCCGCGAAGTGGACGCCGCCGTGCGGTTGGGGTACCGGCCGGCCGACAGCCGACTCGACCAACTGGCCCGGGAACTCACCCCGGCCAAGTTGTGGGACCAGCTCGAACGGCTACTGAACGGTCTGTTGCCCGTCGCGGAGGAGTGCGGCGTCACCCTGGCCATGCACCCGGACGACCCGCCGTTGCCCGAACTCCTCGGCAAGCCGCGCATCATGCACACGGTCGAGGGGTTCGAGCGGTTGATCCGGCTGGCCCCGAGCCCGGCCAACGCCATCTGCTTCTGTCAGGGGACATTCGCGGCGATGGGCGTCGATATCCCGGTGACGATCCGCCGCCTGGGGCCGCACATCAAATACGTTCACTTCCGCGACGCCCGCGGCACGCGGGAATCGTTCGCCGAGACCTTCCACGACAACGGCCCCACGGACATGGCCGCCGCGGTGCGGGCCTATCGCGAGGTCGGCTTCGACGGCCCGATGCGCCCGGACCACGTCCCGCAGATGGTCGGAGAGGACGACGGCGAACCGGGCTACACCATGCTGGGCCGGCTGTTCGCCTACGGCTACATGCGGGGCCTGATGCACGCCACAGCGTGACGGACCGCGTACGGTTCTGACGGTCCCGCGGTCCTCCGGAGTCCGCCATGCCAGCGCCCGAGCAACCGGTGCCACCCGAAGGCCCGCCGACGGGACCCCGCGACCACGGGAACCTTCCCGTCTGGGAGACGGGCGACCTGCCCGAACCGCTGCCGCTGACGGGCCGGAACGTCCTGCGAACGATCGGCCCCGGTGCGATCCTCCTGGCCGGCTCGATCGGCGCGGGCGAGTGGGTCGTCGGCCCGCTGATGGCCGTGAAGTACGGGACGGCCATCCTGTGGGTCGCGACGGTCGCGATCCTCCTCCAGATGGTCTTCAACCTGGAGGCGATCCGGTACACGCTCTACTCGGGCGAGCCGGTCCTGACGGGCATCATGCGGCTGAACCCGGGGTCACGGTTCTGGGGCTGGATTTACATCCTGGCCGGTGTGGCGCAACTGGCGACCCCCGCGCTGGCCCTCGGCTGCGCGAACGTGCTATTCGCAGCGGCGGCCGACCGCGAGCCGACCGCCGGCGACGCCGGGTCGCTAATGTGGATTTCGTACGCGGTGCTGGCGGCGTGCGTCGTCCTCCTGCTGTCCGGCCGGTCCGTCGAGCGGACACTGGAACGGATCGCCTGGGCGATGATCGTCACCATCTTCACATTCCTGCTCGTCGCCAATGTCCTGTTCGTCCCCCTGGACGTCTGGGGGCGCACGGCTACCGGGTTTCTGGTTCCGCGGGCCGCACCGGCGAACATGGATATTTTGCTGCTCGGCGTGTTCGCGGCGACCGCCGGGTCGGGCGGGCTGGGCAACATGGCGGTGTCGAACTGGGTGCGCGACAAGGGGTTCGGAATGGGCAGCCACGTGGGCGCGATCGGCGGCGTGCTCGCGGGCGGCGAGACGGTGCTGGCTCCCGTCGGCCGGGTCTTCCCGCCGACCCCGGAGAACCTGCGTCGGTGGGCGGTGTGGTGGAAGTACTGCCTGTTCGACCAGGCGGTACTGTGGGCGGTCGGGTGTGTGGTGGGAATGTTCCTGACCGTCAACCTGGCGCTGGGCACCGTCCCCGCGAACGCGGAAATCTCCGGCTACTCGGTGGGTGCGTTCCAGGCGCGGCACATGGCCGAAAAACTGTGGGTCGGGTTCTGGGCGCTGTGCCTGCTGAACGGGTTCTGGATCCTGTTCAAGACGCAGTTGGCGAACATGGACTGCCTGACGCGGGTGGTGGCGGACGCCGGCTGGGCGGGCTGGCCGCGCCTGCGGCGGTGGCCCGCGAGCCGGCTCTACGCGGGGCTGCTGTTGCTCTTCACCTCGTGGGGCGTCGTCTCGCTGACCCTCGGCGGGTCCGCGCTGAGCTTCTTCAAGGTGCTCGGGGCGGTCGCCTGCCCCGTCCTGGCCGTGGCGTCGTTTCAGATCATCAGGATCAACACGCGCTTCCTGCCCCGCGAGATCCGTCCGCCGCTCTGGCGCCGCGCGGCCCTGGCGCTCTGCGGCGTCGTGTACTCGGCCCTTGCAGTTGCGTCCCTCTTCAGTCTGTTCGTGAGCGGCGAATGACCGGAGACGTCAGCTCCGGACGACCTCCTTCACGACCCGCCCAGACACGTCGGTCAGCCGGAAGTCGCGGCCGGCGTGCCGGTAGGTCAGCTTCTCGTGGTCGAAGCCCATCAGGTGCAGGACCGTCGCGTGCAGGTCGTGGACGTGAACCCGGTCCTGGACGGCCTTGAAGCCGAAGTCGTCGGTGGCGCCGTGGGCCGTGCCGCCCTTCGCGCCGCCGCCGGCCAGCCACATCGTGAAGCCGTGGTGGTTGTGGTCGCGGCCGTCGCCGCCCTCGGTCGTCGGGGTGCGGCCGAACTCGCCGCCCCACATCACGAGCGTGTCGTCGAGCAGTCCGCGGGCCTTCAGGTCGGTGAGCAGTGCCCCCGCGGCGCGGTCCATGTCCGCCGCCAGGATGCGCGTCGCCGCGTTGTGGTTACCGTGCGTGTCCCACGGCTGGCCGTTGCCGTAATAGATCTGCGTGACGCGGACGCCGCGCTCGGCCAGCCGCCGGGCCAGGAGGCACGCGTTGCCGAAGTGGCTCCGCCCATACATCTCGCGAACCCGCTCCGGCTCGCGGCCGAGGTCGAACGCGTCGGACGCCGCGGTCTGCATCCGGAAGGCGGTCTCCATCGTCCGGATGCGAGCCTCCAGGGCCGGGTCGCCGCCGCGCTCGGCCGCGTGGTCGCGGTTCAACTCGCCCAGCAGGTCGAGCTGCCGGCGCTGGTCCGCGGCGGTCGTGGTCGGGTTGTGCAGGTGCGGCACCATCTTCCGCGGGTCGAGGTTCGAGTGGTTGATGTAGGTGCCCTGGAACTCCGACGGCAGGAACGCGCTGGCCCAGAGCTCGGCGAAGCGCACGGGCCGCCCGGGGCACAGGACCACGAAGCCCGGCAGGTCGGCGTTCTCCGTGCCGAGCCCGTAGGTGAGCCACGCGCCGAGGCTGGGGCGGTTCGGCGTGAGGACGCCGCTGTTCATCATGAACAGGGCCGGGCCGTGATTCGGGTTGTCGCCGTGGACGGCGCGTAGCACGCACAGGTCGTCCGCGTGGGCGGACAGGCGCGGGAGCAGTTCGCTCATCTCCAGCCCGCTCTGCCCGTGCTTCTGGAACTTGAAGGGGACGTTGAGCAGGCCCGACGTCGGGCGCTCGGTGCGGAGGTCCACTTCCTTCGGGCGCTGGCCGGCGAACTTGTTGATGGCCGGCTTCGGGTCGAGGAAGTCCGGGCCGAACGCGCCGCCGTTCATGAACAGGTGAATGAGGCGCTTGGCCTTCGGCTTGAAGTGCGGACCCCCCGGGGCCGCGCCCGCGGTCGGCGCGAGCAGGGCCGCGAGGCCGAGCGCGCCCACCCCGCCGCCGAGCCGGTGAAGCATTTCGCGGCGCGACAATTCCGGCGCGGGGTCCGGAGTGCGGAACGCGGAACGAGCAAGCATTGGAAACTCCACCTTCGTGTTCTGGTCTTCACCCCGCGTTCCGCACTCTGCGTTCCGCGCCGGTCAGTCGATGAACAGGAACTCGTTGCTGCCGAGCAGCACGTGAGCGTATCGGCTCCAGGCACTGGCGTCCGGCTTCTCGCCGAGGTAGGCCAGGGCGAGTTTGATCTCCCGTTCGGTCGGCGTTCGGTTGAACAGGAGCGCGTACGCCCGGCGGACGCGATCGGCCCCGCCCGCGGGTACGTCCGCTTCGAGCCGCTTCACCAGCGCGGCCGCCTCCTGACGAAGCAAGGGGCCGTTGAGCGCGAAGAGCTGTTGCAGCGGCGTCGTGGTGGGTATCCGGCCCGCGCTGTGGCCGAGCGGGTCGGGGAAGTCGTGCAGGCGGAGCAGGTCGGTCAGGTCCCTCCGGCGGACGAGCCCGTACAGCGTGCGCCGGCGGTTGTTCGCGTCCGTCAGTTCCTGGGGCGGGCCGCCGAGTTCCGGGCGGAGCGTGCCGTTCACCGCGAGCATCGCGTCGCGCCACGATTCCACTTCGAGCCGGCGCCGGTTCATGCGCCAGAGCCAGCGGTTGTCCGGGTCGACGGTCTGTTTCGCGGCGTCGTGCGAACTGGCCTGCTGGTAGGCGGCCGAGAGCATGATCTCGCGGTGCAACCACTTCAGCGACCACGCCCCTTCCCCCTTCCCGCCGGCGACGAACCGCGCGGCCAGGTCGTCGAGCAGTTCCGGGTGCGACGGCCGGTCGCCCTGTCGCCCGAAGTCGCTCGGGGTGTCCACCAGGCCGCGGCCGAAGTGGTGCTTCCAGACGCGGTTCACGATCACGCGGGCCGCGAGCGGGGCGCCGTCGGTCACGACGGCCTTCGCGAGTTCGAGCCGCCCGCTCCCCCGCGTGAAGGGCTTCGCCCCGTCACCCGAGAGCACTGTGAGGAACCGCCGCGGCACCACCGGGCCGGGGCGGTTCGGGTTGCCGCGCGTGTGCACGGCGACGTCGTGGCCGACGCCGTCCTCGTATTCGAGCCGCGTCTTGTTCGGTCCGCGCGACACCACCGACACGTGCGCGTCCGTGACGCCGCGCACGGGCACGTCCTTGTATCCGGGCGTCTCCTCCAGGCGCTTGACGCGGGCCGCCAGTTCCTCCAGCCGGGCCTTCGCGTCGGCCGGGGCGGGCTTCTTCGCCTTCAGCGCCTTGATCTGCTCCTCCAGCGCGCCGATCTCCTCCTCCGCCTTCCGTATTGCCGCGGCTTCCGCGTCGGGGAGCAGCGGGAGGTCGACCTGGCGGGTGCCCGCGATCACGCCCGCCAGCGCGTAGTAGTCCTTCTGCGTGATCGGGTCGAACTTGTGGTCGTGGCACCGGGCGCACGCCGTCGTGAGGCCCAGGAACGTGCTGCTCACCGCGTCGATCTTCTCTTCCCACTCGTCCGCGACGATGGACTTGATTACTTCCACGTCGAGTTGCAGTTCCTTCCAGTAATCCGGGCTGCCGCCCAGGAACCCGAGGGCGGCGCGCTCCTTCGGATCGAGGCCCGGCACGAGGTCCGCGGCCAGTTGTCGCTGCACGAACTGGTCGTAGGGCAGGTCGCTGTTGAGCGCCTTCACCACCCAGTCGCGGTACGGCCACCCCTGCCCCCGCGGCTTCAGCCAGGATTCCGGGACGTCGCAGTAGCGGGCCAGATCGAGCCAGTAGCGCGCCCACCGTTCGCCGTAGTGCGGAGAGTCCAGCAGGCGATCGACGAGGCGGGCGTAAGCGTCCGGCCGCGGGTCGCGGACGAAGGCGTCCACGTCCTCGGGCGCGGGCGGCAGGCCGGTCAGGTCGAAGTACGCCCGGCGGATGAGGACGCGGCGGTCGGCCGGCGCGGAGGGGGCGAGCTTGCGCTGCTCCATCGCGGCCAGAAGGAAGGGGTCGATCGGGCGCTGCGGCCACTGCGCGTTCTGAACGGCCGGGGCCGGAACGCGCCGCAGGGGTCGGAACGACCAGAACTGCCGGGCCTCGGGCGCGGACGGGTCGAGCGCCGTGACGGCGGCGGCCTTCGCGCCGTCGGGGTAGACGGCCCCGTCGCGCACCCACTTCTCCAGGACGGCGATCTGCGGCGGCCGCAGTTTCCCCTTCGGGGGCATTTGCAACTCGGCCTTCGTCGCGTGTACGGCCGAGATGAGCAGGCTCTGTTCGGGCTTCCCGGGCACGACCGCCGGGCCGGTGTCCCCGCCCTTCAGAACGGCCTCGCGGTTGTCGAGCGCGAGGCCACCGCGGGTCTTGTTGGCCTTCGCGGAGTGGCAACCGTGGCAGTGTTCGACCAGCAGAGGGCGCACCTGCTTCTCGAAGAACGCGACGGCCGCGACGTCCGGCTCCGCGGCCCGCCCCCGGCACGCGCCCAGCGCCAGCAACACCGCGAGCGTGATCGAACAACGCATCCGCGCCACCTGAATGATTTCGATGAAGGGCGCGACGAGCGACCGTCGCGAGTTTCGGGCAGGTCCGTCCCGGCAGTGGCTCGATTGTAACGGAAACCGGTGCGTCCCGTAAACCGATTACTTCAAAGCGTGCGCCGGCGCGCCGGGGT
The DNA here is from genome assembly GCA_017306025.1 of Planctomycetota bacterium. GTDB lineage: Bacteria > Planctomycetota > Planctomycetia > Gemmatales > Gemmataceae > Gemmata. The sequence continues at coordinate 9,127 of JAFKJJ010000112.1, forward strand.
CGGGCCGGTTCCGGATCGGACTGCCGCCGTGACAGAAGAGGAGCCGGATATAATCGCGGCCATCCGATGCGGGATCGTGGCGTGCAGCGGGATGTCGGCCGGTTGCGGATAGGTGGAGGTCCCGGTCACCGGCTCACAGATGCTGCGACAGCGATCAGGAGTTGCGGAGCGTGCGTCGCCACCGCGACCGCCGCGGTTTCGGCCGCGCGGAACCACCCGCGAAGCGATGCCACGTTGTGCGGCCCCGTATCGGCGCGTTTGATCGGCCGTAAGAGGCCGAGACAACCAGGAGAAATGAGTTGTGAGTGATTGATAAGACTGGTTAGACTTTCCTAATGGGCCTCTCTCCCCAACCCGGAACTCGCATGTCCCCGCTCGAGATCCTGTCCCACGTTCGCCACACCCCGTTCGAGCCGTTCCGGTTGATCTTGCTCGACGGGGCCAAATACGACATCCGTCGCGCCGACCAGTGTATGGTGATGAAGCGCGAGGTGGTGATCGGTGTACCGGACCGGGCCGGCGAGTTGATCGAGTACATGCTCAAGTTCCACTACCACGTCGTCGTGCGGGTCGAACCGCTCCCGGTCCCCGAGACGCCCGCCGCGTCGGCCTGACTGCGGCAACAAGTTTCGCGCCTTCGAGACGCGGGCACTTCGTACGGCCGGCTACCTTTGCGGCCGTGCCGTCCCCGGGTCGTCCTCGGCCGGGGACGCCACGACCGCGGCCGCAGAGATCGGGTGCCCACAGCCCGAACGAGCCTCGGCGGCTCGCTTCCCAAGCGCCCTCGATCGCGAACGGGTAAATCCCCTCTGGTTTCACCTCGATCGCAGCCCGGCCTTCGTAGGTCACGACATCGCGGGCTCCGTGATCGACGCGACCGCCACGAGGTTCCGTTAAACCGTTCTCCACCGGGCCGTCCGCCCGGTGCGCGTGGCGGCGTTGCACGGTGCGCAGCGGGGTGCGCGAGCGGTCGCGCGTACCGCGTCGTGGCGGAGTCGAGGGTTGGTCGCACGTGACCCACTCTGTCCGAATCGTGACCAACTGTTCGTAGAGATCCGGGTCCCGCTCGAACGCTCGGTACCCGTCGAGGTGGTCGAGGAACACCCGACGCCCGCGGACCAACGCGAAGGTGGCCTCGAGTTGCCCGCCGACGGCCGGACTCGGTCGCGGCGCGCGAGATGGTAGGCGCCGAGCCTCTTGCGGCGCCGATCTTTTCCGCGAGGCGCAGACGAACGGGCGGAACCCGACGCCCTGAACGATGTCGCGAACGTCGATCGCCCGGCGCTGCACTCGCCTCCCCGGTGGGGCTCGCGGAGCGTGCAACGCCGGTGTCGGTCGACGCCCCCTCTTGTGGATGCGGTCGACTCCTTATCGTTCCGTAGGGCACCCGGATTGCACCACCTGCGCCCCCGGCGCGGCCGGACCGGATCACAACAAGAATCCCCCGCCAAATACGGGAGAACGGGTCGGTTCCGCGCCTCAGGTGGCCAGTTTGCGACCAAGTGGTCAGAAACTGCCTCCCCCGCTTCTCCGCCGCACCGGTTCGCACACGTTTCCGCCACGGAGGCTAGCCGATGGGTTCCCCGCGCTTCTGGTTCCTCGCGGCCGCTCTCGGCGCGGTCGCGGTCGGTGATGTGGCCTTCGCACAGCAGCCGACGACCTACCCCGCGCCGCTCCTCAAGGCCGTGTTCCCCCCGGGCGCGCGGGCGGGGACGACGGTCGAGGTGACGGCGGACGGGGCCGACCTCGACGGCGCGACCGACCTGTACTTCAGCGCGCCGGGGCTGAAGGCCGAGCGCGTCCCCGACCCGCCCGCCGACCCGAAGAAGAAGGCCCCCGCGCCCCGGGCGAAGTTCAAGGTGACCGTCGCGGCCGACGCGCCGGTCGGGGTTCACGATCTGCGCGTCGTCGGGAAGTGGGGGATCAGCAACCCGCGGGCGTTCGCGGTCGGGGAGCTGCCGGAGGTCGCCGAGAAGGAACCCAACAGCGACGTGCCGCAGGCGCAGCGGGTCGAACTCGGCACGGTCGCCGACGGGGTGATCGCCGACCGAACGGACGTGGATTACTTCGCGTTCGCCGGAAAGAAGGGGCAGCGGGTGGTCGCCCACTGCGCCGCGTCGTCGGTCGACAGCCGGCTCACCGCACACCTCCAGCTCTTTACTGCCGACGGCCGCGAGTTGGCGGGCAACCACTTTTACCGCGACCGCGACGCCCTCGTGAGTGCGGAGCTGCCCGCGGACGGGGACTACCACGTTCGCGTGTGCGACTTCGCTTATCAGGGCGGCGGGGCCGAGTACCCGTACCGGCTGACGCTCTCCGCCGGGCCGTGGGTCGACGCCGCGTTTCCGCCGGCGGTCCCCGCGGGCCGGGCGACGCCGGTCACGCTGTACGGGCGGAACCTGCCGGGCGGCGCGCCCGACCCGGCGTGTCCCGGCCGCCAGAAGCTCACCGTCACCGTGAGCGCACCGGCCGCAACGGCGCCGTTCCCGGACCTGTTGCTCCCGCGGGCCGGCACCGCCGACGGGTTCGCCTACCGACTGGCCGGCTCCAACCCGGTGTTCCTCGCGCTCTCCGACGGCCCGGCGGTGCTCGACAACGGAAACAACGACGGCCCCGAGACGGCGCAGCCGGTCGCGGTCCCGTGCGACGTGTGCGGCCGGTTCGAGAAGCGCGACGACCGCGACTACTACTCGTTCGGGGCGAAGAAGGGCGAGACGGTCGTCGTCGAGGGGTTCGCCGACCGGCTGCGGGCACCGATCGACCTGTACTTCGTAATCCTCCGCGCCAAAGACGGGCAGCCGGTCGGCGAGTTCGACGCCCACCCCGACGTGCCGGAGACCGCCGACCGGTTCTTCACCCACACCGACGACCCGCTCGCCCGGTTCACCGCCCCGGAAGACGGGACCTACCTCCTCGCGGTGCGCAGCCGCGGCGCGGTCACCGGGACCGAGCCGCGCGACGTGTACCGCGTCAGTATCCGCCGCGAGCGACCGGACTTTCGGTTGGTGCTGGTCGGCAATCACGACAACGGCGCCGGGTTCACCCTGCACCGCGGCGGCTCCCAGGCGATTCAGGTCGTGTGCCTGCGGCAGGACGGGTTCGACGGCGAGGTGACGCTCGCGGCCGAAGGGCTGCCGCCGGGCGTGTCGTGCGAGCCGCAGGTGATCGGCCCGAAGGTCCGGCAGGCGGCGCTCGTCCTGACGGCCGCGACCGACGCGCGGGACCGGGCCGGGGCGTTCCGCGTGACCGGCGCCGCGACCGTCGGGGGGAAGAAGGCGACCCGCGAAGCCCGCTCGGGCTGTCTGGTGTTCCCGACGGGCAACAACAACGTCCCGGCCGTCAGCCGGCTCGCCCGCTCGCTGTGCCTCGCGGTGCGCGACCCCGGGCCGTTCGCGCTTTCGCCCGCGCAGAAGGAACTGGCCGCGCCGGTCGGCGGCGCCGCGACCGTCAAGGTGAAGGTGGACGCGCGGCGCGCGGACATGAAGGACGCGGTGAGCGTCACCCTCCTCGCCGGCCCGGTCCAGTCGAACGGCCGGCCGCTCAGCGCCGGGACGGTGAACGTGGCGCCGAACAAGGACGGCGCGGTGCGCCTCGCGATCCCGTCGAACACGCCGCCGGGGCGGTACGCCCTCGTGTTCCGCGGGAGCGGGAAGTACGCCCTCGACGACCCGGAGAAGAAGAAGCGGAGCACCCAGTACGCCGCGGCGTCGGCGCCGGTCGTGCTCACCGTGTTCAACTCGGCGTGCGAGCTGGCGCTCGCGCCGGACCCGGTTAGCGTGCGCCCCGGCGGCGAGGCGGCCGTCGCGGTGGCGGTGAAGA
>JAFKJJ010000113.1:0-5390 GCA_017306025.1 Planctomycetota bacterium
GCCCGCCCCGGCCGGGCGCTCCTCGGCCGGGCGACGGCCGACGGGGCGGTCGTGGAAGAGGTCGCGGCCACCGCCCTCGACCGCGCGCTCGCCGGCGCCGCGGAGCGGGCCGCGGACGCGGACGCGCCGGCGACCGGACCCGAAACGGTGCTGGCGGTCCCCTTGCGGGTCCGCGGGGAGGTGTTCGCGGTGCTGGTGCTCGCGCGGCGCGCCCCGGGCGGCTCGTTCCCGCCCGCGGACGTCGCCGTCGCCGAGACGCTCGCCTCGCGGGCCGCGGTGGCGCTCGAAAACGCGCGGCTCTATCACGAGCTCCAGCAGGCCGATCGACAGAAGAACGAGTTCCTCTCGATGCTCGCGCACGAGTTGCGCAACCCGCTCGCCCCGATCCGCAACGCCAACGAGGTGCTCCACCAAAAGGGGCACGAGCCCGCCCGCGTGCGCTGGGCGCAGGGCGTCATCGACCGGCAGTTGACGCACCTCGTCCGGCTCGTGGACGACCTGCTCGACGTGTCCCGGCTGACGCTCGGCAAGATCCGGCTGACGGTCGAACCGGTCGAACTCGACGCGGTGCTGGCGCAGGCGGTGGAGGCCGTGCGCCCGATGATCGACCAGTACCGGCACCACCTCGAAGTGGCGCTCCCGGCGCGGCCGGTGCTCGTGTCGGGCGACCCGGCCCGGCTCATCCAGGTGTTCGCCAACCTCTTGAACAACGCCGCCAAGTACACCGACCCGGGCGGCCGGATCTGGGTCGCGGTGAGCGCGGGGCGGGAGATCGAAGGGGGCGGCGGGCCGGGCGCTCCGTGCGCCGCGTTCGCGGAGGTCCGCGTCCGCGACACCGGCGTCGGGATCGCGCCGGAGGCCCTGTCGAGCGTGTTCGAGCTGTTCATTCAGGCGAACCGTTCGCTCGACCGGGCGCAGGGCGGGCTGGGGGTGGGGCTGACGCTCGTGCGGCGGCTCGTGGAGATGCACGGCGGGAGCGTGGAGGCGCACAGCGAGGGGCCGGGGCGCGGCAGCGAGTTCGTGGTGCGGCTCCCAATCGCGTCCGACCCCGCGGCCGGCGCGGACGCCCCGGCCGAGTTGCCCGCGTTCGAGGGGACGGCCGACCCGCTGCGCGTGGTCGTCGTGGACGACAACGTGGACGGCGTGGAGACGCTCGCGGACCTGATCGGGCTGTTGGGCCACGAGGTGCGGACCGCCCACGACGGCCCCGCGGGGCTGGCCGCGGTCGGCGAGTTCGACCCGGACCTGGTGCTCCTCGACATCGGGCTGCCGGGGATGGACGGGTACGAGGTCGCCCGGCGCCTGCGCGGGGCCAACACGCGCGCGGTGCTCGTGGCCGTCAGCGGGTACGGCCGCGACGAGGACCGGGCGATGTCGCGGGAGGCCGGGTTCGAGCAACACTTCGTCAAGCCGGTCGAGTACGATACGCTCCGCACAATCCTCAGTGCCGTCCGGGCGGCCCGCGTCCGGTCGTCCTGACGCGACCTCGACCGGGACCCGTCATGTTGCGCATCGGACACTGGCAACTCGAATCCAAAACCGGGACTTCGACGCGAACCTCGCGAAGGTGGTGGCCGGCCTCGAACGCGCCGACCGGGACCGCGTCGAAGTCGTGTGCTTCCCCGAGTGCTTCCTCACCGGTTACCCGGACAGGGAGGAGCCGGCCCGTAAGGGCGCGTTCGCGGTCGACTCGCCGCAGATGATGAAGCTCCTCGACAAGACGATGAAGTTCGAGGCGACGTTCATCGTCGGGTTCAACGAGCTGCGCGGAAAGGACCTTTACAACACCGCAGCCGTGGTGCAGAAGGGGCACGTCCTGGGCACGTACAGCAAGTGCTCCGCGTACATGCCGTTCCACAAGCAGGGCCGTGAGTTTCCGGTCTTCGAGCGCTCCGGGGTGAAGTTCGGCGTCGTGATCTGCTCCGACGGCGGGTACATCGAACCGACGCGGATTCTCGCCCTGAAGGGCACGCGGATCGTCTTCGCCCCGCACTTCAACTACATCGGCGCGAAGGGGCTGATCGGGCACTTCCAACACGTGAGGGCCGATCACGTCGCCAGGGCGGTGGAGAACGACGTGTGGTTCGTCCGCGGGAACAACGTGGTGCTCGGTGCCGAATCCGGTCTGAGCTACGAGGGCGTGGGCTACGGCGACAGCTACATCATGGACCCGTTCGGCGAGATGCTGGTACGCAGCCGGCGGATGCGCGAGGATTTCATCTTCGCGGACATCGAACCGGTCGTGAACGACAAGAACTGGGGCGTGGGGCGCTCGCTGTGGAGCGCGAAGGAGTTCCAGAAGTATCTGCTTGAGGCGGCGAAGGTGAAGTGAGTGGTCTTCGGTGTGGTCCGGTCACTCCGTGACCGGTGCGACACGTGCGGACCGCCGACCCGAACATTCGCTTTGCACCAATGCAGGTGAACCATCCGGTCACGGAGTGACCGGACCACACTGAAGATCACGGAACCTACGCCAGCACGTCCTTCACCACCTGCCCGTGGACGTCGGTGAGCCGGAAGTGTCGGCCCTGGAACTTGTACGTCAGCTTCTCGTGGTCGATGCCCAGGCAGTGCAGGAGCGTTGCGTTCAGGTCATGGACGTGGACGCCGTCCTTCGCGACGTTGTACCCGTAGTCGTCCGTCTCGCCGAATGTGACGCCCGGTTTGATCCCGCCGCCGGCGAGCCACACCGTGAAGCACCGCGGGTGGTGGTCGCGGCCGTAGTTCTCCTTCGTCAGCCGCCCCTGGCTGTACACCGTGCGCCCGAACTCGCCGCCCCAGACCACGAGCGTGTCCTTCAACAGCCCGCGCGCCTTCAGGTCGGTGACGAGCGCCGCGGAGGCGCGGTCGGTGTCGGCGCACTGCGCCTCGATCTGCTTCGGCAGGTTCACGTGCTGGTCCCAGCCGCGGTGGTAGAGCTGCACGAACCGCACGTCGCGCTCGACCAATCGCCGCGCGAGCAGACAGTTGGCCGCGAACGTGCCCGGCTTCTTCGCGTCCTCCCCGTAGAGGTCGAAGGTCGATTTCGGTTCTTTGCCGAGGTCGGTGAGTTCCGGCACGCTCGTCTGCATCCGGAACGCCATTTCGTATTGAGCCGTCCGGGTCGCGATCTCCGGGTCGCCGGCCCGCTCCTGCTTCATCTGGTTGAGTTTCGCGAGATCGTCGAGCAGCGCTCGGCGGTCCTCGGCCGAAACGCCGTCGGGGTTGGAGAGGAACAGCACCGGGTCGCCCTGCGAGCGGAACTTCACCCCCTGGAACCGCGACGGGAGGAACCCGCTGCCCCACAGACGGTCATAAAGCGGCTGATCGGTGGGGTTGCCGGACCCTTGCGAGATGAGCACCACGAACGCGGGCAGGTCCTTGTTCGCGCTGCCGAGCCCGTAGCTCACCCACGAGCCGAGACTCGGCCGGCCCGCGAGCTGTGCTCCCGTTTGGCAGAAGGTGATGGCCGGGTCGTGGTTGATCGCCTCCGTGTTGAGCGACCGGATGAAGCACAGTTCGTCCGCGACGCGTGCGGTGTGCGGGAGCAGTTCGCTGAGCCACGCGCTGCTCCGGCCGTGCTGTTTGAACCGGTACTTGCTCGGGGCGACGGGGAACGTTTCCTGCGTCGCGGTCATCCCCGTCAGGCGCTGGCCCTTGCGGACCGAGTCCGGGAGGTTTTCGGCGAACCGCTTCGCCAGTTCCGGCTTGGGGTCGAACAGGTCGAGGTGCGACGGCCCGCCCGATTGGAACAGGTAGATGATGCGCTTGGCCTTCGCGGCGGGGGCCGGCTTCGGCTCGTCCGCCGACACGCGGTCCGTGCGGAGGAGCGAGGCGAGCGCGGCCGTGCCGACGGCGCCGGAGAGGAACGACCGGCGCGTTTGAAGTGTGAGCGCGTCCGTGATCGGGTGCGGCATCGCGAGTCACTCCTTCGTGACCGATTCGTCGAGGTTCATGATCAGACCGCACACCTGTGCGAGTGCCGCCAGTTCGGCCGCGTCGAGCTTCGCGTCGGGCTTCGACTCGCCCACGCGGAGCAGCTTCGCCGCGGCTTCTGGGCTCTTACGGTAGGTCGCGAGCTGGCGCCCGTAGGTTCCGACGAGTACCTTCACTTCGGCGTCGGTCGGGGCGCGGGCCGTAAGGTACCGGAACGCCCGCGCGAGGCGCTTTTCCGGCGTCGCCTCTTCCCTCATCACGCGCTGGGCCAGCACGCGGGCCGCCTCCACGAACGTGACGTCATTCAGCAGCGTCAGGGCGTGGAGCGGGGTGTTCGTGCGCGTCTCGCGGACCCAGCACGTTTCGCGCAGCGCCGTGTCGAAAATGCCCAGCGTGGGCGGCGGTACGGTCCGTTTCCAGTACGTGTAGAGGCTGCGGCGGTAGAGGGCCTCGCCCTTGCCCTGTTCGTAGTCGCCGGTGCCGGACAATTCGTTCCACAGCCCGGCCGGCTGGTACGGCTTCACCGACGGCCCGCCCTGTTTCTCGACGAGCAGCCCGGCCGCGAACAGCGCCTGGTCGCGGATCATCTCCGCGGACAGCCGCAGCCGCGGGCCGCGGGCGAGCAGCTTGTTGTCGGGGTCACGTTCGAGCAGTTCCTTCGTCACCCGCGACGACTGGCGGTAGGTCGCACTCGTCACGATGAGCTTGTGCATCCGCTTCACGTCCCAGCCCGTACGGACGAACTCGGTCGCGAGCCAGTCGAGCAGTTCCGGGTGCGTCGGGAACTCGCCCTGCGTGCCGAAGTCTTCGCTCGTGCGGACGAGCCCTTTGCCGAAGTGCAGTTGCCACATCCGATTGACCGCGACGCGGGCGGTGAGCGGGTTCGCGGGATCGACCAGCCACCGCGCGAGGCCGAGCCGGTTGTTTGGGGCGTCTTTCGGGAGCGCGGGGAGCGTCGCGGGTACCGCGGGCGCCACCTTGGCGCCCTTCTTGTCGTACTCGCCGCGGATCAGGACGAACGCGTCACGCGGCTGCGGCAGTTCCTCCATCACCATCACCGTCGGCACCGAATCCCACAGCTTCGCGCGCTCCTCGCGGAGCTTCCGCAGTTCGGCGAACGGTTTGCGGATCTCGTCCGGTGCGGCAACTTCGACGAAGTACGTGTGGAGCTTCTCGCACTCGGGCGCGGTACGGTTCAGACTCGACCGGCTGAGGAGCCGAAACAGGCTCGTCGGCACCGCGAGGACGCGGACGTCGGCCGGTTCGAGCACGCGGCCGTAAACGCGGAACTGTTCCATCTGACCGGCGAACCGGTTCGCCTTTCCGCCGCCCGCGCCGAGCCGTAACGGCTCCCTGTTCTGGAACGTCTGGTTCAACTCGTCGAGCAGCACCTTCGTCTTCTGCTCGGCGCCGTCCACGAACACCCTCACCCCGGCGGCGAGTCGAGAGCCGTCGTAGGTGACGGCGAGGTGCTG
>JAFKJJ010000113.1:5398-18310 GCA_017306025.1 Planctomycetota bacterium
CCGCGCCCGTCTCGACCCGCAGCGCGTCGTCGAGCCACCGCTTGGTGAGCGACACGCGCACCTTGCCGTCGACGAGTTCGACCGAGTAACCTTCCGCCTGCGGTTCGTCCGGTCCGCGCGAGAGGAGCGCCCCGGACGCCTTTTTCGGATTGACCCAGACCGCGAACGAGAAGCGGTCGTCGTACCCGAAGTCGCCGACGTTGCCGACGTCCGCGAACAGCTTGCCGTCGAACACGAGGACCTGACGGGTGTGGCCGGGGGCGAACGTTCGCTTCCCGTCGGTCACCGTCAGGAGCGTGCCGGCGTCGAGGGGGCGGCTGTCGAGCAGCCCGCGGTCCGGCAGCCAGTCCGAGACGAACGACCGCGTCAGCCCCTTCTCCCACGCCGCGAGCGCGTCGGTCACCTTGCCCTCGGCCTCGTGCCACTTCTGTTCCGCGCCCTTCAGCTTCGCGTCGAGTTCGGCGAGCTTCTTCTGTTGCTCGCGCGTCGGCGCCTTGACGTACGGCGGCGAGTTGCCGTTCTTCACGGCGCGGCCCTTTTCCGGCACGTTGTTGAAGTACGCGAAGAGCTGGTAGAACTCCTTCTGCGAGAACGGGTCGAACTTGTGGTCGTGACACCGCGCACAGCCGAGCGTCAGGCCCAGCCACACGGTCGCGGTCGTCTCGACCCGATCGACGACGTACTCCACCGCGTACTCTTCGGGCACGATCCCGCCCTCGGAGTTGCCGCGGTGGTTGCGGTTGAAGCCGGTCGCGATGCGCTGGTCGAGCGTCGGGTTCGGGAGCATGTCGCCGGCGATCTGCTCGACCGTGAACCGGTCAAAGGGCAAGTTGCGGTTGTACGCTTCGATCACCCAATCGCGCCAGCGCCACATTTCGCGCTCGCCGTCGGTCTGGTAGCCGTGGGTGTCGGCGTAGCGGGCCGCTTCGAGCCAGCGCCAGGCCATCCGCTCGCCGTACCGGGGCGACGCCAGCAGGCGGTCGGCGAGCTTCTCCACCGCGTTCGGGGCCTTGTCGTTGACGAACGCGTCGACCTCGGCCGGCGTGGGCGGGAGCCCGGTCAGGTCGAACGACATGCGCCGAATGAGCGTGACGCGGTCCGCTACCGCGCTCGGGGCGAGGCCCTCGCGCTCCAGACGCGCGAAGACGAACGCGTCGATCGGGTTCGCGGTCGCGTGCTTCGTTTTCGGCGGCTCGGGGCGCGTCGGGGCGATCAGCGCCCAGTGCTTTTCCCACTTCCCGCCCTGGCTTATCCAGGTTTTCAGCGTTTCGATCTGCTTTTCCGAAAGTTGCCGCCCGAACTTCTGCGGCGGCATCCGGTCGCGCGCGTCCTCTGCCGCGACGCGCCGAAACAGTTCACTCTCGCCCGGCTTGCCCGGCACGACCAGCGCCGCGTCGCGCTTCTCCGGCGTCGGGTCGACGTCGAGCCGCAGGTCGGCCTTCCGCTTGCCCGCGTCGGGGCCGTGGCACTGGAAACAGTGGTCCGCGAGGATCGGCCGCACGTCGCGGTTGAAATCGACCTTCGCTCCCGGCGGCGCGGCCGGCGAGACGACGAGCAGCGCGGGCAGGAGGGCGTGCATCGCGGCCTCTTCAAAGTAGTAGGCACACTCCGTGTGCCGTTGCGATACCACTCTTAAACCGACGGCACACGGAGTGTGCCTGCTACTTTCGAGCGAAGAGGTCCATCACCGGAACGCCCTTGCCGTCCTCGGTCGCGTAGAACGGCCGCTTCTCCACGTCGAACGCGGTCTTGGCTGAGATGCCCATTGCGTGAAAAATCGTGGCGTGCAGGTCGCGGATGCTCACGGGGTTCTTCGTCGTGACGAGCGGGCGCTCCGCGGCCGTCTCGCCGTAGAGGAAGCCCTTCTTGATACCGCCGCCGAACATCAGCACCGACCCCGAGCCGGTGAAGTGCCGGTGCAGGCCGTAGTGCTTCATCTCGCCGAGCTTGTCGGTCTTCGCACGCGACTGGTCGACCGCCTTGCTGCCGGGGATGCCCTCGATCATCATGTCGCGGCTGAACTCGCTCGCGAGCACGACGAGCGTGCGGTCGAGCAACCCGCGCTCCTCCAGGTCGAGAACCAGTTGCGCGATGGGGCGGTCGATCTCCTTCTTCATGCGGGCGTACGTGGTGTGGCCGTTCTCGTGCGTGTCCCAGTGCAGGAACGGCACGTATTCGGTCGTCACCTCGATGAACCGCGCCCCGGCCTCGGTGAGTCGGCGCGCGAGCAGGCACCCGAGCCCGAAGCGGCCGGTGTTGTACTTGTCGTAGTTCGCCTTCGGCTCCTTCGTGATGTCGAACGCGTCGCGCTCCTTGCTCGTGAGCAAGCGGTGCGCGTTGTCGATCGACTTGAGCATCGACTCGTGGTGGTGGTCGCTGGCCATCTCGCCGACCGGGCTGGCCTTCAGCAGTTCCTTGAACTTGTCGTGCCGCGCCGAGAAGCGCTCGGGCGTCATCCCCTTTGGCGGTCTGACCGCGTTGACCGCGTCGTCGGGGAAGGGGAGGTTGAACGGCCCGAACTCGGTGCCGAAGAAGCCGCCCGTCGTGAACGCCTTGAGTTCTTCGCTCTCGCCGTGCCCTTCGAGCCGCTGGCCGATGTTGATGAACGCGGGGATGGCCGGGTTGCGCGGGCCGAGCACGCGCGCCATCCACGCGCCGATGTGCGGACACGCGACCGTTTGCGGCGGGATGTAGCCGGTGTGCCAGTGGTACTGGTGCCGCGAGTGGAGGATGTTGCCGAGGTCTGCGACGACGTGCGAGCGGATCAGGGTACCGCGGTCGATCACCTTCGCGACGTGTTCGAGCCCCTCGGTGAGCTTGATGTTGTCCACCGCGGTGTCGATGGCCGGGAACGTGGAGAGGATCTTGTCGACCGGTACGCCGACCTCGAATTTCGTGTACCGCTTCGGGTCGAAGGTGTCGGGCGCGCCCATCCCGCCGGCCATCCACAACAGGATGACGGTATCGGCGGTGGGCTTCGGGTGCTGAACCGGTTCCGAAGCGCGGAGGCGCGGCGCGCCGGAAGCGAGTGTGGCGAGCCCGGCCGCGGTCATCGCTTGCAGGTATTCGCGGCGGGAGAGTTCGCGGGGATTCATGGTCGTGTTCGCTCTCGCGTTATTAGTCAGGGGAACCGAGCGACGAAGTCTTGAACCGTGTTAACCACACGAGCACACTTCGCATCGGCCTCCGGGTCGCTCTGTAACGGAATCAATGCCAGGATGTTCGTCAGCCCGAACTTCATCTCTTCGAATGCTTGATTTGCCTCTTGGGCCGTTCCGAAGAACCGCGTGTGACACATCCAACCGTAGATGCCACAAGTAATGCTGTAGGGTGCGGTGCTGCCGCCTCGCTCGATCGTGATCCGCGCGCCGTCGGCGTGCTCCTCGTCCCGTTCGATAACGCCCCCCTCGGAGCCTTGAGTTCCGAGGGTCATACCGTTTTCGACGGCGGCCCAGACCATCGTTGTTGTCCCTACCGCACCAACTGGAACTCCGGCAGCATCACGACGGCCCACAGCAGGTCCGCGACGCTCTCGCGAGTCACTTTGTCGCCGAGCAGCGACTTCGCGGCGGCGCGCTCGCCCGCGGTCGGTTTGCGCGCCAGTGCTCGCACGAACACCCACTCCGCGAGTTCGTCGGGGGTCGCCTTCGGGTTCGCCTTCAGGATGTTCGCGGCGCCGCGTTCGAGGGTCGTCGTCAGGATCTGGCCGTTGGCGAGGTCGAGCGCCTGGAGCGTGGTCAGTTGGTCGGGGCGCGTGGTGACGACCTGCTCGCGGTTCGGCCGGCCGAGCGACCGCATCAGCGGGTCGCAGTCCACCAGCGTGACGCGAACGAACTGCCGCTCCTTCGGGACGCTATTGGGGAAGGGTGGGATCGCCGCCGGCGCGACCGGCTTCGTGGGCGCGGTACCCGTCAACATCCAGACCGCGTCGATGAACTGCTCGGCGCTGAGGCGCTTCAGTTCGGGACCGCGGAAGACGTAGCCCTCTCCGACCTCCTTCGCGAGCGGCACCGCCTTCGACTGGTACGCCCGCGACGTCGCGATGTGCTCCATCAGCTTCTTGAGGTCGTGGCCGTTCTCCGCGAAGTACACCGCGAGGTAATCGAGGAGGTCTTCGCTCCACGGCTTGTTGCCCATCACGTCGACCGGGTGAACGATCCCGCGCCCCATCAGCCGGTGCCAGATGCGGTTCGCCATCGTCCGCGTGAAGCGGCCGTTGTCGGGGTGCGTGACCAGCGCCGCGAGTTGCTCCAGGCGTTTCGCCTTCGGCGCGGTCGCGTCGATCCGGCCGAGTTCGGGGAAGAGGAACTTCGGCGCCGCGGTCCGGCCGGTCGGCTTGTCGCACCGGTGTTCCTGGAGCGGCCGGTCCGCGATCACCGCGGCCAGTCCGTACGCGTCGTCGAGCTTCCACGAGTCGATGAAGCTGTCGTGGCAGGACGCACACTTCAGGTTCGCGCCGAAGAACACCTGCCCGACGTTCTGCGCGAACTGGAGCTCGACGACCTGACTCGCGTTCACGGCCCCGCGCCACACGATGCCCTTCGCGAACCCTTCGGAGTCCGCGGCGGGGCTGATCAGCTCGCGCGCGAAGCGGTCGTAGGGCTTGTTCTCCAGAAGCGACCGGTAGAGCCACGCGGTGATCTGCTTGCGGCCGCCGTCGATGTAGCCGGTGCCCTTGTACTCGTTGCGGAGCGCGTCGTTCCAGAACGCGAGCCAGTGGTCGGTGTACGAGCGATCTTCCGCGAGCAGCTTCCGCACGAGTTTCGCGCGTTTGTCGGCGTCTTTGTCCGCGGCGAACGCTTCCAATTCGCCCGCGGTCGGCGGCAGTCCGATGAGGTCGAAGTAGACGCGGCGTGCGAAGCCGGCGTCGTCGAGCGGTTCCGGGGGCTGGAGCTTGTTCGCACTGAAGTAGGCGTCGAGGATGCGGTCGATGGGGTGTTCGCGTCCGGGCCGCGCGGCCGGCAGTGTGACCTTTCGCGGCTTCAGCGGCGCGACGTAGGTCGCGGGCTTGAACGTGAACCCCGGCTCCCACGGCAGGCCGTCGTCGATCCACTTCGCGAGCGCCGCGACCTCTTTTTCGGTGAGCGGTTCGGCCTTGCCGGGCGGCATCCGCTCCTCGGCGTCCTTGCTCGTGACGCGCCTGATGATCTCGCTCATCGCGGACTTGCCCGGCACCGCGGCCTTCGCCTTCACCAGCTCCTCGCGCGTGTCGAACGACAGCCCGCCCTTGTAGTTCCCATTGGTGTGACACCGCGCGCACTTCGCCTTGAGGATCGGCACCACGTCGTGCGCGAAATCCGTCTTCTTGTTGGGGGGGCCGGGAGGCGGTTCGTCGGCCGGAACCGCATTAACGCAGATGGCGAACGCGAAGAGGGCAAGCGAATATCGCATGGCGGGGAGAGCGGCGGAGTGTCGAGGCGAAGCGAGGTTCCCCTCATAGTAGCCAACGCGCGGCCGCGATGGGGAACGGGAAACCGAGAAAACGATCTGCGGCGGGCAACGAATCTTCCTCATCTACGCTCGGGGAAAGCGCGTCGCCGTTCACGCGCCGCGGCGCGGTCTTTCCCTGGGACCGCGGGCATCTTGCCCGCCGCGATGCGCCCCGGGGGCGCCAGGGAACTCCGCCGACGTGATCCGCAGGGCCGACGCGGGCGGCCGGGACGGCCGCGGTCCCAGGGAACACGCGCCCCGTTGGCGTAATCGGACCGCCTCAACCGGAGTGCGCGGCAGAAGCGCAAGACGATTTTCGTTTCCGGGTGCGCGCCCGCGGATACCCTGACACGGCGGCCATCAACGCCTCACGAGACACCGATGCCAACCGACCTCGACGCGCGGCTCGCCGAGTGGCGCAAGGCGCTGCTGGACACCACCAAGCGGAACCGGCTCATCAAGTTCGTCACGGGGCGGATCGGCGGCGTGTCGCTCGTGCGCCCCACGGCCGCCGACCTCTGGCACCGGCTGGTCCGCGACGGCGAGGAACTCACGTTCGTCTGGCAGCGCGACATCCTGGGCCTTCCGCAAGAGGTGCTCGACGCGGAAACCCTCTCCGCCGACTTTCACCCGTCGAGCGGCCAGTCGGAACTGGACGAAGACGCCGTCCGCCGCGAGATGCTGGAACTCTGCCTGAAGTCGGCGAAGCTGAAGCCCACGCACATCCTCACCGATCAGTCCGATCGGCAGCTCGTGGCCCGGCTGCTGCGGCTGAAGCACACGTCCGACGAGGCGCAAACCGACCACGGCGTCACCACGCTGTTCGCGGCGTTCGGATTCCTCAAGTGGTACGAGAGCGCCGATTCGGCCGAAGAGGTACGCTCGCCGCTGTTGCTCGTGCCGGTGAAGCTCGGCCGCGAAACGGTGGAGTCGCCGTTCACACTCGCGGCCGAGGAAGACGACATCCTGCCGAACCACTGCCTCGCGGAGTTGCTACAGACGCAGTTCCGCGTCAAGCTGCCGACCGCGGCCGAGTGCCCGCTCGACCCGGAGGACGCCGAGGGCTTCTCGAAGTACCTCGCGGCGGTCGCGGAGCGCGTGAAGCACGTTCCGCGGTGGGAGGTCGTTCCCGGCGCGGCACTGGGCGTCTTCAACTTTCAGAAGCTCGCGATGTGGGAGGACCTCGGCCGCAACGCCGAGCGCGTGAAGGCGCACCCGCTGTGCCGTGCGGTCGCCGGTGACAACGCGGTGTCACTCCTGCCGCCAAGCGACCTCCCCACCGCGGACAAGCTCGACGAGGCCGTGCCGCCCGTTAGCGCGGTACACATCCTGGACGCCGACAGCAGCCAGTACGAAGCCATCGAGGCGGTGAAGCGCGGCGCGCACCTCGTGATGGACGGTCCGCCGGGCACGGGCAAGAGCCAGACCATCGCGAACATGATCGCGGAGGCGCTCGCGGCCGGGAAGACGGTGCTGTTCGTCAGCGAAAAGACCGCGGCCCTCGAAGTGGTGAAGAAGCGGCTCGACCGCTGCGGCCTCGGCGACTTCTGCCTCGAACTGCACAGCCACAAGGCGAACAAGCGCGCCGTCGTCGCCGAACTCGGACGGTGTCTCGAACTGAAGCCGGTCGGCGCGCCGGGCGTGGCGTCGCAACTCGCGCAGCTCGCCGAGACCCGCCACAAGCTGAACCTGTTCGTCGCGGAACTGCACGCGGTGCGTCAACCGCTCGGCATGTCTGCGTTTCGCGTTCACGGCGAGGTCGCGAAGCTCGACTATCTGCCCGGCCGGTCGCGGATCGCGATCCCGGACGTGTTCAGCAAAGGTGAGGATTTCCTTCGGCACTGCGGTGATGTGCTGTCGCGGCTCGCGGACTGCAAGTCGGTCGTCGACACTCCTACCGGCCACCCGTGGCGCGGGTGCAAGCTCACCACGTTCTCGCAAGAGGCGAAGGACGACTCCCGCTTCCACCTGAATCGGCTGGCGGGCGCGATCCCGGCCGCGGAGAACGCCGTTGCGGCGCTGGCGAACGCGGGCGTCGCAATTGATGTGCCTTCGGTGCCGGCCTGGGACGCGGCCGTCGCGGACGCGCGTTCGCTCGTGCCGCTGCCGTTCTTCCCGGCCGAGTGGTTCGCGGGCGATCCGCGCGCCGCGGCCGGGCGGGCGATCGAACTGCACCGCGCCTTACTGGAAGAGCGCGAACTCGCCTCGAAGTTACCGGAGTTCGACCTCGCGGCCGTGAAGACGGCCGATGCCGCGGTTCTGAACGGGGCGAATACCGACCGGGAGCGGCTCACCGTTTCCGCCTCACTTCGCGGCCGGCTCGTCGCGGTTCAACAAATCATCCCGTCGGTGCGCCGACTACAGGGGCTGGCGGGAGAACTCGAAGCGGCCTCACGCGACGCGGCCCAGTCGTTGACGTCGCGCCGGCCGCAGCTAGGGGAGATACCCGACTTCCTGTCGCGCGGCGGCGTCATCGCGCGCACCGGCGCCGGGCCGCGCGGCTGGTGGGACGCCGGGTGGCGGAAGGAGTTGCTCACGGCCACCACGCGCGCGGCCGAGCAGGAAGAGGCCGCGCGCGTGGCCCGCGCCCAGCTCGTCCGGTTCGCCCCGGCCGCGTTCGCACCTGAATCGTCCGCCGTCGTCCGCGACGCGGCGGACGCGGGGCGGTCGTTCTGGTCGCGGCTGTTGCCGCGGTGGTGGGGGCTGCGCAAGACGGTGTCGGCGTGGTACACCCAACCGCCCGCGAGCGGCTCGGCACTCCGTGAGGATCTCACGAAGCTCGCCGACTACCACCGCAACGCCGACGCCGCACGTCAAGCCGCCGCGGCCTACGAGGTGGAATGCGTCAAGGACAAGGCCGATAAGGTTCAATGGCGGGACACCGTTGATGCGCTGCGTGCCGTTGAGGAACTCGGCCCCTGGGGCGTGACGCACGACGCACTCTCGCGGCAGGACCGGAAGACGCTCGGCGATCGCGTCGAGGCGCTACGGAAGGCGCATTCGGCGCTCGGCGATTACGCCGCGGTCGTCGCCCGCGACTTCGTAACGCCCGAGTTACTGAAGCGAACACCGGCCGAGGTTCGGGCGTGGCTCGCGGACGAAGTGGCCGCGCTCGACCGCGAGGCCGCCGGGTTGCAGGCGCTCGCCGGCCTCCTCGCGCCGGGTCAGGACGTGACCGCGCCGCGCATCCGCGAGGCGGCCGCCGCGGCGGCCGGCTACGCCGTCGTATCGGGGCGCATACGGAAACTGGCCGAAGGGCAACCCGCCGACGACAAGACCCGCGCCGAACGCGCGGCGCTCGGCGAAGAGCTGATCCACCTCCTCGACCGGTGGAAACGGCCGGTCACGCCGCACCTGGCCGCGACGCTCACCGACCGGGCCGCGCGCGAACAGTTGGCGCCCGCGATCAAGCAATCCGAGACGGCCCGCGGCGGTACGTTCAACACCGCGTGGGAACACGTCACGCGGGCGGTTTTCGATCCGGCCGCGGAGGTTTCCAACGGCGTCACGCTGAACGCGCTGCCGCTCTCCGAACTCGCGCAGTGGGCCGGCGATCGCGCCGCGGACGCCGACCGGCTTTTTGAGTGGGTGCGGTTCGTACAGGTCGAACGCGATGCCGCGGCCGCGGGCATCAGCGGGGTAATCGACGAAGTGCGGGCGGGCGAGTTCTCCGCCGAACGGGCCGCCGACGCGTTCCGGGCGCGCTTCTTCCGGCTGTGGCTCGACGCGCTCCACGAGCGGGTGCCGGTGCTCGGAGAGTTCAGCACCGACAAGCACGAGCGGCTCGTCGCGAAGTTCGCCGACCTCGACCGGCTCGCGGTGCGAACGGCGGCGGATCGCGTTCGGGCGGCGCTCCTCGGTAAATCGGATCGGCCCCGGCACCGCGACGGCGCGCCGGAGGCGTCCGAACTCGGCATTCTGCTCCGCGAGGTGAACAAGAAGCGCCGACACCTCCCGCTGCGCCACCTGTTCGCGAAGATGCCGACCATACTGCCGCGGATCAAGCCGTGCCTGATGATGAGCCCGCTCGCGGTCAGCACGTACCTCGACAACCCGGACTTCCAGTTCGATCTGGTTATCTTCGACGAGGCGTCGCAGGTGCGCCCGCACGACGCGGTGTGCGCGATCTATCGCGGTAAGCAGCTCGTGGTGGGTGGCGACCCGAAGCAGCTCCCGCCGACCGACTTCTTCACGCGGACCGGCGAGGAGGCCGACGACGCGCCCGACGACGGCGGCACCGCGGGCTTCGAGAGCCTCCTCGATGTGTGCCTGGCGCTCGGGCTGTGCCGCAAGCGGCTGCGGTGGCACTACCGCAGTCGGCGCGAAGGGCTGATCGCGTTTTCCAACCGCTTCTTCTACGAGGGGTCGCTCGTCACGTTCCCGAGCCACGACGAGGCCGCGGCCCGCGCGGTGCAGTTCGTTCACGTTCCCGACGGTCGGTTCAAGGACGGTGTGAACCCGATCGAGGCGCGGCAGGTCGCGGCCCTGGTGATGAAACACGCCCGCACAGCGCCGGAACGGAGCCTCGGGGTGATCGCGTTCAGCCAGCGGCAGCAGGACCGCATTCTGGACGAACTCGAAATCCTCCGGCGCGCGAGCAAGGACTGCGAGGAGTTCTTTTCGGCCGATCGCGAGGACGCGTTCTTCGTGAAGAACCTCGAAAACGTGCAGGGCGACGAGCGCGACGTCATCGTGCTGAGCGTCGGCTACGGCCCGGACGACGCGGGCAAGGTGATGATGCGGTTCGGCCCGCTGAACCGCGCGGGCGGCGAACGGCGCCTCAACGTGGCCGTCACGCGGGCGCGGCGCGCGATGAACGTCGTCGCGAGCATGAGGGCCGATGACGTGGACCTGTCGCGGGCCGGCGCGGAGGGCGCGCGGGTTCTGAAGTCGCTCCTCGACTACGCCCAGCGCGGGCCGGTCTCGCTCGCGGCCGCGATCAGCGAAGCCGACCGCGGCGGCGCGGACAGCCCGTTCGAGCACGCCGTCGGCGAGGAGCTCCAGCGCCGCGGACTGACGGTTCACCGCCAGGTCGGGTGCGGCGGCTATCTGATCGACATCGCAATCACCGACGGGGCGAGCGGGAAGTACCTGCTCGGCGTCGAGTGCGACGGCGCCACGTACCACTCGGCCGCGACCGCGCGCGACCGCGACCGGCTCCGGCAGGCGGTGCTGGAAGGGCTCGGCTGGCGTCTCGTTCGCGTGTGGTCGACGGACTGGGTTCGCGACCGCGCCGGACAGGTCAACCGCGTGCTCGCGGCGCTCGAAGCCGCCCGCCGGGCGCCCGAACCGAAGCCGGCGCCTTCGGAGCCCGAACCCGAAGTTGTTCCGCTGCCGAAACCGAAGAAGGGACCGAAGCCCGCGGAGCCGGACTTCGATTCGATCGAGAAGGTGTCGGATGCGGAGGTGAACGACGCGGTGGTCGGGGCGCTCGTCGAGTTCGGGTCCATGCCTGCGGAGGACCTGATTTCGGCCGTGTCGAAGCGGCTCGGCTTCAAGCGCGCCGGGCCGAAGATCCGCGAGCGCGTCGCCCAGGCGATTAACACACTGACCAACACCGGTAAGCTGTCGATCATCGAAGACAACCGCGTGCGGGTGAACCACAAGCAATGACGCCGAAATCGCCCGTTGTGTACCTGCCCGGCATCGACGGCACCGGTCGATTGCTGTTCCGGCAGGAGCGGCTGAACGCGGAGTTCGCGGTGCGCTGCGTGAGCTACCCGCAGGACGACCGACACACCTACGCGGACCTCGTGAAGCTCGGCGTTCGCGCGCTAGAAGAGACCGGGCCGGGGGTGGTGCTCGCGGAGTCGTTCGGCGGCGCGGTGGCGCTCATGGTCGCGCTCGAACGACCCGACCTCGTGCGGCGGCTGGTGCTGGTCAACACCTTCGCGCGCTACCCGCGGCGGCTCTTCATCGACGTTGCGGGGTTGGTCGGCCCGTGGCTGCCGATGCGGCCGCCGTTCGCCGCGACGCGAACGGTCCGCGGGTGGTTCTTCTTCGAACCGGGTGTTGCCCGAGCCGATAGCGACGCGTGGTGGGAGCGCACGAAGGACGTGCCGCTCCGCGTGTACGGGCACCGCTGCCGGCTCCTCCGCGACGTGAATCTCTTGCCGCGGCTGTGTGAGGTTCGCGCGCCGGCGGTCGTGTTCGTGGCGCCGAACGACCGGGTCGTTCCCGCCCCCGCCGGGCGGGTGCTGGCCAGGCTCTTGCCGCGGGCGAAACGGATCGAGCTTTCGGTCGGGCACGCGGGGCTGATCGACCCGCGCGTAGACGTGGCCGCGTGGCTCACCGACGAGTCGCTCTGGCGCTGAAACCGCGCCTTGTCAGGGGGGGCGGTCGCGGCACAATCACCGGACCTCTCCCGGAGGCGAGCATGAAGACGAAAGCGGAAATCGTGATGGACTGGCTCCCGCGGTACACCGGGCGTCCGGTCGAGCAGTTCGGGCGGTACGTCCTGCTCACGAACTTCGCGCACTACGTCGAGCTGTTCGCCGCGAAGTACGGCGTCGAGATCATGGGGCGGGACAAGCCCATGATCTCCGCGACGGCCGAAGACATCACCATTCTGAACTTCGGAATGGGCAGCGCGATGGCCGCGACGGTCATGGACCTGCTGTCGGCGATCGACCCGAAGGGCGTGCTGTTTCTGGGCAAGTGCGGCGGGCTGAAGCAGACGAAGGTGGGCGACTTCATCCTGCCGATCGCGGCGATCCGCGGGGAGGGGACCAGCAACGACTACCTCGCCCCGGAGGTGCCGGCGCTGCCGTCGTACCGGCTCCAGGCGGCCGTGTCCGCGGCGATCATTAAGCACGAACTCGACTACTGGACCGGTACCGTCTACACGACCAACCGCCGCGTGTGGGAGCACGACGAGGGGTTCAAACGGTACCTGCGCGAGATCCGCGCCAGCGCCATCGACATGGAGACCGCGACGATCTACGTGGTGGGGTTCGTGAATCGTATCCCGAAGGGCGCCCTCCTTCTGGTGTCGGACAACCCGATGACGCCCGAGGGCGTGAAGACGTCGAAGAGTGACCTGTCGGTGACGGAACTGTACGTGCGCCGGCACCTGGAGATCGGGATCAGCGCGCTGGCGGAGCTGCGCGACTTCGGCACGTCGGTCCGGCACCTGCGGTTTGAAGAGCGGCCGGGGTAAAGGAAAGTGCTGAGTTCTCAGTGCCGAGTGCTGAGAGAAGACAGAGAGAAATGTCCGCCCTGCTCAGCGCTCGGCACTGAGAACTCAGCACTCCGCACCGGGAAAGTGCCATGCCCCTCTCGTTTCAGGTTCTCGGCTGGCCGGGGAGCGATAACGCGCTGTTCGTGAAGGCCGACACCGGCCGGTCGCAGACGCGGCTCCTTTTCGACTGCGGCGACGGGTGCCCGCACCAGCTCGACCCGTCCGAGCTGCGCGAGGTCGATCACCTGTGCTTCTCGCACTTGCACATGGACCACGTCGCGGGGTTCGACCTCTTCTTCCGC
>JAFKJJ010000624.1 GCA_017306025.1 Planctomycetota bacterium
CTTCGCCCTGGGGACGCGGTCGGATTGGTCTTCCAGGCTGAAGGCCTGGGATCGCTATCGCAGCCCTTCAGGCTGCCCAATACCACCGCCGCCAACCCAGGGCGTTGCCCTGGGCTAAAGTCTCCGACCCCTTCGGGGTCCAAACACGCTCCGACACGCACACCGGTCCGGCCGCGCGGCCTCGAAGGCCTCGAAGCACCACCTTCGGGGTCCAAACACGCTCCGACACGTACACCGGCCGCAGGGCTTCTACACGGCACTACACGGCACCGCAAGGGAAGAGGGCCGAAAGGCACCACCCGACCGCTACTCTTCACCACGATTCGGTATCACCTCTTCCCCAGCCGCGCGAGCGCCGCCCTGGCCTCGTCGCCGGCGCGGCCGCCGGTCGCGGCGATATCCTCCAGCACCCGCCGCGCCTCCGCGGTGCCGATCTCCTCCAGCGCCTGCACCGCGCGGAACAGCCGCAACTGATCGGCTACCAGCCCGTAGGCGGGCGGGTAGAAGCCCTTCGCGTTCAGCTTGCCCATCACCTCGCGGGCGCGGTCCCGGACCTCCGGGTCGTCCGCGTTCACCGCGCGCTGGAGCGCCGGCAGCGCCCGGACCCCCTGCGCCACCAGCTCGCGCGATGCGGCCTCCCGGACGCGGAACGTCTCCGAACCGAGGTCCGCCACCCATTCCCGGATCTTCTTCTCGTTCGCGATGACGTCTTTTAGCGTCTGCGCCAACTGTTCCGCGCCGGCGTCGCCGGCCGCCGCGAGCACCTTCACCGCCGGGTGGCCGATCGAGGCCCGGGAGTCGACCAGGTCGGCGGCCGCGGCGCGCAGTTCCCACGGCGTCGGCGCCGGCCGGCCGGCCCGGAACGTCAGGTCCCACACGGTCACCGCCTCTTCGGCGCCGGCCGAGGCGACCCGCGCGCCGTCGGGGAACACGCACACCCGCGCCGTGCCGCCGTAACCGGTCGTGAAGGTGCGGGCCAGCCCGCGCGTCGCGACCTCCCACACCTCGACGCGGCCGTACAACCCGCCCGCGCCCACGATCAGCAATCGGCCGTCCGGGCTGAACGCCGCCTGGTGGATCGGCCCGTTCTCGCTGGAGCGATCGCACTGAAACAGCGGCTTTCGGGGCTCGTCGCCCTTGCCGTCGGCCGCGTCGAAGACGAGCAGTTGCCCGGTCGAAGCGGCGGTCATGAGCTTCCCGTCCGGGCTGAACGCGACCGCGCCCCGCAACCCGCGCTGGACGCGCGCCTTCCACACCTCCTTGACCTTTTCGGCGCCGACGTCCCACACGCGCAAGAACGGGTCGCGGCCCAGGACGCCGAGCCGCTCCCCGGCCGCGTTGAAGCCGAGCGCGGGAACCGTCGTCGTGGTGACCGGCAGCTCGCGGCGCGCCGCGTCGGTCGGGTCGGTTACGATCACCTTTCCGCCCCCCGCCCACGCGACCCGCGCGCCGTTC
Source organism: Planctomycetota bacterium (assembly GCA_017306025.1). Lineage (GTDB taxonomy): Bacteria > Planctomycetota > Planctomycetia > Gemmatales > Gemmataceae > Gemmata. The sequence continues at coordinate 1,456 of JAFKJJ010000624.1, forward strand.
GACGAGACCGCGACCGCCTTCGCCCCGGCGCTGTCCTTGAACGCGCGGGTCGGCTTCGCCGGAAACGGCCCGGCCGGGTCGAAGTTCGCGTACACGACCACCGCGTCCGGCGTCGCGACGACGAGGGTCCCGCCGCCGACCGCGGCCGCGACCGCGCGCCCCGGCAGCGTGCCGACCACCCTCGCGCCCTCGGCCCCGATCGTCCAGCGGTACGCGGTGTCGGTGCTCAGCAGGAAGAGCTCGCGGCCGTCGGCGGACCCGACCAGGAGCGCCGGGTCCGGGTAGCTGTCGTTCTCCGCGTGCAACTGCTTGCCGGTCACGAGGTCGTAGAGCCGGACGCGGAACCCGCTCCCCGTCGCGGCGAGCTTCGGGCCGTCCGGCGATACCGCGAACTCGCCGCCGATGCCCTTCACGCGCCCCGCCCACACCTTCTTCGCCAGATCGTAGACGCCCGCCTCGGCCGCGCCGCCGCACACGAGCGAATCGGCCCCGATCCACGCCTTCGGAATGTGGAACCCGCCGATCTCCGCGACCGGCTTCTCCTTGCCGGCCTCGAACACGCGGATCACGTCCGCC
>JAFKJJ010000114.1 GCA_017306025.1 Planctomycetota bacterium
GGTACCGCGCGGCGCGGCGAGTCTCGGGCGCTGGGCGTCGCGGCCACCGCCGCGGGCGCCGCCGGACTGATCGCGTGGCTGATCGCCGGTATCGACCTGCTGATGATCCTCTTCGACTGACGCCCGCTTCGCGGGAAACCGGAAGCCCGAAAGGAAGACGAGGCGCGGGTGGCTCGTCTTCCTTTCGGGCTTCTGTCTTCTTTCGGTTTTTTCTTCTTCGGCTCAGCCGAAGAGGAGCAGCACGTTCCACGGCGGGGTCTTTTCGAACTCGCAGCCGAGTTCGTAGTGGTCGTCGGTCTTGCGACAACTGCGGACGATGAGGGTAACGAACCCGACGGTGTCCGGGGCGTCCACGGCCCGTACCTGGAGGGTGCTGCCCGGGGCGAGTGCGGATTGGGAGGCGATCTTCAGCCCGCCGGTCGAGCGGTCGATGACGTACCCGTCGCAGGCGCCGTTGCGGAACGTGGTGGAGGCGAGCAGCACCCGCACCGGTTGGCCCTCGCGGCGCACCGCCCCGCGACGGTCCGCGTACGACTGCCCGGCCGGCTCCCAGTTCAAGGCCCTTTCGCCGGTAACGGCGTTGGCGTTGGCGGTCGCCAGCTTTTCCGGGTCGAGCGGGCCGCGCCGGCGGAACGCCGCGTTCAGGCCGAGGAACAGCAGCACCGCGACGGCCACGAACGCGCCGACCGCGACCGGCAGGTTGGCTGCGGCCCAAGTTCGGGCCGACTCCAATAGTTCCGTGAACGCCATATATTCCGCTCCCGCCGCGCCTGAATGCCATTTCGACTCTAGCACGCGCTTGGCGGGGTGCAAAAAAAGCGAAACTCGTCAGTCGAAAGTCGTCAGTCGCCGGTCATAAGGTCGCAAGTCGTAAGGTCGGAGACCGCAACAGCAAGAGATCTCCGACCTTACGACTTGCGACCTTATGACCGGCGACTTCTTCCCACCGGTCAGGGTTTCAGCGTGCCGCCGACCGAGCTGGTGTCGATCTTGTACTTCATGGTCGCGGTGGTCAGTTCGGACTCGACGCGGCCGAGCTTGTCCTTCACCTGCACCTTCACGGCGCCGGTCATGCTCACCTCTCCGGTGCCGGCCATGAACTTCAGCTCGTCACAGGTGCCCTCCGCACCGAACCCGACGAACCGGACCTTGCCGCGGGCGGTCACCTCGGACAGCCCCTGGCCCTTCTCCGGCGACTTGATGTCCACCTTCTCGCAAGCGACCTTCAGAACGAGGTTGTCGCCGTTCTTCACCTCGAACATCGGCTCGCCCTCGCCCACGCGGAGCACGATGCGGAACTTGACGTCGGCGACCGCGGTCGCGATCGGGGCCGGGGCGATGGCCGGTTTGGCCGGCGGAATGTCGAGGCCGGCGGGCGGGTTATCGATCACCGCCGGCGCGGCGGGGATGGTAGCCGGGGGCGTCGGGAGCCCGGGCGCCGGCGGTTGGACGCCGCTCGCACCGACGACCGGGGCAACCGGCTTGCCGGGCAGCGCGTCGGTGGAGCCGGGCAACGGCGCCACACCGGGGCCGGACGGCGCGGCTTCGACTTTCATCGAGGCGGGGGGCACGGGCGACGCGGGCGGCGTCATCGGCACCGGGCCGGGCTTGACGGCCGGGGTGCCCGGGGTCAGCGGGACCAGATCGCCGGGCGCAGGCGCGGCCGGCGGAGTGGGCGCGGCCTTCGGCGGGGTGAGGTCCAGCGCCGGCCCCGTCGGCTTGACCGGCTCGCTCGGTTTCGGCTCGGCCGGCTTCGGGGGGGCGGGAAGGCTCGACACGGCCGGGACCGTCGCCGAGATCGGCGTCACGTCGGCCGGCTTGGCGATCTTCGCCTCCGGCACGGTCGGGGTGAGGTCCGGCAGCGGCGTACCGGTACCGGCCGGCATCGGGAGCTTCGGCGCGTCGATCACGGGCGCCGGCGTCGGCGACGTACCAGCAGGCGCCAGGACCGGCGGCGCGGGGACCGCGGGACCCGTGGGCGGGGCGGGAAGCGGAGGCAGGTCGGGGGTGGGCGAAGGCAGCGGGGACGCGGGGCCGGCCGGGGCCATCTTCGGGTCGGCCTTCGCGACCGGGGCCTCGGGCGTGCGGCCCTTCGAGTGATCCCACTTCGGGCACTGGCTGGCGGCCGCGGCCAGGCCGCCGATCGACACGCCCAGCACGCCGGCCATCATCTTCCAGCGGGAAAACGACATGGTGAAACTCCTCCTCGGAGTGGCGCGGCGAACCGGGGGAAACCGCGAGCGTCCGCACTCGCGGGGTCGCCGAACGCCAGTTGATCGGGAAGGGGAATACCCGCGCCGGTTTCCCGTGTCTGCGCCACTTTCCCAGGACCGTTACGCCCCGCCGTTGCCGGGCCGCTTCACGAGAGCCTCTACCCCGCTACACTCTCCCTAACCTCAACCCCCTTGCTCCCTTCTGGTGCCTCATGCCCCGTCCGAAGGTGTTCGTCGCACGCCGTATCCCCGACGAGGGACTGAACGCGATCGCCGCCGCGTGCGAGGTGGACGTGTGGCCCGACCGACTCCCCCCGCCCGCCGACGAGCTGGCGCGCCGCGTGAAGGATTGTGACGGACTCGTGTCGCTGCTCACCGACCGCGTGGATGCCGCACTGCTCGACGCGGCGCCGAAGTTGAAGGTCGTGAGCAACTTTGCGGTCGGGTTCAACAACGTGGACGTGTCGGCCTGCACGCGTGCTGACCGACGCGACCGCCGATATCGCGGTGACGTTGTTGCTCGCGGCGGCGCGGCGGCTCGGCGAGAGCGCCGCGGACGCGAAGGCCGGGCGCTGGCTGACGTGGGAGCCGCTCGGCTGGCTCGGTCAGGACCTGGTCGGCCGGACGCTTGGGATCGTCGGGATGGGGCGCATCGGGTTCGCGACCGCGAAGCGCCTTCACGGCGGGTGGGGCATGAAGGTGCTCTACACCGCCCGCGGGCCGAAAGCGGACGCCGACCGACAACTCGGGGCGCGCCGGGTCGAACTGGACGAGTTGCTCGCGGAGAGCGACTTCGTCTCGGTCCACGCGGACCTGAACCCGACGACGCGCGGGCTCTTCGGCACAGCGCAGTTCGCGAAGATGAAGCGGACCGCGGTGTTCGTGAACACGTCCCGCGGGCCGCTGGTGGATCAGGTCGCACTCGCGGACGCGCTGCGGGGCGGAACGATCTTTGCGGCCGGGCTGGACGTGACCGAGCCGGAACCGCTCCCGTCCGATCACGACCTGTACGCGCTGCCGAACTGCGTCGTCGCGCCGCACGTCGCCAGCGCGACGATCGACACGCGCAACGCGATGGCCCGGCTGTGCGCGAACAACCTGCTCGCGGGCGTACGAGGAGAGGCGCTGCCGAACTGGGTGAACCCGGAGGTCGCGGAGAAGCGCCGAAAGTAGCCGGCGCCGCGGTAACACTCGTGTAACGCGAGCAATCTCTGGTGCGTGTGCTTCCGTCTTGTGGTTGTCAGGATCACCGGTGGGCGTTCGGCTCGCCGGGCAACCAGGAGACAGCCGACATGCACCGGCCCGCCATTTCCCGTCGCAATTTTCTGACCGCGACCGGTGCCGCCGCGTTCGCGGGATTCGTCCCCTCGTCCGGTCGCGCGGACGCGCCGGCCGCCGACCCGCTGGAGATACAGAAGATCGCCGCGAAAGCGATCAACGCGTTCGCCGCCGACCTGTACTCCCGTCTCGCCGACCCCAAGAGCGAGCAGAAGGGCAACCTCTTCTTCTCGCCGTTCAGCATCGAAACCGCGCTGGCGATGACCCGCGCCGGCGCCCGCGGCAAGACGCTCGAAGAGATGGAGCAGGTGCTCCACCTACCGTCCGAGGGGCACAGGGCGTTCGGCGCGCTGATCGCACGGCTCACCGGCGCCGGCCGCGACAAACTGCGGTCGTACGAGCTCTCCGTCGCGAACGCGATCTGGGCACAACAGGGCTACCCGTGGGAGAAGGCGTTTCTCGATCTCGCCCGCACGCACTACGGCGCCGGGGCGGTCGAGGTGAACTTCGCCGAATCGGAAGCCGCGCGCAAGCGGATCAACGAGTGGGTCGAAAAGGAGACCAACCAGAAGATCAAGAACCTGATCGGCCCGGGCGTCATCACCGCGCTCACGCGGATGGTCCTGGCGAACGCGATCCACTTCAAGGGTAACTGGCTGTGCCAGTTCGACAAGAAGCGCACGAAGGAGGCCCCGTTCACCCGCGACGACGGCACGAAGGCCGACGTGCCGCTCATGGCACTGGAAGGGACGTTCAACCACGGCGAAACGCACCTCGGCGGGCGCACCGGTCTGCAAGTGCAGATCCTGGAGCTGCCGTACGCGAGCAACGACCTGTCCATGTTGGTGTTCCTGCCGGAGAAAGGGCGCGGGGTGGACCGGATCGCGTCGCGGTTGAGCGACACGCTGCTCGCGGCTCCCCCGGTGGAGCCGACCGAGGTGAAGGTGCTCTTCCCGCGATTCGGGGCTGAGAGCGAACTCAGCCTCAAACCGGTGCTGACGGACATGGGTATGAAGCTCGCGTTCGGCGGCGGCGACTTCACCGGCATGTCGCCCAAGGGGAAGGAACTGTACATCTCGCACGTGCTGCACAAGGCGTTCGTGGAGGTGAACGAGGAGGGGACGGAGGCCGCGGCCGCGACGGCGGTCGTGATCTCGGAGCCGAAAGCGCCGCCGAAGCCCGCGGAGTTCCGCGCCGACCGGCCGTTCGTGTACGCGATCCGCGACAACGCGACCGGCGCGGCGCTGTTCCTGGGGCGGTACACGGGACCGGCTCGATAAACGCGGAGTGCGGAGCGGGGAACGAAAGGAAGGCACGACCGGCGTTACCTTGCCTTTTCGTTCCGCACTCCGCGCTCCACGCGCCGCACTTTTCCCAACGGAGGTGTTCCATGCGTTACCTGATGCTGGGCGCGGCGGTCGCGCTCTGCGCCGCGCCGCTGGCCGCGGCCGAGACCTGTGGGCACGGCACGAAGCTCGACTTCGTGGACAGCCCGAAAGAGGCCGCGGCGATCGCCAAGAAGGAGCAGAAACTGGTACTCGTGCTCCACGTGTCCGGGCACTTCGAAGACCCGGGCCTGACCTGAAACAACGCCGAAGCGCTCCGTGTGGGCGCCCTGAACAACGCGGAAGTCGGCAAGTACGTCAACGAGTTTTTCGTGTCGTCGTACCAGAAGGTCGCGACCTTCAAGATCGTGGGCGGGCAGAAGCAGGGCGGGAACGTCGCGGCGTACTTCTGCGCCCCGGACGGCCGCGTACTGCACTGCGTCGCGGGTCCGGTGGACGCGCGGACCTTCTTGCACGAGGCGAAATGGGTCGTGGAGACGACGAAGGCGTGCATGAAGGAGGCGCGGGACGACGGGGCGAAGTTCAAGACCCTGTTCCGCAAGGCACACGCCGAGAAGCTGCGCCAGGAGTTCGGGATCGTAGTGGAGGCGGTCGCCTACGATCCGCCGGACCCGATGGACGCCAACGACGCGCTGACCTACCGCGACCCGACCGGCCGGCCGCTGGCGCCGAAGCTGCCCCCGCCGCCGATCGACGGGCCGGACGTGACGCTCGGCGCGGGCAAGTTCGAGGCGATGCAGAAGGACGCCGCGGCCGCACCGGGCAACCGGATCGTCGCGGACGCGAAGGGGCGCCGTGTGGTGGTCACCAACCAGAGCCTCGTTCACCAGATCATGGCCGCGCACTCGATGGTCCCGATCGAGCGCGTGTACGGCACGGTGTTCGAGAACATCCTGGGTGAGAAGATCTCCACCAAGCCAGTTGACGTGGTAAAGCCGTTCACGTGGGTGGACCGCGACGGCAACCGCGTCCGCCCGCTCCCGCCGAACGGGCCGTAACGTTCGCGCCGTCCGTGTGGCCCACACCGCCCCGCGATAACCACCGCGGGGCGGTGTCGTTCCGTGCGTACCGAATGTGCCGATCCCCGTTCCGCTCGTTTCGCCACTTCCGTTCGGTTCGGTACAAGCCCTGCATCCAGCCCCGATTATCTTGAGGCACCAGTGGAGCTACACCCCGATGTTCGCATTCGCCACCGTCGCACTTCTCTCCGCACCGGCCGCGCCGGTCGAAGCGGGGCCGCGGTATTATTTCATCCTCTTCGGCGGCCAGTCGATCCCGTTCCAACCGCGGACCGCGCACACATGGGCGACGTTCGTGAAAGCCACGCCCGCCGCGGACGGAACAACGATCCTCGAACCGGTCACGATCAGTTGGCTCCCGGCGGAACTCCCCGTGCGGCCGCTCAAGTTGCGCCCGGTCGAGGGCCGCAACCGCTCGCTGGAGGAAACGTTCGCGATCGCGGCGCGCAACAACGCCCGCGTGTCGATGTGGGGGCCGTTCGAGACCGACGCGGGCCGCTATGAACTGGCCGTGCGGCAGGTGGACGCGCTGAACAGCGGCGCGGTGCGGTTCCGCTCGCTCGACTCGCTCGGCCGCAACCGGTCGGTGCAGCACTGCGCCCACGCGGTCACGTTCGCGGACCCGAACCTACAACGGCTGCGTCAGCCGGTGATCCGCGTGGGCGAACCCGGCACGAGCCGACTGGCGGACAAGTACGTCGAGAGTGGCGCGTTCGTCGGCACCGAAACGCACGACTGGCTCCTGCCCGCGCTGGGTCTGGACCGGGTCGCGGTCGTGCGCCGCGAACCGGGAGAGCGCGTTCCGCGTCAGTGGCGATGAGGTACAATGCCCGCGTCGCCCGGTTCGTTGCGGTGGAGCATGTCAGCGATCACGATCACGACGCGCCCGGACGGGGTCGCGGTGCTCACGTTCGACCAGCCCGGCAGCAAGGCGAACGTGCTGACCCGCGAACTGTGGACCGAATTCGGTGAGGCGCTGACGGGACTCGCGTCGCGCACCGACCTGAAGGGCTTGGTCCTGGCGAGCGCGAAGCCCGGCATCTTCATCGCCGGTGCCGATCTGAAGTTGCTCGCGAACGCGCCCGGCCCGAACGACCCGGACGTGAGGGCCTTCATCGAGCAAGGCTTGCGCGTGCTGGAGCGACTGGAGGCGCTCCCGTTCCCGACGTGTGCCGCGATCGACGGCGCGGCTCTCGGCGGCGGGCTGGAGGTCGCGCTCGCGTGCGACTACCGCGTCTGCGGCACGAACCCGAAGGTGCAACTCGGATTGCCGGAAGTGACGTTGGGACTGATTCCCGGTTGGGGAGGCACGCAGCGCCTACCGCGGGTCATTGACGTGAACTGTATGCACGCCGCGTGCAATCTTGTGACAACCGCAAAGGTGCTCAACGCACAGGAGGCGGTGGCGCGGGAGGTTGCGGACGTGGTGATTGAATCCCCCGCGCTCGCGGAGCAGGCGGTTTACCGCGCCCTTCGGGTCGAATGGAAACACCGCCGCGAACAAAAGCGATTGCCGGTGCCGAAGGGCTATTGGGATCAGTTCACACCGCTGCGAGAGGTCACCGGGGCCGCGGCCGAGGCGGTTCGCGTGATGATCGAAGGTGCGGCGCTCCCGCTTTACGACGCGATCAGGCTCGAAACCGAGGCGTTCATGCGCCTGGCCGGGTCGGACGAGTCAAAACGGCTGATCGCGGAGTTCTTCGCGAGCCGCAAGAAGTAAGGAGACGTCAATGATTCGGCTCGTGATTGGCAGCCGCAACAAGAAGAAGCTGAAGGAAATGGTCGAACTGCTCGGCGACCTTCCGCTCGAACTCCGTGACCTCACGCCGTACCCCGACGCGCCGGAGGTCGAGGAGACCGCGGGCTCGTTCGTCGGGAACGCCACGCTCAAAGCCACGCAGCTCGCGAAGGCGCTCGGGGTGTGGGTTGTCGGCGAGGACAGCGGGCTGTGCGTGCCCGCGCTCGACGGCGCCCCAGGCGTGGACTCCGCCCTCTACGCCGGCACGCACGGCGCCGACGAGGCCAACAACGATAAACTTCTGCGCGAGATGGCACGCCTCACCGGCGACGAGCGGGCTGCGTACTACATCAGCACCGCGGTGCTCGCGGACCCGACCGGCAAGGTTATTGCATCGGTGGAGGGGCGGTGTCACGGGATGATCGTGAGCGAGCGCCGCGGCACCGGCGGGTTCGGCTACGACCCGTTGTTTCTCGTGCCCGAATACGTCCAGACGTTCGGCGAGTTGCCGCCCGAAGTAAAACAGCGGATGAGCCACCGGGCGAAGGCGTTCAAAAAGCTCCGGCCGATCATCGAGCGCGAGGTTCTGGGCAATAAGGGGCAAGCGTGACCTTCCCGCGGGGCGTGTTGCTGTTCTCGGCGTGCGCGTTCGGGTTCTTCGGCGCGTGGGCGTTCGTGTCGCCGGCGAGTCAGCTCACACTGGTCGAGGTCGGTGTGCCGAGCGCCACCGCGGCCGCCGACACGCGCGCCCAGTACGGCGGGTTCACGCTCGGAATGGCGGTGTTCCTGTTCGTGTGCCTCACGCGCCCCGCGTGGACGTCGGCCGGGCTGGCCGCGAGCGCCTGCACGCTCACCGGGTTCGTGCTGGCGCGGGCCGTGTCGGTGGCGGTTGAGGTGCCGGTTCAGCCGGTGATCTACTACCTCGCGGTCATGGAAGGTTCGGGCGCGGTGCTGTCGTTCGTCGGCTGGCGCGCGAGTGCGAAGTGAGGGCCACACCGGAGCCGCCGGGGCTACTTTCCTACAGTCACACGCTACGCGCGCGGAATCCGACCTGTGACATTCCGCGCGGGAGCGATCGAACTGCTCGGCCCCACGAACCGCCCGCGGCGTAACACCGCAGATACCGCTAACTCCGACCGGCGACCCCGGTGTGGTGAGTGCCAGCATATCCGACGTTGCGCCCGCGTCCACCGCGCGCGATGATGGAACCACACCGAGCGCCGCCGGGGCTACTTTCGTCCTGTAAGCACGGAATACTCGGCTGTGCCACCTGTCGGGCAGCCGAATATTCCCGGGCTGACTTGACCGGCGCTACGAACCGCCCGCGGCGTAACGCCGCAGAAAGCGCTAACTCCGGGCCGGCGGCTCTCGGTGTGACCGCCACCAGCATACCGCGCGATCTCGACACGGGGGCCGTCGAATGGGCTTTTCCGAACTGCAAGCCGACATCGCGTCGTTCCGGAACTACATGCAGGCCGAGCGCGGGCTCGCCGAGAACACGATCCTGTCCTACGGCCACGACCTCGACCGGTTCGCGCAATGGGTCGCGCTCGGCACCGTGACCGACTACCACAAGCCGAAGCTCAAGGAACTCGCGCGCTACGTCGGGTTCATGCACGACGAGGGGCTCGCGCCGCCGAGCATCGCCCGGCACCTCGTCGCATTGAAGATGTTCTACCGCTTCCTCCGGCTCGAAGAGCGCGCCGACGCCACCGCGGTGGAACTGCTCGGCTCGCCGAAATTGTGGGAGCGCATCCCTGAAGTGCTGCCGCCGTCCGCGGTGGAGGCGCTCATCAACGCCCCGCAACCCGGCGACCGGTTCTTCCTCCGCGACCGGGCCATGCTCGAAACGCTCTACGCGACCGGCTGCCGCGCGTCCGAGGTGGTGAACCTCAAGCTCATCGACGTGTACCTGGACGCCGGGTTCTGCAAGTGCTTCGGAAAGGGGAGCAAGCAGCGCGTGGTGCCGCTCGGGCGTCCGGCGATTGCGGCGCTGCGGGCGTACATCGAAGGGAACACGGAGGAGGGCACGCGGCCGACCGCGGGGAGTTCGGAAATGGTGTTCCTGAGCAAGACCGGCCGACGGCTGACGCGGATTCACCTGTGGGCGCTGGTGAAGAAGTACTGTAAGCGCGCCGGGCTGCCGAAGACGGTGAGTCCGCACACGCTGCGGCACAGTTTCGCGACGCACATGCTCGCGGGCGGGGCGGACCTGCGGAGCGTGCAGGAGATGCTCGGCCACGCGTCGATCCAGACGACGCAGATCTACACGCACGTCGACCGCGACCGGCTGAAGGCGATGCACCGGCAGTTCCACCCGAAGGGGCAGCGCGAGGGGGGCGACGGGGAAAAGCCGAAAACGTGAGCGGGGTCCCGTGAGGCCTTTCTCAGCTCGGGAATCGTGGTGATTCGTTTCCGCAACGAGGGTCCGGCCCGCGCCCCCGAAAGGGGTGGTCCCTGAGCCGGGTGGCGTTCCAGGACCGGACGATCACGTCCGGTGGTGGCACTCAGGGCGTACCGCCGGCGCCCTTAAACCACTGAAGCAGGGCGTCCGGGTTCGATACCACGCGCGACAAGAGCAGGTAATCGGCGCGGGCCGCGTCCGCCCGCCCCGTTCGCAGGTAGCCCTGGATGCGCACCGTGCGAAGTTGTACGTCGGCCGGGTTCAGGCGCAGCCCCGCATCGGCCGCCGCGACCGCTCCCGCCCAGTCGCCGGCCGTGCCCCGCGCCGCGGCCAGAAACGAAAGCGCGTCGGGCGACGACGGGTTCACCAGCGCGGCCCGCTCGGCGAAGCCGAGGGCCTCCGCCTCTCGGCCCAGGTCGCCCGCCGTCGTCATCGCCGCCAACAGCGTGTACTCGCGCTCCGGGGCCGCGACGAGTGCCGCCGCCAACTCGTCCAGCGCCTCGGCCGGCCGACCCAGAAGCGCCAGCGCGCCCCCCCGGGCGTCGCGCGCCGCCACGTCCCCCGGCCGACGGGCCAGCGCCTCCTCCAACAGCGGCAGGGCCGCCCCCGCCAGGTGCCTTTGTGCGGCCTGGTGCTTCGCCGGGTCCGCCGTGCGCGCCCGGGCCAGCGTGACCAGGGCCAGGCCGAGGTCGCGCCGCACGCCCCGATCGGTGTCGGCGACCTGCCCGCGGTGGAACAGGGCCAGGGTGTCGGCCCCCTTCAGCACCATCCCCGCGCCGGCCCCGGGGGCGGCGGCCGGGCGGCGGAGGACGCGGTGGTCCGTCAGGGCCACGTGCCCCACGCCCGGGGTCGGTGAGCGGGGCATGTGACAGCCCGCGCAGTTGTCGGCCGGGCGGGTCGCCTGGCGCTCGGCGGCCGGCCCCCGGCAGGCCGCGGGCGCGTGGCACTTCACGCAGGCGGTCCGGAACTCGACGGGTGCGTCGGCGGCCGACGGCTTACGGTGCGGGTCGTGGCAGGACGCGCAGCCGAGTCGCCCCTCCGAGGCCCGGTAGCACCGGCTGGCGTGCATCTGCTCGGTGTGCCCGGCCACCCGGCCGACGTTCCCTTCGAGATCGCCCGGGAACTCGAATATCGACCAGAACAGGTGGATCGGCAGGCCCGGTCGGTAGTCGAACGGCCCCCGGCCGTCCCGGAGCACCCGGACCCGGCCCGCCAGGTGGCACTGTTCGCACACGGCCTCGCGCAAAGGCGGTAACAGTCGGGCCGGGTTGACGATGGTGTGGTCCTCGCCGGCCGCGGGGCCGGCCTCTCGGGCGCTGACGTGTAGCGCGCCCGGACCGTGGCAGCGCTCGCAGCCGATCGCCCCGCCGCGGAACAGCGGGGCGCGGTACCGGTTCACGGTGCCCTCGACCGGTTCGACGGCGTTGGCGTGGCAGAACAGACAGTCCGCGGGCACCGGGCGGTTGAAGTGCCAGTCCGGCCGGTAGCCGGGGGAGCCGTCCCACCGGCCGGGTCCGGAGTACCAGGTGACGGGGGACTGGAACACGGCCCCGTCGCGCTCGAACAGGTAGGACCGGGCGTGTGTGCCGGAGCCGATCGCGTAGGCCATCGGCTCGGCGACGCGGGTGGCCACGGCGCCCGAGCGGTCCCGGGTCTCTTCGACGTGGGTCAGGCCGCCGGCGGTAGCCTCCGCGCGGTAGCGCGCGCCGAACCGTTCGAACTCCGGGTGGGCGTCGGGGTCGAAGCGTTCCGGCCCGGCCGGCGCGCCGGGGCCGATGGGGGCGACGGATCGCACCATGGGGTGAGCGGCGTAGGAGTGGCAAACGGATTCGTGACAGCGCCGGCACGTGGCGCCGCCGGAGGAGCCTAGATTATTCCCCACGCCCCCAGCACGAGCCCCGCAGCGTCGCCGGCATCGGCCGGCACCGGCACCAGCGACGGCAGGTGACGGAACCACGTCAACTGGCGCTTCGCGAACTGGCGCGTGTGCGTGCGGATCAGCTCCGCCGTTTCGCCCCGGTCACCCCCGTTCTCCAGGTATTCGAGCAACTCGCGATAGCCGAGCGCCTGACGCGCCTCGCGGCTCAGCGCGTGCGGCAGTTCGCGGAGCCGGCGCACTTCGTCGGGCCAGCCCGCTTCCAACATCACACCGACGCGCCGGTTGATGCGGTCGTAGAGCACCTCGCGCGGCAGCGTGAGGACCGCGGCCGGGACCCGCGCCGGCGGCGGGGCGCTTTCGGCCGGGTCCGCGAACGCGGGGGTGTCCCACGTCTGCTGCCAGGCCGAGATCGGCTTTCCGGTCAGGGCGTGGACCTCCAGCGCGCGGACCACCCGGCGCACGTCGTTGGGGTGGAGCCGCGTAGCGGTCTTCGGATCGACGCCGGCGAGCCGTGCGTGCAGTGCCGCGACCCCGTCGCGCGCCGCGTCCCCTTCGAGAGTGCGGCGCAGCTCCGCGTCCGCGGGCGGGCCGTCGAACAGCCCGTGCAGGAGTGCCTTCAGGTAGAACGGCGTCCCGCCGACGAAGATCGGCCGCTTCCCGCGCGCGGTGATCTCGGCGCACGCGGCCCCGGCCCGTTCGAGCCACCACGCCACCGTCAGCGACTCCCACGGGTCGAGGACGTCGATCAGGTGGTGCCGAACGCGCGCCCGTTCGGCCGCCGAGGGCTTCGCGGTGCCGATGTCCATCCCGCGGTAGACCGTCATGGAGTCGAGCGCGACGATTTCGCCGCCGATCCGTTCGGCGAGGTCGAGCGCGAGGGCGGTTTTGCCGCACGCGGTCGGGCCGGTCAGGACGAGGGCGTTGGTAAAGGCGGACATGCGAGGATTGTAGCAGCCGGGCGCGGGCGTTATCGTACCCGCGAAAGCGCGGCGGTGGAGCGTGACGGCGACGATCCGGATTACAACCCGAGGAGCGGCGTTCATGAGCGCGTGCTGTTCGAGGGCGTCGCGCCGCGATCTGGTGTTCGCGGTGGCGGGCGTACTGGTCGCGTCGGCTCTCTTTTGGGCGTCGATCGGACAGCAACGAACCGCAGAAGGGCAGCAACCCGCGGAGCGCGTCCAGCGGCACGAAGAGGGGCAAGGCGGCCCCGCGCAGGAAGCGCGGGACGGTCGGCCGTGAGCCTTCTCGGGCTTTGAGGCACAAGCCCTTCGAGGCAAAGGCGAAGGGGCTCGCGGTTCCGGTTGCCCTTGACTCGCGGCGGCGCACGCGGTTCTACTCACGTCGGACGACCGCGCCCCCAACCGGAACCCGCACATGGCCACGGACACGGCCGCGCCCGCACCGCCCCCCGCACCCGCCGACCCGACCAAGCACCTCTGGCAACTGCCGGTGCTTTTGCTCGGTATCGTCGTGTTCGTTTCCACGTGGCAGGGGTGGCTCCGGGTCGGCGCGGCCGGTCCGAATGAAACGTTCGAACGCGACGTTAACGCGCTCAGGGCCGAGTACGAGAAGGCCGGACCCGATCCGGTCGAACTGAAGACGCGGCTCAACAAGGTCGCGGGCGGGGTCGAGACGCACCCGGAACTGGGGCCGCTCGCCCGGTTCCACCTCGGCAGCGGGTACGTGCGGCTGGCCGAACTCACCGCCGCACAGGACGAGGCCCGCGGGTACTGGATGCTCGCCCGCCAGCACTTCGAACTGGTCAGCGACCGACAGTTGCGCGACCCCACCGACGTACCGCGGCTCAAGTTCCGTGCCGCGAAGGCCCAGGCCGCCGTCGGGCTGCCCCCGGACGCCCCCACCGCCGAAATCGTGCTCCTGGCGACCGTCCTGTCCAACCCGCCGCCGGGCGAGGAGGCGGGCGAGACGCACCGGCTCGTCGCCGACCTGGCGCTGCGCGTCAACCCGCCGAACGTCACCCAGGCGAAGCTGTCGCTCACCCAGTACCTCACCGCCACCGGCTTCGCCACGCCCCCCTCGTCGCTGGCCCGCGCCCGGCTGCGACTCGGCGACCTGTACCTGTACGAGAAGGACTACGAGCAGGCGCGGAAGTGGCTGGAGCAGATCGGGGCCGACGCGCCGCCCGACGTGCTCGCCCCCGCGAAGGCGCTTCTGGCGCGGGTGCTGATGGCCGAGGGCAACTTCCCCGGGGCCGCGACGGAGTGGGAGCTGCTCCGCGCCGCGCCGAACGTCCACACGTCGCTGCGGCTGACCGCGGCGTACCAGCTCGCGGTGTGCAAGCTGAAGCTGCGCGAGGCCGAGGCGGCGCGGCCGCTGTTCGAGGAGGCCGCCCGGGGCGACGGCCCCGAAGCCCCCGCCGCCGCGATCCAGCTCGCCGACCTCCACCTGCGCGGCGCCGACCCCGCCCGGCACCGGCTCGCCGCCGACCTGCTCGCGGGGGCGGTCCAGGGCGTCTCCAGGCCGTCGGACTACGACCCGTCGCTCGTTCCGCTCAACGAGCTGCAAGCGGCGTTCGAGCTGGCCCTCACCACGCTCCTGGCCGACGGCGCGTACGAGCAGGCGCAGAGGACCGCGGAGGCGTACAAGGCGGTCTGCGCGCCCGGCCGCGACCGCGAGAAGCGGGCCGAGGTGTTCGGCGCGTGGGGCACCGCGCTGAAGAAGAAAAAGGACGGCGGCGACCCGAAGCCGAAGTTCAAGGCCGCGGCCGACGAGTTCGCCGGGCTGGCCGCGTTCCAGCCGAAGACCGAGGGCAAGCTCGACATGCTCCGCCGCGCCGCGTCGTACTACCGGCAGGCGGACGAGCCCGCGACCGCCGCGGCGCGGCTCCAAGAGGCCCTGAAGTTGCCGGAGATCCCCGAACCGACGCTGGCCCCGCTGTGGGTCGAACTGGCCGACGCGCTTCTGGCCGCCGGCCGCACGGACGACGTGTTGAGGATCTTCAACAAGATCATGTCGGAGGGCGACAAGCGGTTGGCGACCGCGACGCGGTACCGGCTGGCGCGGCAGTTCACCGACACGCGGCACCCCGGGCTGGTGCCGCTCGGCCGTGCGCTGTTCGAGCAGATCGCCAAGCAGCAGAACGTCTCCGCCGCGGAGCGCGAGTACCACGAGCGGGCGCTGACCGAACTGGCCAACGCGATGATCCGCGAGGGCAACTTCGCCGACGCCGAGGCGCGGCTCCGCACGCAGATCGGCCTGTACCCCAACGGTCCGGAGGCCGGGCTGGCTAAGCTGCTGTTGGGCGTGTGCCTGCTCCAGCGCGCCGCCGCGCCGAACGTGCAGCCGGCGGACGTGACCCGGATGCGCAACGAGGCGGTGACGACGTTCAAGCAACTGGTCGCCGAGTGCGACGCGGCGGAGCGCCGGAACGGGAAGCTGACCGAGCGCGAGGCGTGGCTGCGGCTCCAGGCGGCGCTCCGCGTGCTCCAGACGTACCAGCAGATGCGGACCCCGCGCGACCTGCTGTTCGAGGCCGCGCCGCTGCTCGAACGGCACCGCGGCACGGTGGAGGAGCTGATCATCCTGAGCCTGGTGTACCACGCGTTCAAGCAACTGGGCGACCCGGGCAAGGCGCTGGACACCCGCGACCGGATGAAGGAGGTGTTCGACAAGCTGCCGCCATCAGCGTTCACGGCCGACAAGGGGGAGTA
>JAFKJJ010000115.1 GCA_017306025.1 Planctomycetota bacterium
GAGTGTGGTCCGCTCGCTCCGCGAGCGGTCGCTCCGCGCCGGGTGACGCGGAGGCTTTTGTTTCTAACTTTCTCGGTCGTGCCGCACCGCTCGCGGAGCGAGCGGACCACTCTGAAGACGGAGCCGCGGTGCGGTCACCAGTCGAGGCCCAGAACTTCGCCGCCGGCGCGCGTGATGGCGGCCTTCAGCTTATCGGGAGTCAGGCGAGCCGGTTCCACCCACCGCACCGAACCGTCGCACAGCGCCACGTTGCACCCGGTCTGGCCGGGCAGCGCCAGCACCGACGGCGCGGCGGTGCCGGTGAACTCGATGTCGTCCGGCTTCGTCCAGATCACCGGCTTCCCGCCGCCGACGATCAGGATCGTGTTCGACGTGCCGTCGGCGATGGCGGTCATGGTCGTTCGGGAGCCCGGATAGATGACCGCCTCGGTTCCGGAGAACACCTTGTAACGGGTCTGGCCCGGCAGGTCGGTCACGAGCGGGCTGGCGAAGGTGACCGGCATCCTGTCGATGAGCTTCTTGTTGTTGGGGCTGTCCCAGGGCTCGTCGAGTTTGAACTGCCGGTACAGGGCGTCCTCTCCGATGTAGGGTAGCAGGTGGACGCGCCAGCTCAGGCCGCCCTTGAAGGTGCCCATCTTGCCGTCCTGCGGCGGGAACACCTGGTTCGCGTCGTGGTAGTTGTGCATCGCGAGGGCGAGCTGCTTCAGGTTGTTGCTGTCCTTCATGCGGGCCGCGGACACGCGCACCTTCTGGGTCGCGGGGAGCAGCAGCCCCACCGACGCGGCGGCGGTCCCGGCGTAGAGCGCGGCGACCGACGGCACCCGCGGGGTGAGCACGACCTCGCTACCGTCGGTCTTCAGCGGCGGGTCGGCCAGCCACTCGTCCAGCGCGTTGAGCGAGCCGAGCCCGAAGAGCCCTCCGACCATCCCGGGCAGTTCGCTGAGGGGCCGCGGCTTCGGCTGGCCGGGCGGGCCGTTGAGCGCCTTCTCCGCCTCCTTCTTCGGCTCGGCCAGCTTCGAGCGCCCGAACTTGGCCAACTCGCGGAGCGCCGTCTCGCCCTCCGCGGCCGTCGCGTCGTCCTTGTACTTGGCCCGGATCTCGACCCTCGTCCCCTCGTCGGTCAGCGCCACGCCCAGCATCAGGCTCTCGGCCCTCAGCGCGGTCTGTGCGTTCTTCGCGGCCTCCTTGTACTCCCCCTCGACGCCCTCGAACATCTTCAAGGGGATGCCGAGCTGAGACATGCTCAGGGCGGCGACGAAGTGCCGGCCGCCGTCGCGGGCGTGCTCGGCGGCCTTCGCCAGCGGCCCGGCGGTGCCGGTGTTGAGCTTGAGCAGGAAGTTCCGCATCCCCGGGCCGTCGCCGATCGCCATCGTCGTGTTGTTGGGGAAGTGGAGCGCGACGCCTTCGACCTCGTCCTCGTAGTACTCGCGGTCGCCGACCTTTTTCGCGGCCGCGTTCTTGACGTGGGAGGCGCGGACCTTTTCGGGGTCGAACGGGGAGCTGAACGCGAGCAGGACGACCGCCTTCGTGTCGCCGCCGAGGTTCGGCGGGACGATGTTGTCGATCCCGCCGAACGGGCCGAACCCGCCCGGCCCCGGGGGCGGCGGGGGCGGGAACTTACCCTTCGGCTCGGCCGCCGGCGGCACCTTGAGGAACACGAGGGTCATGCGGTCGAGGGTGGACGGCGCGGGGACGAAGCTCTCGTCCAGCGCCGCCTTCGCCTGCGGCCCGGCCGCGTCGATGATCTTGCGGACCTCCGCGAACGACTCGGAGTCCCACAGCCCGCGGAGCCGGATGTGAACGAACCCGGCCGCCTCGCCGGGGACGAGGTCCATCTCGTCCGCCTTGCCCATGCGCGGGCCGCCGGGGACGCCCTTCTTGCCCTGTTTGAGGAAGTAGGTCGTCGCCGCGCCGGCCGCGCCGCCGACGAGCAGCCCGACCACCAGCCACAGGGCCGCCCGCCCGCCGCGCCGTCTCAACGTTCCGAGCAACATGGCCTGGGTTCCGTGTTTGGTGTTTCGCGTCCGGTATGTCGTGTTCGGGGTCGGTCGTGCGCCGGCCGCTCGCGGCCCACGTGCCCGACACCCAAAATACTAAACACCAAACGCCAAACACCAAACACCAAACCGTCACTTGTCGAGGTCGACCGGCTCGCCGCCGTTGCGGGTGAACGCGGCCTTGAGGGTCTTCTCGGCGATGCTCGTCGAAAGCGCGCGGACCGACCCGTCGCCCATGAGCACCTGGAACACGTCCCGGCCGCCCGGCGGGGTGATCTTCGGCAGCGGCTTCTTCGGGTCGAACGGGAAGTCGCCCGGCTTGGCCCACGGCACCAGTTCGTTCGTCTCGATCACCAGGACCGTGTTCGACAGCCCGTCGGTGAAGTCGGTGAACTTGAGCTTCTTGCCCGACTCGAACGCGGCGCCCGGCCCGCTGACGCCGCGGTAACACGTCAGGCCGTACTCCGGCTTGGGCGGCAGCGGCGCGTCCGGCGACACGAACACCCTGATCGTCGCCTGCGACCACTGCTTGTTGTTGGCGCTGTCCCACGGCTCATCGAGCTTGAACTGCTTGTACAGGTTGTCCTGCTCGATGAACGGCAGGATCTGGACGCGCCAGCTCAGGAGCGGCTTGCCGGTCTTGTCCACGATGTCGTGCGGCAGGTGCCCGTAGGCGCTCTCGTAGTTGTGGATCGCCAGCCCGATCTGCTTGAGGTTGTTGGAACTCTGTAGGCGCGCGGCGCCTTCTCGCACCTTCTGAACAGCCGGGACCAGCGCCGCGGCGGTCAGGGCCGCGAACCCGCCCACCAGCGTGAGGACCTCTTTCGGCATCGGCACCGCCAGCGCCAGCTCCGCCTTGTCGCGGGTGATGAACTTCGGGTCGGCGAGGGTCTCGTCGAGCCGGTTGAGTGCCCCCAGCGCGAACACCGTGCCGATCGCGTCGGGCAGCTCGGTCGCGGACCGCGGGGTCTTCAGCTTCGGGTCGTACAGCTTGTCCTCCAGCTCCTTTTTCGACTTTGCCAGTTCCTTGCGGCCGATCTCGGCCAGCGCCTTGACGGCCTTCTCCGCGTTCTGTGCGGCCTCGGCGTCCGCGTAGGCGGCCCGGACGTCGAGCCGGGCGTCGGCGCCCAGGTCGACCGCGACCGTCAGTTGTTTCGCCTTCAGGATGTCGCGCGCGTCGGGCGGCACGTCCTTCAGCGCGTCCGGGGGAATGGGCAAGGCCGAGATGTCCGCGGACGCGACCATCACCTTCGTCCCGCTCCCGGCCAGCTTGAGCGAGGCGGCCAGCGGCCCGTCCTTCGCCACCGGCTTCGACAGGTAGTGGTCGAGCGAGCCGTTCACGCCCAGGACGATGTGCTTGTTGTCGGGGAAGTGCAGGTCGAGGCTGTTGTCCGGGCTGCGGTAGACGGTCTTGTTGCCGACCTTCTCGGTGGTGTGGTTGGGCAGGTACGACTTGACGACGGCCGCCGGGTCGAACGCGGCCGAGAACGTCAGCACGCTGACCACCTGCGGCTGCTTCTTGTCGTCGAGCAGCACGAACGCGGTGGCGCGGGAGATGGTGGACGGGGCGGGGACGAACTGCCGGTCGAGTTCGGCCAGCGCCTTGGGGCCGGCCTTCTCCCAGGTCTTGCGGAACCCGGACATCACCTCGTTGCTCCACAGGTCGGCGAGCCGGACGTGGATGAACCCGACCGCGTCGGCGGGGACGAGCGCGAGGTCGGCGGACGGCTCGGCCGGCTGCGCGGCCCGCGCGGCGGGCGCGGGGCCGAACGGGTCGGGACGGAACAGGAGGACGGTCGCCACGAGCGCGGCGACGGCGGCGCAGGCTGCGAATCGGCGCATGAGTGTTCTCCTTGAAGGGGGCGGTACCGTTACAGGGCAGAAGTGCCGACCGCGGAACCGTGTCGGTTGGCCCTCGCCCGCCCGGAGTGCCTCCGGGCGGGTGGCAACGCACGCCGTTCTACGGCCGGTGCTTCGACCGCGATCACAAGATACGAAACGGCGACCCAACTGGGTCGCCGCGAAACCGGTGCCAACGCACCCGGCGAGTTAGAAGTCGTTAGCGATGACCTCGCCGCCGGCGGCGGTTATCAGCGCGTTGAGCGTCGTCTTCGAGGGGAGCTTTTGCAGCGTGCGGACCGAGCCGTCGAACATCGCCACCTGCGCCTTGCCGTTGACCACCAGCCCGATCAGCTTGGCCATGTCCTTGTCCGGGTCGAACTCCAGTTCGTCCGGTTTGGTCCACGTCACGGCCTCGGCCGCGGTCACGCACATGATCGTGTTGCTCGTACCGTCGGAGATGTTGGCGATCTTCCCGCCCGTCACCCAGTCCCACCCGGCGCCGTTGCCCACGAACACGCGGTAGTACGTCGTGGTGTCGCCCGGCTTGCTCTTGCCCGGCATCGCGTACACCGGCGGCATCTTGGCGATGAGCTTCTTGTTGTGGTCGCTGTCCCACGGCTCGTCCAGCTTGAACTCCTTGTACAGCGCGTCCTGCTCGATGTACGGCAGGATGAGCACGCGCCAGCTCAGTTGCGGCTTGCCCTTCTTGTCGCACACCGCGGCCGGCGGGAAGTTGTTGTTCGCGTCGTGGTAGCCGTGCAGTGCCAGCGCGATCTGTTTCAGGTTGTTGGCCGACCGGGCGTTGGCCGCGGCCGACTGCGCCCGCGTCACCGCGGCCGCGTACGCGGAGGCCAGGGGCAGCCCGTCCAGCGGCAGCGTCGCGGTCGCGCGGGCCTCGGTCCCGTCCACCTCGAACTTCGCCGCCTTCGCCGCGGCCAGACCGACCTTCGCCACTTTCAGCAGGTCCTTCAACCCGGCGTCGTCGGCCGCGCCCTTCTCGACCCGCGTCAGTTCCTCGCCGATCTCGTCGGTGATGAGCTTGACGAACGCGGCCAGGGCCTTCTCCGCGTCCACCGCCTGCGCCTCGCGCTTCGCCTTCACCCGCACGCGCACTGTCAGCGACTTGTTGAGGTCGAGCGCGGCGGCGACCGACTCGGACCGGAAGATCGGCTGGAACGCTCGCACCACGCCGGGCAGATCGTCCTTTTGAAACTTGTCGGGCAGGTTGTGGAGCGCGGTTCCGAGCACGAGTGCGTGCTTGCCGCTCGCCGCGTCCTTGATCGCGGCCGCCAACGGCCCCTCGGCGCCGGCCGGTTGCGGCTTGCCGTACGGCACCGGCTCCAGTCCGACGAGCACCAGCGCCACCGTATCCGACACGCCCACCGTGTGGACCTTTGCCTCCTTCCCGAGTAACCCCTCGAACCCCTCGGCCAGCTTTTTCGCGTCATACGCCCTGGCGAACGAGAGCACGAGCCCGAACCGATCGGTGTCCTGCGGCTCTTTCAACTTCGGGACGAAGAAGGTGATCGACTTGAGGTCCTCGATTTTCGACCCGAACGTCTTGACTGCGGCCTCTTCGAGCCGGCCGAACGTGTTCTTGTCGGCGGCGCGGAACGACCGGGTGGCCTCGTGGGTCCAGATGCCGGCCGCGTCGGCGTGGAGGAAGAACGCGGCATCGGGTGGGACGTACCGGAGTTCGGTCGGCAGGGTGTCGGCCCGGAGCGGGACCGCGGGCGGGTTGGCCGCGGCCGGCCGGGTCGCGTCGAACGGGCCGACCGCGACCGCCGCGACCAGCAGGCCGAGCGCCCCGCCGAGGAGGAACCGCGAGCGGAATCGGAGCGAACGTTTCATGGCTTGTCTCCGCGTTGACGGGTCGAAGGGGCGGCGTCCGGTTCTGTGCCGTGAGAAAGTCGCAAGAAAATGCGCGCGGCCGCAAACCCTTCACCGGGTTCGGCGTTTCAGATAGTTGACGCCTCTCCCGTACGGCGATTTCACGCGCCGCACTCGCGCTCGCGGACGGGAGAAAATCACGCCTCAAACTCGCGAAAAAGGCTCGATTCGCACGCGCAAGTTCCGAGAAGTCCGGACATCCGTTCCTCTGGTGGCCGGGGGATTCTAGTGAATCCCCGGCCGCCACCGGGCGCCGACCGCAGCGCCCGTGCGGGCTCCGTGAGCGGCGACCTGCGAGGCGAGGACGTGCGATGTTCGGAACTCTCCACCGGCGGATGATGTGGCTGTCCTGCGGGCTGGGCGTGCTGGCCCTGCTACCGTTGAGCGGCGTCCTGCGCGCGCAGCAACCCGGTCCGCGCCGCGCGACGGCCTCGCTCGCTCCGCGGCCGATCGTCGTTCCGGCGAGGGCGGTCAACCCGATCCAGCAGTTCCCGCAGCTCGGTGGGTACCTGGGAACGGCCGGTCAGTTTCAGGGGCAGGGCGTTCAGGGCCTTCAGGCGGTCGGCAACTTCGGGAGCTTCAACGGCTTCAATGGTCCGGTCGGCGGACAACTGGGCTTCAACGGGTTCGGGAACTTCAACGGCTTGAACAACGGGTTCGGGAGTTTCGGTCCGTTCCAGGGCTTCGGGACCGGTTTCGGTGCGAGCGCCTTCGGTTTCGGGATGAATAACGGTTTCGGTGCGGCTCCGTTTCAGGGGTTCAACGGGAAGGGACTCGGGTTCTCTGGTGAGGGCGGTTATTAGAACGGCGAACACGTGGTGGCCGCGCAATCGTTATTCGCGCCCGGCGTTCCTGAAAAAAAACTGCACCGCGTGCGCAAGTTTTGGTCGAGAGTTGCATTTGTTCCCCATACGGTTACCCTGGTTGGTATGACACCGGCCCGAGGTACCACCACCGGGCGCGCGACCGCACCGCCCGGCGGGTCGGACTCATAGCGGAATCACCAACTGATTCGGGGGTACGATGTTCCGATCCATTCAACGGCGTTTGTTGTGGCTGGCGTGTGGGCTGGGCGTCGTGGCTCTGTTACCGCTCTCGGGAGCCGTGCAGGCGCAACCGCGCAACGGGTTCCGGGTCACGGCGTCACTGGGGTATCAGATCCCGGGTTCGTTCCGCGGCCCCCCCCCTCCGGGCGTGATGCAACTCAACCAGGGCGGCAACAACATCCTGGGCGGGAATAACGGCGGGAACATCCAGGGCGGGAACATCCAGGGCGGCGGGTTCAACATCGGCGGCGGTGGCGGGTTCAACATCGGCGGCGGCGGGTTCAACATCGGCGGTGGTGGCTTTGGTGGTGGTATCGGTGGCTTTGGTGGTGGTATCGGTGGTTTCGGTGGTGGTGGGATCGGCGGTTTCGGTGGTGGTGGGATCGGCGGTTTCGGCGGCGGTGGTTTCGGCGGCGGTGGTTTCGGCGGCGGTGGTGGTGGGATCTCGGGTCAGAACGGCGGTTTCGGCGGCCTGATCCAGCAGTTCCCGTCGTTCGGCAGCCAGATCTACGGCCAGTACCTCACCGGGCTCGCCATCAGCGGTGGTGGTGGTGCCCTCGGCGGCGGCTTCGGCGGCATCGGCGGCGGTTTCGGTGGCGGTGGGATCGGCGGCGGCGGATTCCAGATCGGCGGCGGCATCGGCGGCATCGGCGGCGGTTTCGGTGGTGGCGGTTTCCAGGGCGGCTTTGGTGGCGGTTTCCAGGGCGGTTTCGGCGGCGGCGGGTTCCAGGGCTTCGGGTTTCCAGGGCGGCTTTGGCGGTGGCGGGTTCCAGGGCGGCTTCGGTGGCGGGTTCGGCGGCGGGAAGGGCTTCGGGTTCAGTGGAGAGACCGGATACTAACTCCGCCGTTCCTATAACGGTGAATATGACGCGGCCCGTGGCTCCGGTCACGGGCCGCGTCGTTTCGTGCATCCGGAAGTCGGCGCGCGTCGAAACATCTGCCAACCAGCACCCGCGCCGCGGTGAAGGGGACGGACCCGGTGACCGACAGCGTACTCCCGCGGATTGCGGCCGGGGACCCGGCGGCGGTGCCGGACTGCATCGCCCGCTACGGCGGGCTCGTGTGGTCGCTGGCGCGCCGGTTCCTCGGCAACCCCGCCGACGCGGAGGACGCCGTGCAGGACGTGTTCATCGAACTGTGGAAGAACGCGGCCCGCTACGACCCCGCCCGATCCTCCGAACCGACCTACATCACCATGATCGCCCGCCGCCGACTCATCGACCGGAAGCGCCGCGCCGGTCGTGCGCCGGCGGCACAGGCGCTGCCCGACGAGCCGGTCGGTGCGCCGACCAAGGGGGACCGGGTCGAGATCGAGGACGAGGCGGCGCGGGCGGCGGCGGTGCTGGGCGAGTTGCGGGACGACGAGCGCCGGGTGATCCAGATGGCCGTGTATCAAGGACTGACCCACGAAGAGATCGCGGCCGCGACCGGGTTACCGGTCGGCACGGTGAAGACGCACATTCGCCGCGGGCTGATCCGGGTGCGCGAACGGATGGGCGCCGGGGGAGGTGGCAAGTGACACCTTCAACTCCCCCGGGCCGCGCGCGGCTCGAAGAACTGCTCGGCACCGAGGCGACGCAGGGGCTATCCGCCGCGGAGGCCCGCGAACTGGACGAACTGTTGGAGGCGTTCCCGGACCAGGACCCGGACGCGTTCGAGTTGGCGGCCGCGGCGGTCCACCTGGCGCTGGCCGGCCCGCCGGAGGAGATGCCGGCGGCCCTGGCGGAGAAGCTCTACGTCGCCTCGGTCGCGCTGACGCCGACGTCCGCGCCCGTGCGGTCCCCGTCGAAGCCTCGCGAGTCCGGCGGGCGCCCCGCGTGGGCGATGTGGGGCGGCTGGGTCGTCGCCGCGAGCCTTGCGGGCGTGCTCGCTTACGTGCTCTGGTCGAAGCCGAAGGAGGGGGTGGTGCTGCCGACTCCGGCGCTGCCGACGCTCGATCAGGTACGAGACGACATCAAGAAGAACGCCGACTGGAAGCCGGCGACGTTCGCCGCGGCGAAGGGCAACCTGTCCGGAAACGTGGTGTGGAGCGACGTGAAACAGGACGGGGTTCTGGAGGTGAAGGGGCTGCCGCCGAACGACCCGAAGAAGGAGCGGTATCAGCTCTGGATCATGGACGGGACGCGCGGTCCGGACGCGAAGCCGATCAGCGCCGGCCTGTTCGACATCAGGCCCGGCAGCCCGACGCTGGTTCGCGTGAACGCGTCGATCCCGATCGGCGACGCGGCCGCGTTCGCGATCTCGAAGGAGCCGCCCAACGGCGGGCCGCAGCCGACGCTGGACCAGATACTTCTCGTGATGCCGGCTAAGGCGGGGTGACGGCTTCAGAGTGGTCCGCTCGTTCCGCGAGCGGTCGGCTCGCGAGAGTTGGAACGGAAGGAGTGTTCCGATTGTGGCATCGCGCGTATCGCACCGCTCGCTCCGCGAGCGGACCACTCCGAAGACTCAGTCCACGTAGGGGTCGGCGCCCAGGTCCTGTAGCATCTCCTGGCGCTGCTTGTCGTAGTTCATCAGGTCGAGCCGCTGGCGGTAGTGACGCGCTTCCACGCGCCGCTGTGCCACGCGGAACAGCGGCGCGAACGAGTTCCAGTCGCGGTTGCCGCCGGCCTTGCCGAGTTGCTCCAGCTCGCGCTGCTTCGCCACGCCCAGCCCTTCCAGCAACTGGTCTTCCAGCGAGAGCATGAACTGCGCGCTGCCCGGATCGCCCTGGCGACCCGCGCGGCCGATCAACTGCCGGTCGATCCGCTCCGCCTCGTGACGCTCCGTGCCGATCACGTGCAACCCGCCCGCGGCCGCGACCCCCGGCCCGAGTTTGATGTCGGTCCCGCGGCCGGCCATGTTCGTCGCCACCGTCACCTGACCCGGCTGGCCCGCCTGCGCGACGACGTCCGCCTCGCGCTCGTTCTGTTCGGCGTTGAGCACCTGGTGCGGGATGCCCAGTGCCGTCAGCCGCGCGCTCACCTTCTTCGACGCGTCCACGGTGCGCGTGCCGATCAGCACCGGGCGGCCGGCCTTGAGCATCTGCTGTGTCGTGGCTACCACCGCGTCGAACTTCGCGGCCTCCGTCGGGAACACCGCGTCGGGCAGCACGCTGCGCAGGCTCGGCTTGTTCGTCGGCACCTTCGTGGTCCAGCGCCGGTACACCTTGCGCATCTCCCAGAAGTTCGGCAGCAGCGTGCCGGACATGCCCGAGAGCTTCTCGTAGAGCCGGTAGAAGTTCTGGAACGTGATCTGTGCCGCGTGCGAGCTGGGCATGTTGATCTGCGTGCCCTCCTTCGCCTCGACGGCCTGGTGGAGCCCGTCGCGCCAGTGCCGGTCGGGCATCGGGCGGCCGGTGCCCTCGTCGATGATGACGATCTTCCCCTCGCCGTTGACCATGTAGTGGTGGTCGCGCATGAAGCGGTAGTGCGCGTGCAGCCCGCGCTCGACCGCCTCGTGCATCTTGTCCATCGCCTTCGCGTGCTTGCCGGTCGGCGGGTTGGAGTACCGGATCAGTTGCTTGCCCGCGTCCGTCAGCTCGATCTTGTCCTTCTTCGCGTTCATCAGGAAGTGCTCGTCGCGCTTCATCTCGCGGGCGAGCTTGTCGGCCCACTTGAACACCACCTGCTCCTCCGGCTCGGCCGGCCGGGTGGGGTTGGCGATGATGAGCGGCGTCTTCGCCTCGTCGACGAAGATGCTGTCGGCCTCGTCGACGATGGCGTAGTGCAGGGCGCGCTGGACCCGCGGGTCCGTGCGGCCGCCGCCCATCCACGCGGACCAGAACGGGGCCGTCTGGGCCTGGCCGCCGCGGAGCTTGAGCCGGTCGCGCAGGAAGTCGAACCCGAACTCGGCCGCGGTGCCGTAGGTCACGTCCGACTTGTACGCGCGGATGCGGTCCGGCTCCTCCATCTTCTGCTGGATCACGCCGACGGTCATACCGAGCTTCTTGTACACCGGCCCGATCCACTCCGCGTCGCGCTTGGCGAGGTAGTCGTTGACCGTGGTGACGTGAACGCCCTTGCCGGAGAGCGCGTTGAGGTAGGCCGGGGCGGAGGCGCTGACGGTCTTGCCCTCGCCGGTCGCCAGCTCGACGAGCCCGCCGAAGTGCATCACCGCGCCGGCCGCGAGTTGCACGTCGAACGGGCGGATGCCGAGCACGCGCTGGATGGCGACCGACACCAGCCCGAACGCCTCCGGCAGCAGGCCGTCGAGGTCCCACTTGCCGCGGGCCTTCCCGCGCAACTGCATGCTGTAATCGAGCAGCTTTTCGTCCGACAGGCCCAGGAGCTGCTTTTCGTGGTAGCGGACCCGGGGGATGTAGAGGGCGGCCTTCGACAGCCGGCGCCGCCACGGCAGTCCGACGCGTGCGACGGCGACGTTTGTGGACCACCCGCCGAGCCGTCCGGGCGTGCTCTCGATGATCCGCGGGGGCGGTTCGGCGTGTGCGGGGCCGGGGGCGGGCGGGGTCGCGGTACTCACTTCGGCGTCCTCCGGTGGCTTGCGATTCACGATAGCGGCGAACGAGCGAAGACGCCACTGCGCTCGTTGTCTCGTGCCCCCGCAGCCAGCAATTTTACGCGGTCGATCAACGGGAGCGGGCGACGGAACGAGAGCGATCCGCCTCCGGCCGGTCACAACGAACGAAGCCCGCGAACTTGTGTTCGCGGGCTTCGGTGGAGCGCAAAAAATAACACGGGGCGGGTTTTAGCCCGCCCCGTGTACCAAGCGTACTTACGGGTCCCGTCCATCCCTTCGGTAGCCTGGCAGCCTTCACCGTTCCCCCCTCGGAACGGAAAAAGCCCACTCGGAAAGTGACCGGCTCGCACGAGAGCTGCGTTCCGGTCGTCCGCTCCACCCGGCCCTCGCAGGTCAGAAGTCGCGGACAACATTTCTTTAGATCACGCAACCGACGAGTGCAAATCGCAGGAGGTAAAAAATACAAAATGATTCCGGTTCGCGCTCCACCCGGTCGCAGAGATGCTACGGCGCGAAAAATCAGAAGAGTCGCGGCCGGCGGGACCGTTGTAACCGGATCGGTCGCGGCTCGGACTTTTTGTGGTCCGGTCACTCCGTGACCGGTTACCCTGCGAGTGCAATCCCGATGGGACCGTCCGCGGCGGCGTTTGTCTGCGGGGCTCTCCGGTCACGGAGTGACCACAAAAAGACCGAGCCGCGACCAACCGGTCGCGGCTCGTGTGCATTCGCCGTTCGTTTCGCGGATTACGGCTGGCTGCCGCGGTAACGGGTCGGGGTGACGGTACCGGCCTTGTCCCAGTCGGCCGGGATCGGCCGGCGCGACTCCTCGTCCGCGTAGTGCCAGTGGCGCAGGCCCTCCTCGCCGGCGATCCAGGAGAACGCGGCCGTCCGACCGTTCACCTTCGTGGGGAAGTCCACCTCCCCGACCTCGTCGTCGACGAGAGTAACGCCCAGTCCGTTCAGTTCGCCGACGGCGGCGGCCCACGCTTTCTCCGCCGCAGCAATCTCGTCACTAATCTGATAGCGGCGCTGTCGCTCCTGCCAGACGAGGTCGCGGCGCTGCCGGTCGAGGCGCTCCTGTTCCGGCCCCAGTTTATTGAGTGCCCGCCGCGAGTTGACGATGTCCGTCATGATGCTCTGAACAAGGGGGAGCATCTGCCGGGCGGTCGTCAGGTCCAGCGAGACTTCCTTCTTGCGCGGTTTACCGGCCGAGTTGCTGGCGCGGTTGGGCGTGTTGCTCATGGTGGCTCCCGGAGTGTGTGAGGGGTGACGGGCGCCCCCTCCTGTCCCCATTCTAGGTGCGCCCGCGACGGGAAAACGTCAGCCGGACGCGAAATTCTGACAGAAGGTTCGCTCCAATCTCCCCAATGTTAAGTTCGATCGTCCTGGCCACGATTCGATGCGGAACGGGCGATTTTTCCGTGATACCCTTCGCGGCCCTGTAATTGAAGGTCAGTCGTGCCGGGAGTTGCGCCGAATTCGGCCCGCGCCGGGCGACCTCGCCGTCTGGGCAAGCCGCCGCGTGATGCGCCGACACATCGGCATTGCCGTGTGCGCGCATAGGAAACCGCGATGCGACACTTCTGCCGGGGCGCGGGACTTGCACACCAAGGCGCACCCGAACCCCTGACACGCGTGTCGGGGGAGGGCCTTGTGTCGCCCGTCAGGAGAAACCTATGAAGATGACCACCCTGAGCCTCGCGTCGGCCGTGCTCCTCGCGACCGCCGGTTCCTCGTTCGCGGTCGATCCGCCCGTCGCGGCGAACACGTTCCGGGCGAAAGAGGTGCTCGGGACCAAGATCCTGATCCGGAACAACACGGCCGTCGGTACGGTCGATGACATCGTGTTCGACGACGCGGGCAACCTCGACTACCTGATCGTCGCGACCGGCGACAACCGGCTCATCACGGTGCCGTGGGACGCCGCGAAGTTCGATCTGGCGAAGAAGACGGCTACATTGAACATCACGCCGGAGGTCTACAAGACGATCCCGACCTACACGCCGACGACGTACCCGCAGTTCTACACGCCGGCGTACCGCACCACCGTCTACAAGACTTACGGGCTGACCCCGCGCGAGTTGCGCCGGCTCGAACGCCGCATCCCGTAACGGTCGATCGCACTCATTTCGCTCTGCGTAAGCGGGCCGGTGCGCGGCGGCGAGCACCTTGCTGCCGGATCGGGGGTCGAAAGTCGTAAGGTCTCAAGTCGTAAAGTCGAAGACCGACGTGGCTCGGGTCTTCGACTTTACGACTTGAGACCTTATGACTTTCGACCCCCGGTGCCCGACCGGCCTACGCGTCCTTCCACTTCACGAACGCCTCCAGCGCGAAGTATTCCGGCAGTCCCAGCGCGTCGTAGGTGCGGGCGGTGTCGAGGTTCCGCTGCTCGGCCCGCTGCCAGAACTCGCGGCGGTCCGTTCCCCCCGGGAACATTGCCCGGTCCTTCTGGCTCTGATGGCGGAAGATCGCCTGCTTCTTTCGCTCCAGCACCTCCGGCGACAGCGGAACGGCCATTTCGATCTCGTGCGGCTCCCACTCCTCCCAGGCGCCCTTGTACAGCCACACGTCCGGCGAGAACCCTGCCGCCCGCACCTGCCGCACCGCGGTGAACACCGCTTCCGCACAAATCCGGTGCGTGCCGTGCGGGTCGCTCAGTTCGCCCGCGACGTACACCTGCGCCGGGTCGAGCCGCTTGAGCAACTCGACGACGTCCACGATGTCCTGCGGGTGAATCGGCTTCTTGGTCTTGGTGCCGGTGTGGTAGAACCGCAGGTTCATGAATTCGAGCTGTTCGGGCGGGATGCCACAGGCCAGCGCCGCGGCCCGGGCCTCCGTCGCGCGGATCACCGACTTCACCTTCAGCACTTCGGCGCTGTCCTGTTCGCCGGCCTTCTTCGCGTCGAGGAACTGGTTCACCCGCTCCTTGATGGTGCCGGCGCTCGACTGCTCCGACGGGCTGCCGAACGCTTCGAGGAACTCGTTGACGAAGTCCACGAACCGGCGCGCGTCGTGGTCGAACACCGCGACGTTGCCGCTGGTCATGTACGCGACATGCACCTTGTGCCCCTGCTCGACGAGGCGGATGATCGTCCCGCCCATCGAGATCACGTCGTCGTCGGGGTGCGGCGAGAACACGAGGACCGTCTTCGGTTCGCCGTGGGCCTGTGAGGGCGTGAGGGCGGCGAACGAGGACTGCGGCCCCTTGTCCGCCCCCTCGCCCTTCTTGCTCTCCACTTCGGCCACGCGGCCGGCCGGGAACGGCCGGAGCGTCTTCATGCGGTCGTGGAAAATCGCCTCGCCGATCTCCTCGGCCGGACCCTTCTCGCGGAGCAACTCGTACAGGTGGTGGTCGCGGAAGTCGTCGTCGTTGAGCTTCTGGAGCCCTTTCTTCACCGTCAGCGAGAGGGAGACGACGGCCTTGCGGACCAGTTCCGGCGTCCAGGTGCAGGGGCCGACCTCCCACGGCCGCTTGAGCGCCGTCAGGTCGGCCGCCGCGGCCTCGTCGAGCACCACGAGCGCGTCCGGGTGCTCCTGAAGGAAGCTCGCGGACACGGCCTCCGTCGGCGGCTGCTCCACCGCCTTGTACACGATGCCGGCCTTGTGCTCGCCGAAGGCCATCATGAATACGCGGCGCGCGTCGAGGATACTGGCGACGCCCATCGTCAGCGCGTGGTGCGGGACGTTCTTTTCGCCGAAGAACCCGTCGGCCGCGTCGCGGCGGGTGATGCTGTCGAGGGTGACGAGCCGCGTGCGGCTGTTCTGCGGGCTGCCCGGCTCGTTGAACGCGATGTGCCCGGTGCGGCCGATGCCCAGAACCTGGATGTCGATCCCGCCCGCCGCCTTGATCTTCTCCTCGTACTCGGCGCACGCGGCGTTGACCTCGTCGGGCTTGAGCGTGCCGTCGGGGATGTGGATGTTCTCCCACTTCACGTTGATGTGGCTGAACAGCGTCTCGTGCATCCAGCGGAAGTACGAGTGCTGGCTCTCCTTGGGCATCGGGTAGTATTCGTCCAGGTTGAACGTCACGACCCGGGAGAAGTCGAGCCCCTCTTCCTTGTGGAGCCGGATGAGTTCGCGGTACAGGCCGACCGGCGTGCTGCCGGTGGCGAGGCCGAGGACGGTGGGCTTGCCGGCGGCGTTGCGGGCGCGGACGAGCTTGTCGATCTCCTTGGCGACGTATTTCGCGGCCGCGGTCGCGGTGTGGAACTTTGCGGTCTTGGTGCGAACGTGCGGGAGCAAGTGCGGCGCTGTCATGCGTTGGATTCCGTGTACCGTGCGGGTGCCGGGAATAGGTGTTCTAGTCGCGGTGCGCGGAGCGGGTATGCTGGTGCGGGGGCGATCGCTCACGTTACCCGGCCGTTCGGTGGAACACACGCCATGACCGACCTGCAAGCGCTCTACGCCGGCATCTGCGCACAGCCGGACGAGGACACGCCGCGGCTGGCGCTGGCCGACTTCCTCGACGAACAGGGCGGCAAGGAGAACGCGTTCCGCGCCGACTTCATCCGCACGCACGTCCGGCTCGCCCGCGAGGAGCCGTGGTCGGAGCCCTGGCGCGAGTTGAACAAGCGCTGGGCCAAGCTGCGCGACACCGCGACCGCCCGCGCGTCCCGGCACAAGCTGCCGTGGGTCGCGCACCTGAAAGGGCGCATGAAGGCGTTTTACTTCGAGCGCGGTCTCGTCGGCGAACTCACGCTGTTCTCCAAGCGGTTCGTTTCCGAAGGCGCGTCGTACTTCGAGCGGGACCCGATCCGCGGGGTGAAGTTCGTCAAACTCAACTCCAGCATGGGCACCGTGAAGCCGGAGGTGCTGTTCGGGTGTCCGCACCTGGCGCGGCTCGCCAAGCTCGACCTCGACGGCTCCCTGTTGAGGGACGTCGATCTCGCCAAACTGGCCGCGTCGCCGCACCTCACCGCCCTGCGGCGGCTCGGGCTGGGCGGCTACCACACCTTCACCGGCGCCGCGCTGCCGAAATTGCTCGAAGCCCTGCCGGCGCTGAGCGAACTGGACGTCAGCGGGAACTGGGCGTTCGGCGACCGGCACCTGAGCGAACTGGCGAGGTGCAAGGAACTGTCGCGGCTGCGCGTGTTCGACGCCGCGTACACCAGCACCACCGCCCGCGGCATTTTGGCCCTCGTGTCGAGCAAGCACGCGGTCGGCCTGACGGTCCTCCGGCTCGCGGGGATCGTGGGCGTCGACTCGGGCGGGGTCGTCACGGCACAGGACGGCGACCCGGACCACGGGATGGCGATCGTGGGGGCGGTCACGGGGTCGAAGCGGCTCGGGGCGGTTCAGGAACTCGACCTGCGGTACCGCGCGATCGGCGACGACGGGCTGAAACGGATCGCGGGCGCTGCCACGGCGCTGCCGGCACTGCGACGGCTCCGCCTGGACGGGTGCGGGGTGACGCCCGCGGGCGCCGCCGCCCTGGCCGATTCGGACGTGGGCGGCCGGCTGCTGTACGTGGGGTTCGAGTTCAACCCGGGGCTGTTGCCGCACCGAAAGAAGCTCAAGAAGATGTTCCCCGGCGCGCACGTGGAGGAGCCGGTCCCGTATGAGTACGAGTGACGGCGACGGGCTCCGCGCCGCGATCCTCGCGCAGCCCGACGACGACACGCTGCGGCTGATCTACGCCGACTGGTTGCAAGAGAACGACCAGCCGGACCGGGCCGCGTTCGTGCGCGCGCAGGTGGCGATAGCCCAGGCGGAGCCGTTCGGCCCGCAGTTCCGCGAGCGCGTGAGGGCCGCCGACAAGTTACAGGGGGCACACCCCGAGTGGGGGCAACACGTCCGGCAGAAACACCGTGCGCTCAGCGGGTGGTTCGCGCGCGGGTTCATCGAGCGCGTTCACGTGGACGCGGCCAGCTTCCCGCGCCACGCGGCGGAACTGTTCGCGGCCGAACCGGTGCGGTCGGTGCAGGTGACGCGGTTCGCGTCGCCGGCCGGCGGAACCGTGTCGCTGGTGCCGTTCTTCCAGGTGCCGGAACTCGATCGCGTCACGCGGCTCGACCTCACCGGCCTTCAGCTCTCGGAGAGCGAGCTCGAACTGCTCGCGGACGCACCGGAACTCGTCAACCTCACCGATCTCTGCCTGCGCGGCAACGCCGTTCAACCGGTCTGGCTGGGAGAACTGCTCACCGGCCTGGCGATGCCGGCGCTGGCGGGGTTGGATCTCCATGGCCTGGTGAATCACGGCCCGCGGCTCGCGACCGTGCTGCCACTGCTCAACCGCCGGTTGCTCCGGCTCGACCTCGGTCACATCCCCTTTACGTCCGAGCAAATAAAGTCGATGTTGGAGAGCCGGTGCTTGCGCGAAGTCGAAGAGTTGCGGCTCGCGTGGATGACGGGGGCGGGCCGCGCCGGGGTGATGACGCACCTGAACCTCGGCTGGACGATCCCCTGGAACCGGTTACGGATACTCGACCTGAGCAGCCAGGGTGTCGGCGATCAGGGGGTCAAGGAAATCGTGCTGGAACTGACACGGCGGCGCGAACCGGCCCCGCTACGGTGGCTGGGGCTAGCGAACAACGGGATCGGTGCGGAAGGCGTCCGCGAGCTGGTCCGCTCGGACCCGGAGCGGGTGAAGCTGTACTACCTCGATCTACGGCTCAACAATTTGACCCTGTCGCAGCGGGCCGCGCTCCAGACGCGCTTTCCGGAGGCGGTGATTCGGTACGACGGAGCGGAGTAAGACGCCGGTGGGGCCGCCCTCACTGCATCGGAGCTTCGGCGCGCTCGGTGAACTGCGCCGCGCCCGTACTTCCGCGCTCGGTGGCGAACGGGAACAGGCGATCCGTGCGGAACTCGTCGAGATAGCCGATTCGGACCCGCGGCGGACCGCCGATCGGTTCGCCATTTCCAACCGCGACCACATCTGCGATGCTGGACGCACCGAATCGAACCGTCCGATTCACGTTCACCGGAGAGGCTAGCTCATGCGCCGACTGTGCTTCCCGTTGCTCCTCTCCCTCTCCCCGCTGTTCCTGTTCCTCGTTCCCCCCGCGCCCGCGGCGGCGCCCGACCCGGCCGCGATCCCCCAGCTCCACCAGCCCGCCGCGCGCGACGTCGCACGCTACGGCCCCGGGTACCGCTACCCGCAGGCCGGCTGGATCGTGCTGCACGTCGAGGGCGAACCGTACGAGCGCGGCTACCAGCAGGGGCGGCTGTTGGCCAAGGAGATCGCCGCTTACGTCCGGATGCTCGCCACCGAGCGCAGCGCGAAGGCCCCCGTCGACGGGTGGAGGTCGGCGCGGCAGCTCGCCAACGCGCTGTTCCTCCGCAAGATCGACCGCGAGTACCTCGAAGAGATGAAGGGCATCGCCGAGGGCGCCACCGACGCCGGCGCGAGCTTCGACGAGCGCGACATCGACCTCACCGACATCGTCGCCCTCAACACGTGGATGGAGATCGAGTCCCTCGACCCGGCCCTCGACGCGACCCCCACCGGCCTCGAACGCAAGGACTTCCCGCGGGCCGGGCTGCCCAAGGCGCCGGCGCCCAAGTCGGTAAAGAAGGACCACTGCTCGGCGTTCATCGCCAACGGGGCCGCCACGAGCGACGGCAAGATCGTCTTCGGGCATATCACGATGGCCGGCTTGACGAGCGGGCCGTTCGTGAACGTCTGGATCGACGTGCAGCCCAAGACCGGGCGCCGGTTCGTCATGCAGGGGTTCCCCGGCGCGGTGTGGTCCAGTCAGGACTACTACATCAACGACGCGGGCATCCTCCTGTGCGAAACCACCGTCGATCAGACGCCGTTCGAGCCGGCCGGCCTGTCGCTGGTCAGTCGGGCGCGAAAGGCGATCCAGTACGGCGAGAGCATCGACGCGGTGGTGAAGGCGCTCTCCGAGAAGAACAACGGGCTGTACTCGAACGAATGGCTCATCGGCGACCTGAAGACCAAC
Organism: Planctomycetota bacterium; assembly: GCA_017306025.1. GTDB lineage: Bacteria > Planctomycetota > Planctomycetia > Gemmatales > Gemmataceae > Gemmata. Next base: position 19,138 of record JAFKJJ010000115.1, read on the forward strand.
GAGATCGCGATGTTCGAGCTGGGTACGCAGGAGAGCCGGCTGTGGCGCTCCTCGAAGGAGCAGTGGTTCGAGGGGACGAAGGGGTTCTACTGGGGGTGCAACAACGCGAAGGACCTGATGGTGCGGATCGAGGCCCAGCCGGCGGACGCGACCGACAAGCCCGAGCGCCGCGTGTGGGAGGCCGACGAGCGCGACCGGGCGTGGCTGCGGTTCTACAAGGACCACGCGGGCAAGATCGACGCGGCCGCGGCGCGGAAGGCGCTGTCGAACGCGCCGCTGGCGGCCAACACGTCGCTCGACGCGAAGTACACGACCGCGGCCCTGGCGCAGAAGTTGGCGTCGCACGCGATGTACGGGCCGCCGCACGGCAAGACGTGGCGGCCGACCGATCAGGAGCGCCGCGACCACCCCGAGATCAAGGCGCTCGAACCGCACCCGTGGACGGTGCTCACGATCACGCCGGCCCCGAAATAGTAGTCTCAGGTCGTAAGGTCGAAAGTCGAAGACATAACGGAGAATATCTTCGACTTTACGACTTTCGACCTGAGACTACTTCTTCTCGTCCTTGGGTTCGGTGGCTTTCGCCTTCGCCAGTGCCGTCTTGAGGACCTCGATCGCCGCGAGGCAGTCTTCCTTCTTCGCGTACCCCTGTACGCCGATCGCGACCGACTTACCGTCCCCGCCGACGACGCGGAACCGCCACCCGTCCTTGGCCTGATAGACCTCGATCGCGCCGGACTCGTCGGCCTTTGGGGCCTTTGCGTCTTTCTTGTCCTTGTCGTCCTTTTTTGTGTCCTTCTTGTCTTTTTCTTTCTGCCGGGCGACGACCGCGGACGGCGCGGCGACCGCGACCAACGTTGCGGCCGCAGCAAACAGGGCGAGCGAACACATGAACTTGCGCACGGGGAACTCCTTGTCGCGGAGCGGTCGGAGCGCGGAATTATGGCGCGCGAGCGGAAAAGGTGCAACGCGGACGTCGCCACCGCCCGCCCCGAGGGTCGGTGAGCAGAGCGTACCCGCTGAACCCCATGTTCTTTTCGAAATCGGTCGATCCGCGCGGCCTTCACCTCCGAGCCGAAATGCGGAGCGGCCGGCGGCACGTCTTCATGCCCCGGCGGTGGAGAGCAGGTCGTAGACCGTTCGGCGGTCCTGCTTGAACTCCGGCGTCTGTGCCCGGAATGCGACCC
>JAFKJJ010000625.1 GCA_017306025.1 Planctomycetota bacterium
CGGCAGCTCATGACGGCGTTCTACCAGAAGCTCTGGGCCGGCGGTTCGGACGTGACGCCCGCCCGGGCGCTCCGCGAGGCGCAGCTGGAACTGTACCGCCAGGCGAAGTCCGGGCGCGGGCCGGTGCGCGGGCCGGTGCCCATCGCCGAAGCGTTCCCGCCCCCGGCGCTGCCGGCCCCGGCGCCCGGCAGCCGGTTCGACGCGGACACGTTCCTCTGGGCGGCGTTCGTCGCCTCCGGCGCGCCGTGAGGACCCGACCCCACCGCACCATGAACGCCACCAGCACCACCTCACTGACGCTGCTCGACCACCTCGTGAACCCGCCGAGCGAACCGGCGCGGCAGGAGGCGTGGGCGCGGTTCGTGCGGCTCTACGCGCCGCTCCTGCTCGCCTGGGCGCGCGCCCAGCGGCTCCAGGACGCCGACGCGGCCAACGTCGTTCAGGAGGTGCTGATCCAGGTGTTCCGCAAATTGCCGCTGTACCGGCGGGTCGAGGGGTACAAGTTCCGCGGCTGGCTGTTCACGATCGCCCGCAACAAGTACCAGGACTTCTGCCGCCAGCACCGCAACCCGCCGGGTGCCGACGGCCTTTCCGGGGTGGAGGGGCCGGTGGCGCCCGACGCGGTCGCGGAAATGGACGAGTACGAGTACCGGCTGCGGCTCGTGCGGGAGGCGCTGGCGGTCGTTCGCGCCGACTTCGCCCCCGAAACGCTGGCCGCGTTCGAGCTGCAGGCCGTCCGGGGCCGCTCCCCCGCCGAGGCGGCCGCGGAACTGGGCGTCGGCGCCGAGGCGGCGCGGTCCGCCCGGCGCCGGGTCGTCGCGCGGCTCCGCGACGAACTCGGCGACTTCCTGGAGTAGCGAATTCCCCGCGACCCGCGACCGCCGGCCCCGGGCCGGTCCGTTGTTCCCTGTGGCGGCCCCGTGTGGTCGGGCGGGGGCGAGTTCGCGGGTCCCGGAACCGTGGACGACGAGCGCGGCGCGGACCGCGCCGCCATTTTGGTGCAACATGGCACACCCCGAATCGAACGACCTCGACGCGCTGCTCCGCGACCCGCGGCCGCTCGCCCCGGTCCCCCCGGAGCTCGTGAAACAGGTGGTGAGCGCGGTCTCGGGGGTGCCGACGGTGGCCGGCGCGAAGGGCAGCGGGGACTCGTCCGGCCCGCCCCGCGGCGCGGACCCCGCGCTGCCCGAGCGGTTCGGGAAGCACCGGGTGGTCGGCCCGATCGGCCGCGGCGGGATGGGGGTCGTGCTCGAAGCCGAGGACGCGGACCTGGGGCGCCGGGTCGCGGTCAAGGTGCTGGCCCCCGCGATGGCGCCCAAGCCGGGCGCGCGGGAGCGGTTCGACCGCGAGGCCCGCGCCGCGGCGGCGGTCCGCCACGAGAACGTCGTCGAGATTTACGAGGTCGGCGAACAGGACGGGCTGCCGTACTTCGTCATGCCGCTGCTGCCGGGCGAGTCGCTGGCGGCGCGGCTGAAGGGCGGCGCGCTGCTCCCGGAGGAGGTCGTCCGGGTCGGGCGGGAGATCGCCGCGGGGCTCGCGGCGGCGCACGCGGTCGGGCTGGTCCACCGCGACATCAAGCCGGCCAACCTGTGGCTCGAGGCGCCGAAGGGGCGGGTGAAGGTGCTCGACTTCGGTCTGGCCCGGCTCGCCTCCGGCGCCGACCGGCACACCGACACCGGGGCGGTGGTGGGCACGGCGGACTACATGTCGCCCGAACAGGCCAGCGGGCTGGTCATCAACCCCCGTTCCGACCTGTTCAGCCTGGGGTCGGTGTTGTACCACGCGGCGACCGGCGTCAAGCCGTTCCCCGGCGAAACGTTACCGGCGGTGCTGCGGGCGGTCGCCGACCACAAGCCGCCGAGCCCGTGGGCGGTGAACCCGATGATCTCACAGGAGCTCTCGGACCTCATCGAGCGGCTGCTCGAAAAGCGCCCGGAGGACCGCCCGCCGGGCGCCGAGTGGGTCGTCGCGGCCCTGGACGCGATCGCCGCCGGCGCCCAGGCGCCGGCGCTCCCGCCCCCGCCC
>JAFKJJ010000116.1 GCA_017306025.1 Planctomycetota bacterium
CGGGACCACCCGGGCGGCCAGCTCGTCGAACACCGGGATGGTCAGCCCGGTCAGGTGCTGGAACACCGCCGGGGGCTTCCGCAGGTCGGCCAGCCGCGCGATCATCGGGGCGACCCAGGAGGACGAGATTCGTCCCGATACACTACGAACTCACAGCTATCGTGAATGCGGTCTATTGGAAGCGTTCGGGGGCATCAGCCGCGGCGTGTTCTCGTCGTGGGGCACCGATCGCCGCCCGCAGCGCCCCCTCACAACTCGCTGGAGTTGAACACCTGGTTGTCGTTGCGGACGCACGCCCGGTTCCAGGTGGTGGAGCTTACTGTGTACCGGATGAACCGCACGGACCCGTCGCAGAACGCCGCGTTGAACCCGGACGCGTGCGCCGAGCCGAAGACGTGCGTCGGGGTCGTGGTACCCGACCGGCTGTAATCCGCGGCCGGCTGTCCCGATCCGACGCGGTACACTTCCCAGTCGCCGTTCCAGCCCGGCGTACAGTACGACTCGTTGTCGTCCGTGCTCTGCCCGAACGCGGCCCGGTTCATCTGCTTCTCGCCCGCGAGCACCGTGCAGTTCGTGCCGTCGGTGACGTCGGTCAGTCGGAGCGCCCCGAGCGGGGTGTGCATCACCACGCCGTTCGACCCGTCGCTCGCGGTGCCCGCGTTGCCGGCGTAGTCGATCTTGGCCGTGCCGTTGTGCGCCTCCACCGGCCGCCGCGACGGGCAGTAATACGTCTTCACCGGCGTGCTCCGCACCAGCGCCGAGTTCGCGTTCTTGTACAGGTTGTCCTGCTCGATGTACGGCAAGATGTTGTACGCCCAGCTCCAGCTCTGCTCGCGGCCCTGCGGCGTGGTCTGCGCGGTGTCCGCCTGCGAGCCGCCGCAGAAGGGTACCTGAACGCCGCCGTACGGGAACCGGCCGACCGCGTCGTGGTGGTTGTGGAACGCCAGCCCGATCTGCTTGAGGTTGTTGGCACACCGCACTCGGGCGGCGGCCTCGCGGACCTTTTGGACGGCGGGGAGGAGGAGCCCGATGAGGATCGCAATAATCGCGATCACCACCAACAGCTCGATCAGCGTGAACGCCCTGTTCGGCGTGTACGCCGAGCTGCGCGCGAGGGCGTGGGCCGGAGCGGATGACATCGGCGCTCTTCCTGCACCGCCGGGCGCGGAAATGCCTCCGGCAGCGCGGCGGATCGCTGCGCGGACGAACAAAAATCGGGCTGTCGAACGAACGAAACGCGAGTCGCGAAAGGGCAAAATCAAGTAATAATCGAAATGATGCGAAGCCGTCAAGGAAAAAATGAACCAAACATGAGACCGGCCCGGGTCGCTCTCAAAGTGCCGCGGCGCGGATCACTCCTTCTCCGGTGAAACGAGCTTCAGCCCGATGAGACAGCCGATGAGGCCGGTCAGGAAGAACAGCCGCCAGAAGGTCGCCGGGTCCTTGAACCAGATGATCCCGACCAGCGCCGTGCCGACCGCCCCGATACCGGTCCACACCGCGTAGGCGGTGCCCAGCGAGATCTTCTGCGCCGCGAGTGTGAGGAGCCCGAAGCTGACGATCGACAGGAGCACGAACGCGACCGACCACCCGAGCTTCGTCAGCCCCTCGGACAGCTTCAGGCAGGTGGTGAACCCGCACTCGAAGCACCCGGCGGCGATGAGGTAGAGCCAGGCCATGTCATCAGTGCCGAGTTCTGAGTGCTGAGTGCTGAGAGGAGGCGAGGGCCGCTTCCTGTCTTTTCTCAGCACTTAGAACTTAGAACCCGGCACTCCCTTAAGCCGCGACGAGCGCCGCGGGGATCTTGGACGGGAGTGCGGTACTGTGCGCCAGCGCCTCCAACGCCGCGAGCAGGTCGTCGATCTGCTCGGCGGAGTGGTTCGCGTTCACCTGCATCCGCAGGACGCCCGCCCCGTGCGGCACCGCGGGAAACACCACCGACTGCACGTAGAACCCGCGCTCGAAAAGGAACTTCCCCGCCTTCAGTGTCGCCTCTTCGGCGCCGGTCAGCACCGACACGATCGGCACCAGCCCGCCCAGCACCACGAGGCCCAACTTCTTGGCCCCGTCGGTCAGTCGGCGCACGTTGGCGTCGAGCCGGGCGCGGAGCGCGGGGTACTCGTCCGAGTTGAGGACGTCGAGTACGGTGCAGATCGCTTCGAGGTACGGCGGCGGCACCGGCCCGCCGAAGATGAGCGGGTTCGAGCGGAGCTTCAACACGTCGACGGCCGTTTGCGGCCCGGCCACAAATCCGCCCAGGCACGAGAACCCCTTCGAGAGCGAGCCGACGGTCAGCACGTTGTCATAATCGCCCAGCGCGTCACGCACTGTGCCACGGCCGCACGTCCCCAGCACCCCGGTCGCGTGCGCGTCGTCCACGTACAGGCACGCGTCGTTGGCGGCCGCGACGCGGCGGAACTCGGCCAGCGGCGGCAGTTGGCCGCTCATGCTGTACACGCCGTCGATCGCGACCACTGCGTGCCGGTACGGCTTGAGCGATTTCAGCGCGTCTTCAAGGGCCGAGGGGTCGTTGTGGCTGAACTTCGCGGTTCGCGTGCCGCGGGCCTTGGCGAGTTTCAGTCCGTCGTCGATCGAGTTGTGCGCGAACTGGTCGGCGACGAGCACGTCGTGCCGCGTGACCAGCCCCGGCAGCGCGCCGGTGTTGGCGAGCGTCACCGACGGGTAGATCAGCGCGGCCTCGGTGCCGAGCCATTCGGCGATCTTCTGCTCGGCCCGCACGTTCGGCGCGACGCTGGAGAACGCCCGCGAGCTGCCGTTGTGCGTGCCCCAGGTCCGCACGCCGCGCTCGATCGCGGCCTTCACGCGCGCGTCTTGGTCGAGGCCCAGGAAGCTGTCGGACCCGAAGTTGGTGACCCACCGGCCGCGGAGCTTGATGCGCCGGTTCGGGCCGATCTCTTCGACCGTTTGGTCCTTCATCAAGAGGTCGGGGTAGTCGTCGAAAAGGCGGCGAAAGAACCGGGTCATTCCGGTGTTCGCGAGGCAGGCGATGAGCCGATCCAGAGGCGCAGGCATTGAAGAACCTCAGCATCCAGCGGCAGGCACCGGAAATATCGGCCGTGCGTGCCGGGGACATTTGGTCGATTTGGGAGACGTCCGCGGTCGGCGCGGCTCTCTACGATCCTCACGCGAAGAGCGCGCCATCTTGCGCCGGCAATCTGGGCGATATGCGTAATTTTTCTGTCCGTGCGCGGAAAATCGCGACGTGACGGCGCAACGCGACCGAACCGGTCGGATCACGGTCACGGGAGATGCGTCCTGCGAGCCCGCAACGACCTGTCGCGGGTGTTTGGCATGGCAAGGAATTGTACGCACGTCGCGGTGTCCGACGTGCTGTGAGCCGCGGAGCTTGCGCCCCCGGCCGGATGGGTGAAGACGTTCGCGTGCCGGGCGAGCGCGGCGGTCACCACGCGGACGGCCGCGTCACGCGAGCGCGATCTCGATGCCGGTCATGTCCTCGTGGGCCAACCCGACCGCGATCCGCGCGAACACCTCGTCCCGCGTCTTGTTGCGCGTCTCGTAGTCCTTCAGGAACCACCAGAACCGATACTGCACCACCTTCACGGCGCCCCGCTGGACGTAGCTCACCACCGTCACGCCCTGGTCGGCCGACAGGTTCTTGCACTGGGCCAGTGAGGAGCGAATGACGTTGATCACCTTCGCCGCGTCCTTGTCGGTGCTGACCGTCACCGTGAGCGTGTCGTACGTCTCGGTGCCGCGGGACAGGTTCTCGACCGTCGCCTCGGCCACGGCGCGGTTGGGCACGCTGCTCACGAGCCCGTTCGCGTTCTTCAGCGACGTGGAGCGCCAGGTCAGGCCGGCGACGCGGGCCGGCTCGCCGCCGCCCAGGCGCACCACGTCGCCCACCTTGAAGCGCCGTTCGGCGAAGATGACGATCGACCCGAGCACGTCCGCGATCATCGGCCGCACGGCCAGTGCGGCCGCGAGCGCCACGACCGCGAGCGCCACGACCAGCGCCGTCACGTCGTATCCGAGAACACTGAGGACGACTGCGATCGCGGCGAACCACACGCACAGCCGCAGAACGCCGCGGAGCGGGCGGAGCACCGGAGCGGGGTTGCCCGCGTCGTCGGTGCCCCCGCGAACGGCCCGGCGCAGGAGGAACATCGCCAGCCGCGAGACGACGAGCGCCCCGAACAGCACGAGGCCGATCTTGACGCCGAGAGTAACGAGCCCGCGGACCCGCGCTTCCAGCAACTCACGACGGGCGGCGCCGATCTCGCCCCCGTCGGCCGGGAGCTTGGTCTGCTCCGTGGTCTTGCTCGCCTCCGGCGCGTTGCCGGTCAGCGCCTGAACGCGGCGCGCGTTCGACCCGCCGACCGCGTCGAGGCGCGAGACCTCGGCGTGGTACGCGTCGGCCTCGGCCCTCAGCCCCTCGGGCGCGAGCCGCGCGGCCAGCCACGCGTCGAACCTCTGCGCCGGTCCCGGGTGCCCGATTTTCTTCTCCAGGAGCGTGCGGAGCTTCGCGACGTCGACCGCCTCCTTTTGCGTGAGACCGACCAGCTTGCCGAGCGCCTCTTTCTGCCGCTTTAGGTTCTCGTCCTTCTCGTCGAGCTCCACCAGTTCCTTGTAGTACGCGCCGAGCAACGACGCGATGTCGGCCGACTGCCCGGAGCGGTCGAGCGCGAGGGCCACGTCCCACCGGGGCGCCTCTTTCGCCACCCGATCGGCCGCGCGCTGTTCCAGCCGTTTTTGTTCCGATTCCGAGCGGGCGGCGCGGGTGGCGGCGTAATCGGCCGCGAGCCTCTTCAGGTCGGTGTGAAGGTCGATCCGCTCGTTGACGTTCGCCAGCAGCGCCGCCACGAGCGCCTTCTCGCCCTCCGCCTCGGCGTCCGGCTTGCGGAGCGCGTCCCGCTCCTTGCGCAGCCGCAGCAGCGCCGCTTGAAGGGCGCCCGCCTCCGCATCGAACTTCGCCCGCGCGCCCGTCGCCCCGACCGCTTCGGACACGCCGTCGGGCACCTTCGCGGGTTCGAGGTCGCCCCGGCCGACGCGGCGCTCGATCTCGGCGGCCGCGGCCGCGAGGTGCCGCGCGGTGCCCCGCAGGCCGTCGAGCGTGGTGGAGTACGCCAGTGCCTTCTTCTCCTGTTCGTCGAACGCCGCGACCAGCGCGGCGGCCTTCTCGGTGCGCTCGTCGATCACGCGGGCGCGGGCCGCGAGGTGCTGCTGCGCCGCGAACAACTTTTTCGCGGCCGCCTCCAGCGGCGGGAGCGGCGGACCGGCCTTCTCCTCCGGCGGGAGCGGGTCCTTCACCGCGTCGAGCTTCGCGCGTGCCTCGGCGACCGGCGCGGCGGCCTTCTTGTAGTCGTCCTCGTCGCCCCTGATCGCGGCCGACTTCTCGGCGAGTTCCTTGCGGAGCCGGTTGAACTCGTCCGCCAGCGGCGCGGCGGCCATCCCCTTCAGCCGGTCCTCGTAGGCGAACGCCGCGAGCGCGTCCGTCTGAGTGGCCTTCAGCGCGTCGAGTTTCGCGGTCGCGGTGTCGGCCGCGGTCTTCGCGGCCGCGAACTCCTTCTCCACCGTGCCCGACTCGGCCTTCGCGCCGTCGACTCCGTTCTTCACCTCGTCGGCAGCCGCCTTGAGCCGTTGCGCGGCGTCCGCCAGCGCCGGCGCGGCGAACGCGGGGGGCATCTTGTCGCCCGGCGCGCCTTTCGCGAGCGCCGCGGCGGTCTGCATCGCGAAGAGGTGGTTGTCTGCGGCGCGGACGGCGCCCGCGAACTCCTCCCCCGCCTTCACCACCGCCCCGAGCGCGGCCCTTACCGCTTCGAGGTGCTTGACGCGTTCCGCGTGCCCGGCCGCGAGTTCCTGCGCCACCTGGATCGCGGCCCCGACGTCCGCGGCCCGTAGGGCAGGCGGAACCGTCACGGCGGGCAACTTATGATCGTTCAACCGCTGACGGGCCTTCGCGAGTTCGCTCGTCTGCACGGCGAAACGGTGCCGTGCCACCTCGTACGCGCCCTTGCGGGCGGCCCACTCCTGCGCGAGTTGTTCGAGGATCGTGAGGGCCTGTTCGGGCGGGCGCCCGGCGAACCTCGCTTCCAGTTCCTTGCGGATCTGTTCGCGGTCGTCCGCAATCGGCTTCGAGGGCTTCTTGTCGTCGGGGCGAGCGGCGCTCTTCGTCGGCCGCGGGGGCGGGGCCGTCTTGTCGTCGGAGTTCGCGGAACCGCAGAGGAACGCGCACGCGGCTGCGATGAGCGCGGGGCGGAACTGGGGGAACAGCATGGTGTCTCGCGAATGCGGGGGGAGCCGCGCGCGCGGGTGTCGCAACCTGCGGCACGTTGAGTTTATTGGCCGAACCCGTGTGCCGGAAGGGTGGGGCGCGGTTGCGGTTGCACGCCCGCCCCGGCCGGGGTATGCACGGGCCGAAAATGCTTCAAGTTCGGGCCGGGCGCGGCCGGGGGGCGGGGAATGGGGGCTTTCCGGCGCACGCTCGCCGCGTGTACCGTCGCGGGATTCGTCTCGGCCGGCGGCTGCGCCGCGCCGGAGCCGTTCACAACCCCGGCCGACCGGCTCCGTGCCCTCCCGCCGGCGGTCGCGCGGGGCGCCGGGACACCGCTCCCGCCCGCGGCACTGGCCGGGAGGAGTCCCGTTGCGAACGCCGCCCCGCCCGTCGAACCGACCGACGCGCCGCTGCCGATCAACCTCGCCACCGCACTGCAACTCGCGAACGCCCGCCCGCTCGACGTTCAGATCGCCGGTAAGCAGGTGGCCGCGGCCGCCGCGGTGTACGACCGCGCGCGGCTGCTGTGGGTGCCGAACGTCTACGTCGGCACGGACTACTTCGCGCACACCGGGGGCCAGCAGAACTTCGCCGGCGACGTCGTGAAGTCGAACCGGAACACGTTCATGGCCGGGTTCGGGCCGAACGTGGTGTTCGCGTTCTCCGACGCGGTGTACGCCCCGCTCGCGGCCCGGCAGGAGCTCCGCGCCCGGCAGGCGGTTCAGCAGTCCGCCGCGAACGATTCGACGCTCGCCGTGGCCGAGGCGTACTTCACGGTGCAGCAGGCGCGCGGCGAACTGGCCGGCGCGCTGGCGGCCGAGGCGAAGGCCGACGCCCTCGTCCGCAAAACGGCTCAGCTCACGAAGGGCCTGGCACCGCCCGCGGAGGAGAACCGCGCCCGCGCCGAACTCGGCCGGCGCCGGCTGGCGGTCGCCGCGGCCCGCGAGCGCTGGCGGACGGCCAGCGCCGAACTCGACCGCATCCTGCGCCTCGACCCGGCCGCGGTGGTCGAGCCGGCCGAGCCGCCGGCGCTGCCGGTGACGATCATCGACCCGAACGCGACGATCGACGACCTGATCCCGGTCGCGCTCAACACGCGGCCGGAACTCGCGGGGCAGCAGGCGTTCGTCCGGGCCACGCTCGCGCGTCTGAAGCAAGAAAAGCTGCGGCCGCTGGTGCCGAGCCTCGCGGTCCGGAGCGTTTCGACCAACCCCAGCGGATCGCTCGGCTACGGCGCGTTCGGCGGCGGCCGCAACGGCGACCTGAAGGACTTCACCGGCCGGTTCGACATCGACGTTCAGCTCTTGTGGGAGTTCCAGGCGCTCGGGTTCGGGAACCGGGCGCGCGTGAGCGAGCGCCGGGCCGAGTACGAGGCCGCGACGCTCGACCTGTTCCGCACGCAGGACCGGATCGCGGCGGAGGTCGCGACCCGGTTCGCCGAGGTGCGCGCCGCGGCGCAGCGGCTCAACGACGCCGAGCCGGCGCTGCGCGAGGCGATCGACCTCGTTCAGAAGAGCGGCGAGGGGCTGGGACAGACCCGGCGCATCGGCGACGCCCTGACGCTGGTCGTCCGGCCGCGGGAGGCGGTCGCAGCGGTGCAGGCGTTCGCGCAGGCGAACTCGGACTTCTTCGCGGCGGTGGCGGACTACAACCGTGCGCAGTTCCGGCTGTACCGGGCACTCGGCCACCCCGCGCAGTGCCTCGCGAACGCCGTTCCGCCGGCGCCGGCGGCGCCTCCCGTTCCGGCGCCGCCACCCGAAATGGCCGCGCCGGCGCAACCCGTCCCACTTCCGGACGTTCCCCACGTGAGGGCGGACCTGCCGCCCCCGCGAATCGAGACGGTCGTAACACTCGCGGGCGGCGCCGAACCTGCCCCCACCGTACCGGAATCGGCACAGCCGTTGCCTGTTACGGAGTGGAAACCGGTCGGCACGCCGGGACCGGGGCGACGGCCAATCGCACACGAACCGGGACGCGAATAAAATCTTCGCATTTTTGGTCTTGCCGTGTCGCGGTTGATTTTCTACGTGTCGTGCGTCATCTTTAATAGGGGATCGCCCGTCGCCCGCTCACGCAAGGAGCCGAAGGAGGACCGCGAACCATGTGGGACCCACCCCCTGAGCACCCGCTACGGCGGATGTTCGCGGGGCTTGCCGAACACGCCTTCTTCTCCCATCTCGGCGTGGCCGACCCGCCCCTGATCGACTACCTCTCCGCGCTGCTGACGCGCTTCATTCACAACGACGCCGTTTACCGGTTGCGGGGCGAGCGGGGTCGTCCGCTCACCGAACTGACCGAAATGGTGATCGAGGCCGAGCAACTGCCCGCGGGCGGGCGCGTGCGCCGCGACTACTACCGCCACATCGGCGACTTCGCGCTGTTCTGGACGGGTGTGTACCCGGAAGCGGTGGGGCGGTTGCGGTCGACCGCGGGTAAGGACGCGCTCGTGAGCTACACCGCGCAGGGCAAGCGCGGGTACCTCCTGACGAGCCGAATGGAGGAGGAGCAGCACCACGACGCGGAGGCGGACCTGTTCCGCCGCTTGAGCGAGCAGTTCGAGGTGTGCGCGGTCGGCTTGCGAAAGGTGCGAGAGGACCTGAACGAGCTGCGCGCGACCCCGCCGGACGGCGGGATCATCGGGTAGCTCGGTGCGCGGTGTGGTCCGCTCCGCCGTCGGCGCACGGGCGCGTAGCGCGTATTTGCGAGCCGCGACCGCGAGGCAGCGGGCCGGGTAACCGGGTTTACGTTCGCGGTTCCGGGTCAGGCCCGCGCGGGAGGCCGGATCGAGAACCGAACCCGGTTCTCGATCCGGCTGGGATAGTCGCCTTCACCCCACCACTTCCAGCTTTCGGCCGGTCGCCCACTTCTTCTCCGCGGGCCGGTCGCGGACGACCTCGTTGTACAGCGTGTCGCGCTCCACCGGCACGCGGCCCGCTTCCTCGATCAGCCGCCGGAGGTCGCGGACGCTCAGCGCCTGCGGCGAGTCGCTGCCGGCGGCGTGGTAGATCGTCTCGTGGACCACCGTCCCGTCGATGTCGTCCGCGCCGAAGTTCTGCGCGACCTGCGCCACCTTCACGGTGAGCATCTGCCAGTACGCCTTGATGTGCGGGAAGTTGTCCAGCATCACGCGCGCCAAAGCCATGACCTTCAGGTCCGTCAAACCGCTCGGCTTCGGGATGTCTTTCCCGAGCGGGTTGTTCGTCGGGTGAAACGCGAGCGGGATGAACGTCTGGAAGCCGCCCGTCTGGTCCTGAAGGGCACGCAGCCGGAGCATGTGGTCGACGCGATGTTCCGCGCTCTCGATGTGGCCGTAGAGCATGGTTGCGTTGGACTTCCCACCCAACTCGTGCCACTCTCTGTGGACGCGCAGCCACTGGTCGGCGTCCGCCTTGTAGTCGCACAGCTTCGAGCGCACGTCCGGGTGAAAGATCTCCGCACCGCCGCCCGGCAGCGAGCCCAACCCCGCGTCCCGCATCTCCGCGAAGAGTTCGCGCGTCGGCCGCTTCGTGATCCGCTCGAACCAGTCCCACTCCACCGCGGTCCAGGCCTTCAGGTGAAGTTCCGGGTACGCGGCGTGGATGCTCCTGATGATGTTGAGGTACCACTCGTACGGCAGCAGGTGGTGGAGCCCGCCGACGATGTGCAACTCCGTCGCGCCCTGCTCGCTCGCTTCTTTTGCGCGCTGAAGGATCTGCGCGTCGGTCATCACGTAGCCGTTCGGCGACTTCAGGTCCGCGCGGAACGAGCAGAACGCGCACCGGTACACGCACACGTTGGTCGGGTTGAGGTGCTGGTTCACGTTGTAGTACGTGACGTTGCCGTTCTTCTTCTCGCGCACGAAGTTCGCTAACTCGCCGAGCGTAAACAGATCCGCGTGCCGGTCCAGAAAGAGGCCGTCGTCGAACGTGAGGCGCGTTCCGGCGAACACCTTGTCGCGAAGGTCGGCGAGTCGCGCGGCGGTCGTGGTCATGGGAATGCGGTCCTGTCGGCAGGAGGGGGATGCAGGGGGAACCCGCCCGGGTTTCCCCCTCCCCAACGGCAGCGGGTGTTTTATCGCCCGTGGGGCTAACCGCAATCGGCGCACGGCGGGCAACCGCTACGTCCGCCACCGCGGAAGACGGGAAGCGTGGGCAAGACGGGTTGCGTGTACCCGACTCGGGCGCAGAATCGGGTTAGTGGGGCGGATCGCAACAGGGAGCGACACCGGAGGTGCGTGATGCGGAAGTTGCTGCTCGTGGCGGCAGTAGCGGGCGGGCTGATCGGGTCGGCGGGTGCGGCGCGGGCGGAGGGCGAGCACCACTGGGGGCCGGTCCGGATACCGGACATCCACCAGCGGCTCGGGCCGAAGTCCACGTCGGTGACGTGGCCCTCGGTGAGCCCGCCGGGGTGGTACACCGACACGTACCGCCACAAGTGGTTCTACCCGTGGTACGCGTACTACAACTACAGCCAAGGCCCGTACGCGAACTGGATGGCCGGCGGCGGGTACGCCGGCTACGCGTACCACGGCCCTGCGGGCTATTACTACTATCCCGGTCTGTCCGGCCCGGCCGCGGCACCGGCGGTTCCGACGCCGAAGAAGGAAGTGAAGCCGAAGGAGGGCGAGACGGGCGGGACGCTTTCGGTGACGCTGCCGGCCGACGCGAAGTTGCTCTTCAACGGGGTCGCGGCCGACGGGAGCGGGGTTCTGCGGACGTTCCGGACGCCGCCGCTCGAAGCGGGACAAAGCTACCGGTACGAACTGACCGCGGAAGTGGTCCGCGACGGCCGCACCGAGCGCGCGATCGGCACCGTGATCGTGCGGGCCGGCGAAACCGCGGCCGTGGCCCTCACGCCGGTCCCGGTCGTGCTCGCCGCGAAGTGAGAACGGGCGAACCCGGAGTGTGAGTGACGGGGCGGGTTGATGCGCGGGTAACGCGCATCAACCCGCCCCGTAGCCGTTACACCTTTCGGAGCGCGATGACGAGCGGTTGCCCGTCGATCTTCACGTTCGTGGAGTGGGTGCCGTCGCCGGTGATCGGCGCGTCGCTCCACTGCGTCGCCTGTACCGCGGTCGCGATGGCGGCGCGGTGCGTGGCGACGGCCCTCGCCAGTTCGGGCGCGTCCGTCGCGAGGTGAAGGGCGATCTTGTCGAGCAGATCGAGCTTCGCGTCCTTGCGGGCGTTCTGCACCTGCCGCGTGATGTCGCGGGCCAGTCCTTCGGCTTTGAGTTCGGGGCTCACGGTCGTGTTGATCGCGACCTGTGTGCCCTTGTCCGCGACCCCGGCCCAGCCCTTCGCTGCGGTAAACTCGCGGACCACGTCGGCCGATGCGAGTTCGACGCCCGCGACGACGAGCGGAGCGGCATCGAGTTCCTTTGCGGCCATCTTCGTAAGTGCCGCCTCCGCTTCCTTGAGCTTTGGGCCGAGCTTTCCAGCGGCCGTCTTCTTGTTGAGCTTCGCGGAGACACTAAGCAGCGGTCCGGATGCCGGATCGTGGAGGCGCACGGCCTTCACGTTCAACTCGTCGAGGATGAGGTCCGGGAACCGTTCGACCGCGTGCCGGTCGGCGTCCGAACCGGGCGACACGACCAGTTCCGCGAGCGGTTGCCGCACGTTGAGCTTCGCCGCCTGCCGCGCGGAGAGCCCGAGCGAGATCACCCGCTGAACCGCGGCCATGTCTTCGGACAGCGCGTGATCGACGAGCGCCTCATCCGCGGTGGGGAAGTCGCACAGGTGAACGCTTTCCGGGTCGTTCGGCAGACGCAGGTTCTTCCACATCACCTCCGTCACGAACGGGATACACGGCGCCATCAGCTTGCAGAGCGTCGTGAGCGTCGTGTAGAGCGTCTGATACGCGGCCCGCTTGTCTTTGCGCCCCTCGTCGGTGAGGTCCACGTTCCGGCTATGAAGGCGATCCTTGTTTCGCCGTACATACCAGTTCGATAGATCGCCCTCGATGAAGTCTTCGCACTTGACGGCGAAGCTCATCACGTCGTAGCTCTCGTACGCTTTGCGCGCGTCCTTGACGAGCAACTCCAGGTTGGAGAGCAACCAGCGGTCCACGTCCTGGCGCTCCGCGACCGGAACCTGCGGCGCGGCCGGGTCGAAGCCGTCGCCGATGGCGTAGTTGCAGAACATGGCGTAGGTGTTCCACAACTTGAAGAACACCTTGCTACGCACCTCGTTCGCCGGTTCCGGGCCGAAGTTCAGGTGCGCGGCCGGGTTGTGCCGGCAGTACAACCAACGCATGACGTCCGCACCGATCGCGTTGAACGGCAACGCGTTCCCCTTCGGGTCCTTGATCTCGCCGCCCTTGTCGGCCGCTGCGGTGAATTCGATCGAGTTGCCCGCGCTCTTGTGCATCTCGTAACCGAATTGATCGCGCACGTTGCCGTGACCGAGCAACGTTTTGAACGGCGGCTGGCCGTCGCCCATCATGGTAGACATCGCCAACAGCGCGTAGAACCAGTTGCGGAACTGGCCGGGGAAGCTCTCCGTGATGAAGTCCGCGGGGTACCACTTCTTCCAGTAGTCACGGTCCTCGTTGTATTTCATGGTGGAAAACGCCACGATGCCCGCGTCCAGCCACGGGTTGCCCACGTCCGGGATGCGCGACATCAGGTTGCCGGTCCGCGGGTTCCGGA
>JAFKJJ010000626.1 GCA_017306025.1 Planctomycetota bacterium
GCATCTCGACCAGCCCCTTGACCAGCGCCAGCCCGATCCCCAGCCCGCCGCTGCTCCGCTCGGCCGGCCGGTCCACCTGGCTGAACATGTCGAAGATCTTCGACAGGGCCGCCGCCGGGATGCCGATCCCGGTGTCCCGGACCGACACCACCACCCGGCCCCCGGCCCGCTCGGCCGACAGCCACACCCGCCCGCCCGGCGGGGTGTACCGGGCGCTGTTGGTCAGCAGGTTCGAGACCACCTGCGCCAGCCGGGTCAGGTCGGCGTCCAGCGGCACCGGGGCCGCCGGGAGGGACACGGTCAGCTCGTGCCCGGCCGCGTCCAGCAGCGGGCGGGCCGTCTCGACCGCGCTGGCGACGACCTCGGCCAGGGCGACCCGGGACCGCCGCAGCTCCATCTTGTTCCGGTTGATCCGGGAGACGTCGAGCAGGTCGTCGATCAGCCGGACCATGTGGCCGAGCTGCCGGTCCATCATGTCCCGGGCGCGGGCGGCGGCCCCGGCGTCGGCCCCGGCCAGCCGCAGCACCTGCACCCCGTTGCGGATCGGGGCCAGCGGGTTGCGCAGCTCGTGGGCCAGGAGCGCGATGAAGTCGTCCTTCTTCCGGTCCGCCTCCCGCAGCTCCCGGACCAGCCGCAGCCGCTCGTGGGCCACCGTCGCGTAGTGGCAGACGGTGCGGAGGAACTCCAGCTCGTCGGCGTCGAACGCGTCCCGGGTCCGGCTGGCGAACGACAGCGTCCCGAGCAGCCGGTCGCCGGCGAGCAGCGGGTTGCAGGCGTAGGCCCGGACCCCGAACCCCTTCACCAGTTGCACCCGCTGGTCGTCGGACGCTTGAACGTCTGTTGCTGCGATCGGCTCCCGGCACCGCGCGACCGCCCCGCATATCGCCTGTCCGAGCTCCAGCCGGCGGATCGACTCGACCGCCTCCGGCGGGACGCCCGCGCACGACTCCAGCCGGAGGAACGTGCCCGCGGCGTCCGCCATGAAGTTGAAGTACGCGTCCAGCCCGAAGTGCCCGGCGATCCGGTCGAACAGCCCCCGCATCATCGCGTCCGGCTCGTCCGTGGTGAGCAGCACCGCGGCCGCCTCCCACAACAGCCGCAGCCGCTCGGTCTGCTTCCGGAGCCCCTCCTCGGACGCCTTCCGGTCGGTCACGTCCCGGGTGGTCCCGGCGACCGCCTCCACCTCCCCGTCGGCCCCGATCACCGGCACCAGGAGGTAGTCGTAGATGCGGCGGCCGAACGTGCCGGTGAACGGCACCTCCCCGCGGAGCGGCCCCTTCGTCGCGACGACCTCGTCGATCTCCCGGTCGTGCATGGCCGCGTGCCACGGCTCGTACCCCAGTTCCAGGCAGTTCTTGCCGATCGCCTCGTCCCAGGTCTTGCCCCACATCCGCAGGAGGCCCTCGTTGGCGTACGTGAACCGGTGGTCCAGGCCCCACACGTAGGCCAGGTCCGGGGTGCTCGACAGGACCGCCTCGTACAGCCGCCTGCGCCGCTCGGACTCGGCCGTCAGGCGGGTCAGCGCCTCCTCCGCCCGCTTCCGGTCGGTGACGTCGATCACCACCCCCGGGAACCGCGCCGCCCGCCCGCCCTCGTCCCGCTCGACCTGCCCGCGGGCCGTCACCCACCGCCACCCGCCGGCCCCGTCGGTCACCCGGTAGTCGGCCTCGTACCGGCCGCCCGCCTCCACGGCCCGGGCCACGAGCCCGCCGACCCGCTCGCGGTCGTCGGGGTGGATCGAGCCCATCAGCCCGGAGAGGGGGCCGCCGGCGACGGCCCCGGGCGGGACCGAGAAGATGCGGGCGAGGCTCGGGTCGCCGTGGAACCGGTCGTTCGGCACGTCCCACGCCCAGGTGCCGATCGCCCCGGCCCCGAGCGCCGCCTCCATCCGCGACCGGATGTCCCGCAGCTCGCCCTCGGCCCGCTTCCGGTCGGTCACGTCCCACACCAGCCCGGTCATCCGGACCGCGCCCGACGGGTCCCGTTCGGCCGTGGCCCGCTCCTCCAGCCAGGCCACCCGC
>JAFKJJ010000117.1 GCA_017306025.1 Planctomycetota bacterium
GGTAGAGCGGCATCTGGCCGCCCTCGAACAGCCCGCTGGGGAGCCGGGCGCCGGCGCTCTGGTACTGCCCCTTCATGCCGAGGCCGGCGGTCTTGCCCTGCCCCGAGCCGATACCACGGCCGACGCGACGCTTCAGTTTCCGCTTCGCGACGCCGGTGGAAACGCTGGTGAGATCCATTAGAGTGCCACCCCCCGCAGCCGGACCACGTCCTCTTTGGTCCGCAGTTGCGCGAGCCCGTTGAGGGTGGCTTTGACGAGGTTGATCGGGTTCGTACTGCCGTGAACCTTGGTCAGGATGTTACTGATGCCGCACGCCTGCAGCACCTCACGGACGCCGGGGCCGGCCTTCACGCCGGTACCGGGTCCCGCGGGCACGAGGATCACCCGGCTGGCGCCGTACTTGCCGATGACCCGGTGCGGGATCGTGCTGCCGCGGGTCGCGACCTTCTTCGACCGTTGGACGTTGCCCTCGCCCTCCTTGATGGCCTTCTCGACGGCCGGCGGCACCTCGTTGGCCTTGCCGTAGCCGTAGGAGACCTTCCCGCGGCGGTCGCCGACCACCACCAGGGCGTTGAAACTGAACCGCCGGCCGCCCTTGACGACGCAGGCCGACCGCCGAATCTTCACGACGAAATCGACCAGCGCGTTGTCGCGCGAGTCGCCCTCGCCTCTGTCCCGCCGCTCACGCGCCATGATTTACCCTCGTGTGGGGAACGGACGCTCCCCGCTCGTGTTCTCGCTTATTCTTGTCGTGTGGTCCGGTCACTCCGTGACCGGTCTTCGTCTTCGTTCCCCGAAGAGGCGCGTCGGGTGAAAAATCAACTCGGCGCACTCGGATCGCTGGACTCCCGGCCACGGAGTGACCGGACCACAGTTATTTCTTGTCGCCTTCCGGCTTCTTCTTCTCGCCGCCCTTGCCCTCGCCCTTCGGCTTGCCCTCGCCCTTCGGCTTTTCGCCGGCCTTCTTCTCGCCCTTTCCGGCGGACGCCTCGGCCGGGGCGGCGGTGGCCTTCGCCTTCATGGCTTCGAGGTTGGTGCAGACCAGCCCGGCCTCGGTGGCCGCGACCGCCAGAGCCGCGATCCGCCCGTGAAAGCGGAACGGCCCGCGGTCGAAGGCGGCGGCCGTGATGCCCTTGGCCTTCGCGGCCTCGGCCAGCTTTTGGCCGACGACCTTCGCGGCGGCCACGTTTCCGCCGTGCTTGAGGCCCGAGTTCTTCCCGGCGCTCGTCGCCGCGGCGACCGTGACCCCGTTGAGGTCGTCGATCAACTGCGCGGAGATGTGCAGGTTGCTCCGCGACACGCTGAGGCGTGGCTTCTGCGGCGTGCCGTAAATGCTCTTGCGCACGCGGAACCGCCGCCGCTCCGCACGCTTCGCCTTGAGTTTCTGAGTGTTCATGGCTGCAACAGTGTGAGTGTGGGTGTGAGTGTGAGTAAATACCGGCCGGCCGGGGCGTCGCGGGCGCGAGCGAAAGGCGGTTCTTCCGTCTTTCGCTCACACCCGCACCCGCACTCACACTACTTCCCGGCAGCGAACGACTTCCCTTCCTTGCGGCGGACGACCTCGTTCTCGTAACGAACGCCCTTGCCCTTGTAGGGCTCCGGCTTGCGGCTGGCTCGGATCTCCGCGGCGAACTGCCCGACCGCCTGCTTGTCGGCGCCCTTCACCACGATCGTCGTCGGGTCGGGGACCTCGACGGTCACGCCGGTCTTCGGGTCCGGGGTGTGCGTGATCCGGTTGGCGAAGCCGACCGTCAGCTCGACGCCCTTGCCCTTCGCGGCGGCCTGGAAACCGACGCCCTCGACCTTCAGCTTCTTTTCGTAACCCTTCGTGACGCCCACCACCATGTTGTTGATGAGCGCGCGGGTGAGCCCGTGCAGGGCGCGGTTCTGGCGGTCGTCGTCGGGCCGCGTCACCTTGATCGCCTTGCCGTCGGACTCCACCTTCATGTTCGGGTGGTAGGTGATTTCGAGCTTGCCCTTGGGTCCCTCGACCTTCACCATGCCGCCCCCGACCGCGACCTTCACCCCCGCGGGGATCGCGATCGGCTGCTTCCCGATTCTCGACATCGCTCGGTCCCTCCGGGCTTCACCGGGTGCATCACCCGGAACGCGGCCCTTGTGAAATCTCACCACGACTCATCGGACTCGGCCTCACGCGCGAGCCGCTTCGCACGATCGAGGCGGTCGCCGACGGCCGAAACCCCGACCACACCAAGGGCCACAAAGGCCACGAAACCGGCAACGAGGAACGCCGCCACCCCCGCAAACACGACGGCGACGAAGGCAACGAGCAAGAGCGGCCCGAATCCCCCGTCCACGGCGCGCCTCGCGGTTCACCACACGGTGCAGAGCACCTCGCCGCCGACCTTCTCCTTCTTGGCCTGCCGGTCGGACATCACGCCCTTGCTCGTGCTCAGGATCGCGATACCGAGCCCGTCGAGGACCCGCTTGACGTCCTTGTAGCCCTGGTACACGCGGCGACCCGGCTTCGAGTACCGCTCGATGTGGCGGATCACCTTTTCGCCGTCGGGGCCGTACTTCAGGAACACCTGTAGGATCGCGTGCGGCTCGCCGAGCTTCTCCAGTTCCTGGAAGTCCTTGGTCGTGCCGGCGTCGGTGGTCGTCTCGACCCACTTGCCGGTGCGGTAGCCGAGGATGAAGCCCTCTTCGAGCAGCACCTTCGCGACGGCCACTTTCAGCTTGGTGGCCGGCATCTCGACGAGCGGGCGCTCGATCTCGTTGGCGTTGCGGATGCGCGTCAGCATGTCCGCGATCGGGTCGGTCATCATGGTTCGGTTCCCCCTTTCGCGGTTGGTTACCAGGACGCCTTGCGGACGCCGGGGATCAGCCCGTCGCTCGCGAGTTTGCGGAAGCAGATGCGACAGCAGCCGAACTTGCGGTAGACGGCCCGCGACCGGCCGCAGATCTGGCACCGGCGGACGATCTTCACGAGGGTGCGTCCGGGCAGCACCTTCTTGTCGTCGCGCTGATCGGCGGGCTTCTTCAGCTCGGCCTTGTGCGCCTCGACCGCCGCCAGTTGACGACGGTACTTCGCTTCTTTCGCGTTGGTTGACATCGCGTCGGGTACTCGGTGCGGCGTTCCGATTCGGGACCCGCGGCCACGCGCCACGGGGGAACCGGCCGTTCCACAGTCAGGAATCTGAGATCAGGAATCAGGAAAACAAGAACAGTTTCTTTCTGCCCCCTGTTCCCTGCCTCCCGACTCCTTGCTATTTGGTGTCGTCCCGGAACGGCATGCCGAAGAGGCGGAGCAGTTCGCGGGCCTCGTCGTCGTTCTTGGTCGTCGTGACGAAGGTGATGTCCATGCCCTGCGTGAACGTCACCTTGTCGGGGTCGATCTCGGGGAAGACGAGTTGCTCGGTCAACCCCATGCTGTAATTGCCGTTGCCGTCGAAGCTCTTCGGGTTGATACCGCGGAAGTCGCGGATGCGCGGCAGCGCGATGTTGATGAGCCGGTCGAGGAACTCGTACATCCGCTTGCCGCGGAGCGTCACCCGACAGCCGATCTCGTTGCCCTCGCGGAGCCGGAAGCCGCTCACCGCCATCCGGGCCTTGGTGACCTGCGGGCGCTGGCCGGCGATCAGCCCGAGTTGTTCGGCGGCGAGCTTCATCCGCTCCTTGTCCTGAAGCGCCTTGCCGACGCCCATGTTCAGGACGATTTTCGTCAACTTCGGCAGGCTCAGCCGGTTCGTCCGGTTGAATTTTTTCCCCAGCGCGCCGACGATCTCCTTGTTGTACTTCTCCAACAGGCGCGGCGTCGGTCCGCTCTCGGTCGCAGTTGCGGTGGCCATCGTTCGGTACCTCGTTGACCTATGGCGAACCCATTACCAACGGGTCCGGTACGGGTCGGTTGGTGTTTTGTATTGGTCTTTCGCGTTTCGTGTGCTCGCCGGACACACGGGAAGCGCCCCCCGGAACCGCGGGCGGCAACAAAATACGAAACACCGAATACTATTTGCGGGCGTACTTCGGGTCGGGCTTGCTCAGGATGCGGAGCCGGGTCCCGCTCTTCTTGGCGTACAGTTCCTTGCTCCCGTCGGGCGCGTAGCGAACGCCGACGCGGGTCGGCGCGTTCTTCACCGGGTCGATGAGCATGACGTTCGAGGCGTCCACCGGCATCTCCTTGGAGAGCCGCCCGCCCTGCGGGTTGCGCCGCGACGGCTTCAGGTGCCGGTAGACGCGGTTGACGCCCTCGACCACGACCTTGTTCTTCGTCCGGAGGACGCGCAGGACCTTCCCGCGGGTGCCCTTGTCGTCCCCGGCGACCACCTCGACCACGTCGTCTTTGCGCAGGTGCATGACTGTCTTTGTGTTTGGTGTTTGGCTTCTCGTATTTCGGTCGCCCCGCGTCTCGGAGGCCGCGCCGGGCGGCTGTCAACGAAACACGAGGCACCGAACACGAAACACGACTAAACGACCTCGGCGGCCAGGCTCAGGATCTTGTTGAACTTCGCCCGCAGCTCGCGGGGCACCGCGCCGAAGATGCGCGTGCCACGCGGGTTGTTGTCGTTGTCGAGCAGCACCAGCGCGTTGCGGTCGAAGCGGACGTAGCTGCCGTCCTCGCGCCGCGTGGCGACGCGGGTGCGGACCACGACGCCCTTGACCACGTCGCCCTGCTTCACGTCGCCGCCCGGCAGCGCCTTCTTCACGCTGGCGCGGATGATGTCGCCCAGGTACGCGACCCGGCGCTTGCTGCCGCCGAGCACCTGAATGCACATCACCTCTTTGGCCCCGGTGTTGTCGGCCACGTCGAGGTAGGTATACATCTGGATCATAATTCACCAGTTCGGAACGCGGAACGCGGAACGGAGATCGGGAGCCGCGGTTTTCCGTTCCGCGATCCGAGTTCCGCGATTCCTACTTCTTCTCTTCGGTCTTCGCCGGTTCCGCGCCCGGAACGTCGCTGCCGGCGACGGCCCCTTCGAGGTTCGACAGCGTGCGGCTCGGCGCCTTCTTGACGATCTTCACCAGGTCCCACCGCTTCGTCTTCGACAGCGGCCGGCTCTCGACGATCTCGACCGTGTCGCCCAGGCGGGACTCGTTCTTCTCGTCGTGGACGTAGCACACCGTCCGGCGCTTGACGAACTTCCCGTACTTCGGGTGGCGGACCAGGCGCTCGACCTCGACGCGGCGCGTCTTGGCCATCTTGTCGCGGGTGACGATCCCTTCGAGGATACGGCGCCCGGTGGTCTTCGTCTTCTCGCCGGTCGCGGGTGCGGCCGGGGTGTTGGTGTCGGCCATTACTTACCGCTCCCCTTCGCCGCGCCTTTGGCGTCCGGCTTCTTGGCTTCGGGCTTCTTCGTGTCGGCCTTCGCGGCGGAAACCGGGGCCGCGGGGGCGGCCGGCGCGACGGGCAACGTTCCGCCCTTGGCGACGTAGAACCGCTTCAGCCGCTTGCCGCGGCGGTGCGCGGCGCGCTTACCGGGCGCGTCCGCGTCTTCCTTCGCCTGCAACCCAACGATACGGCTGGCCAGTTGATCCGGCGGAAGGGCCTCGAGTTCTCGCAGTTCCTTCTCGCGCTGGAGCGTCCGGAGCCGGGCGATGTCGCGCTTCGCCTTGCGGATCTCCGACGGCGTCTCCAGTCGGTCGGTCGCCGACTGAAAGCGGAGCTGGAACAGGTGCTTTTCGGTGTCCTTCAGGGCGAGCGCGAGCTGCTCGTCGCTCATCCCCCGGAACTCTTTCATACGGTTCGGCATCGTTCCCTCAGCGCGGAGCGCGGAGTTCGGAACCCGGAGTGAAACGAGCAGAAGAAGGGGACTTCGTTCCGCGTTCCGAACTCCACGTTCCGCGTTCTCGGTTAGACGTTGGGCCGCCGGGTCACGAACCGGCACTTGAACGGCATCTTGTACGCGACACGGGCGAGGCAGTCGCGTGCGGCGCTCTCCGGCAGACCGCCGATCTCGAACAGGATCTGACCGGCGCGGACGACCGCGGCCCAGTACTCCGGTTCGCCCTTGCCCTTGCCCATCCGGGTCTCGGCCGGGATGGAGGTGACCGGCTTGTGCGGGAACACGCGGATGTAGTATCGCCCCTCGCCCGAGACGAACCGCGTCATCGTCACGCGCCCGCTCTCGATGCACTCGGCCGACAGCCAGCCGCCCTCCAGCGATTGCAGCCCGAAGTCACCGTAGGCGACGTAGTTGCCGCGCTGGGCGAAACCCTTGATCGGCCCGAGGTACTTCTTGCGGGTGGTCCGGGCGCGCACGACCCCGCGCTGACTCTTCCGGAACTTGACCCGCTTCGGCATCTGAGGCATCGCCGACTCTCCATCTTCGATTGCGGATTTGTGATCGGCGAGCGAAGGGCACGGAGCGCCGCCCGGCCCTCAACAACCCCCAACCCGTCACCCGCAATCTCAAATCCCTCGTCTTCGAATCGTTAATCGCAGACCCGCAATCGGAATCGCTCAGCCCTGCCGCGGGCCACCGCCCCCACCGCCGCGGCGCGGGCGCCGGCGCTGCTGACCGGCCGCCGACGCGTCGGTCACGTCGATGATGTCGCCGGTCAGGTAGTCGCCCTGGTTGACCCACACCTTGATGCCGATGTTCCCCTGCGGCGTCGCCGCCTCGGAGAACCCGTATTCCACCTTGCACCGAAGCGTCGAGAGCGGGATGGAACCCTCCATGCCCTTCTCGCAGCGAGCCATTTCGGCGCCGCCCAGACGACCGGACAGCTGAAGCTTGACGCCCTTGGCGCCGCCCTCCATCGCGCGCTGCATGGCCTGCTTCATCGTGCGGCGGAAGCTCGCCCGCTTCTCCAGTTGCTCCGCGATGTCCTCGGCGATGAGCTGAGCGTCGATCTCCGGCCGCGTGACCTCGACCGTCTTCACCTCGATGTGCCGCCGCGTGAGCTTTTCGAGGGCCTTGGTCAGCTTGTCGATCTTCTCGCCCTTCTTGCCGATGATCGCGCCGACGCGGCTGCTCGTCACGATGACCGTGACCCGCTCCCGCGTCCGCTCGATCCGGATGTCGGCGATTGCGGGCCGCTGCGGCTGGCGCGCCTTCTTGTCCATCAGGTAGTTGCCGATGAACTTTCGGATCGCGTTGTCTTCGAGCAGCAGGTCGGCGAAGTCCTGCTTGCTGGCGTACCACGTGCTCCGCCACGGCCGCATGATGCCGGTGCGAAACCCCGTCGGTCGGACTTTCTGGCCCATCGTGAAGACCCCTGGTGAGTGGTGAGCGGTCGAGTGGTGATCGCCTCACCGCCCTCGCTCACCCGTCACTTCGCTTCCACCACTAACCACTCACTACTCGACCGCTCACCACTTGTGAAACAACTCAGGGGCCGGACCCGCCGGCCCCCGTGCCGAATCCGGCCCGTGGCGCGTCACGCCCCGCTGGTCGGGGGCGTCGGTGCGGGCGGCGTCCCGGCAGGCGCCTCCGCGGTCGGCGGCGCAACCGGCGCGGGCTCGCTCCCGGTCGGCGCCGGTGCGACGGGGGCGTTCGCGATCGCCCCCTCGTCCGTCGTCAGCTCCGGCGCCTCTTCGGGCGGCTCGGACAGCGTCACGATAATGTGTGCCATCCGCCGCTTGATCTGGAACGCGGTACCGCGGGCGCGCGGCTGAATTCGCTTGAACGTCGGGGCGCCGTCCACGCGGCACTCGGAGACCACGAGCCCGTCCGGGTCCGGGCACTCCAGGTGATCGGCGTTACCGTAAGCGCTCTCGACGACGGCCAGGAGCAACTTCGCACCGCGGTTCGGGTAGAACCGCAGGAGTTGCAGCGCCTCGTCGACGTTCTTGCCGCGGATGAGGTTGGCGAACAACCGGATCTTCCGAGGCCCGACGTCCGCGAACCGGTGTTTGGCTTTGTAGTCCATGTCGTTAGTCCTTCGTCATTAGTCATTCGTCATTCGCCCTTAGCCGATCTCCTCACGCGACGGGCGGAGGGAACTCGAATGACTAAGAGCCAATGACTAATGACGAACCGTTACTTGCCCGGCGCCGCGGCCGCCTTCTTGCCGCCGGAGTGCCCCTTGAACGTCCGCGTCGGAGAGAACTCGCCGAGCTTGTGCCCGACCATGTCCTCGGTGACGTACACCTTGAAGAACGTTTTGCCGTTGTGAACCAGGAACGTCGCGCCGATGAACTCCGGGACGATGGTGCAGTCCCGCGCCCACGTCTTGATCGGCTCCTTGTTCATGCCCTGCCTCTCGACCTTCGCCAGAAGGCGCAGATCGACGTACGGGCCTTTTTTCAGCGACCGGCTCATGCTCTATCCGCCTCTATGACTCTCGCGACCGGTGGCGAAGCCACGCTTCACGGCCGCTCCAGAGAAACCGCGCCGGCACAACGCAAAAACCCGGCACGCACGACCGGGACTGTTCACATTAAGAGAAGAATCCGATAGCGACCAGTGGATTTTTCTCTCCGCACCTCCCGCCGCTGGGCGGCCGGAGCGCACCAAACTCACGCCGTGTTCTGGAACGGACCGGCCGGGCGGCGGCGGATGATCGCCTTGCCGCCGGGCTTCCGCTTGTGGCGGGTCTTGCCGCCCTTGGCGGGTACGCCCGTCTTCGAGCACGGGTGACGGCCGCCGGCCGTCCGCCCCTCGCCGCCGCCCATCGGGTGGTCGGTCGGGTTCTGGCTGGTGCCGCGGTTGTGAGGCTTGCGCCCCTTCCATCGCATCCGGCCGGCCTTGCCGATGCTGATGTTCATGTGCTCGGCGTTCGACACGCTACCGATCGTTGCGCGGCACTTGATCGGCACGCGACGGATTTCGCCGCTGGGCATCGTCAACTGCGCCCAGTCCTTTTCGCGGGCGGTCAGGACGGCCCCGCACCCCGCCGAACGGCAGATCTGGCCGCCCTTACCCGGCACCAGTTCGACGTTGTGGACGGTCATGCCCAGGGGCACCTTCCACAGCGGCATGCAGTTGCCCGGCTTCGGCTCGACGGCGTCACCCTCGCCGCTTATCACCTTGTCGCCGGCCTTCAGGCCCGTCGGGGCGATGATGTACGCGCGGGAAAACGGAACCGGCTTGCCCGCCTCGCGGTTCGCCTTGTCCTTCGCCGCATCCCGCGGGTACTCGACGAGCGCGATCCGGCACGTGCGGCACGGATCGTACTCGATCTGAATGACCGTGGCCTCGACGTTGTCCCGGGTGCGCTTGAAGTCGATCACGCGGTACCGCTGCTTGTGGCCGCCGCCGCGGAACCGCGACGTGACCACGCCCTGGAAGTTCCGCCCGCCCTTCTTCTTCTTGGGCTTGAGCAGCGTCTTCTCCGGACGGTTCTCGCGCGGGTGGGTGCAGTCCGCGAAGTCGGACACCATCCCCGCCCGGCGGCCCGCGGAGGTCGGCTTGTATTGCTTGATACCCATGACAGTTCTCGGTGTGCAGTGGACAGTGGGCAGTGCAGATAGAGGGGCAATTCACAACCGCCCACCGCCTACTGCACACTCCTCACTGCTAGAAGAACTCGATCTTGTCGTCGCCGCTGAGCGTCACGACGGCCTTCTTCCACGTCGGGAGCTGGCCCATTGACTGCCGGAACCGCCGCTTCTTGCCCTCGCGGATCTGCGTGCGAACCGCCTCCACTCTGACGTGGAACAGCTCTTCGACCGCCGCCTTGATCTGCGTCTTGGTGGCGATCGGGTTGACCTGGAACGTGTAGGCGTTGTACCGGGTGCTCTGGTGCGTGCCCTTCTCGGTGACGAGCGGGCGGAGGATCACCTGGTACGGCCGCAGCTCCAGCCCCGGCTCGCCGTGGACGCACGGCTTGCGGAGGGCCAGCTTCCGCACGTACTTCTTCGGGTGTGGTCGTGACCGTGCCATCTCATTCCCTCATCCCCCCGACCTTGTGGTCGGGGTTCGTCCGCTTTGTCTTGTGGAACGGACCGCTGATCCGCCCGCACGACGAGACGCCGAGTTCGTTACGCCTTCGCCTCTTCCGCCTTCTTGCCGACGTTCCGGAGCGCCTCCAGCGCCGAGCGGGTCAGCACGAGTCGCTTCTGCTTGAGCACCGTGTAGCAGTTGAACTCGGCCGCGGGCAGCACCTTTACGCCGTCGATGTTGCGGGCCGACTTGTACACGTTCGGATCGAGCTTCCCCGTGCCGATCAGCACCGTCGTGTCCAAGAGCGTCACGTCCTTGTCGCCCTGATCGGTGGTCTTCTTACCGATCTTGATCGCCTTCAGCACGCCGGCCATTTCCTTCGTCTTCGGGGCGGCCAGCGTCAGGTCGTCGATGACCACCGCCTGCTTGTCGAGGAGTTTCGACAGCACCGCCATGCGGGTCGCGGCCTTCACCGCCTTCTTGGGCAGGTGGTACTCGTAGTCGCGGGGCTTCGGACCCTTCGCGGTACCGCCGCCGCGCCGCTTGTTCGTGCGCTTCGTGCCGGCGCGGGCGTTGCCCGTGCCCTTCTGCCGGAACAATTTCTTCGTGCTACCGGCCACCTGCCCGCGGCGGAGCGTGTGGTGCGTACCGGCCCGCTGGTTGGCCAGATACATCAGCACCACTTCGTGCATCAACTGCTTGCTGATCTTCCCGCCGAACTCGGCCGGGTCGATCTCGACCGTGCCCTTGTCGGCGCCGGCGCGGTCGACGACCGGGACCGTGATCTTGTCCTTGACCTCGATCACCCGGGCCGAAGTCGAAGCGCCCTCGGCCCCGGAAACCGGGGTGGTCGGCGTGGTGCTGTCAGCCATTGTTCGAGCCACTCCTGACCCTTGCCGCCGCCGGATTGCCCGGCGGAACCGCGGTGTTGGCCACTTCTTGCGAAAAGAGCGGCCGGCGGTGAAGCGGGGTCGCGTTCGTCGCATGAAACCGCCCGCCGATCTGGTCCCGAAAAGGACACGTCAGCGGGCGTGAGTTAATCTTTGTACCGCACGTAACGACAACGGCAACCGGATTTTCTTCAGAACTCGCTCTCAGGCGCCGGTGATGACGCGAATCTTGATGTCCACGCCCGGGGGCAGGTTGAGGCCCTTGTTCAGCGCCTCGATGGTCTTCTGGTTCGGCTTCAGAATATCGATCAGCCGCTTGTGGGTACGGATCTCGAACTGCTCGCGGCTCTTGCGGTCGATGTGCGGCGACCGCAGCACCGTGTACCGCTCGACGCGCGTGGGCAGCGGGATCGGCCCGTGAACCTCCGCCTGGTTGTCCTGCGCGGTCTTCACGATCTCGGCCGCGGTGCGGTCGAGAACCTCGTGGTCGTAGCCTTCCATACGGATGCGGATACGTTCACCTGATGGTCCGGCCACAGCGACTCCTCACGGCGGTCTCAAAATACGCGAAAGTATCAACGTAAGGGTTGTGCGAACGACCGTCAAGGGGCCGAGCCGAAGAAGAGCCGCGGATAAACACAGACAGCACGGATCGGAGAAAAAGTAGGGACCAAATAAAATCCCGCTTTCTTCATCCGCGTTATCCGTGTTCATCCGCGGCTCTTCCTCTTACCTCTTCACCGCCTCGGCAGCCAACTCCTGCAACTTCTGGCGCATTGGCGAGGCGTCGCCGTTTTGTAGCCCGGTGCGCTGGATCAACAGCACCACGAACAGGTCTTGCGTCGGGTCGATCCACCCCTGCGTCCCGAACGCCCCGCCGTGGCCGAAGGTGCCCGCCGAGAGCATCGACGTCACGCCCTTCGGCTCGCGGACCACCGCCCAGCCGTAGCCAAAGCCCATCCCGTCCACGAAGCCCGTCTTGATCTCGCCCGTCTGTACCTTTGTCATCTCGGCCGCGGCCTTCTCGCTCAGGATGCGCTTCCCGTTCAGTTCGCCCTTGTTGAGCATCATGCGGTAGAGCTTCGCGAGATCGTCGCCGCACGACACGAGTCCGCCGGCCGGGATCGGGTGCTTCGCGTCCGGCGGCAGCGCGATCAGCCCGGCGCCGGTGTCGATCAGCTTCCCGTTCTTGTCCTTATTGTAGATGTGCGCGAGCCGCGACAGTTGCTCCTTCGTGGGGTAGAAGGTCGTGTCGCTCATGCCGAGCGGGTCGAAGACGCGCGTCTGGAGGAACTTCTCATAGCTGGTACCGCTGACCACTTCGATGACGCGCCCGAGCGTGTCGATACCGGGGTTCGAGTAGCTCCACTTCGTGCCCGGCTCGAACGTGAGCGGCTGGAGCGCGGTAGCCAGCGCCGTTTCGGCGAGCGTGCGGTTGCGCTTCGTGTACACGTCGTCCACGCCCTTCGGGTAGTTCGCCACGCCGCTCGTGTGGGTCAGCAGGTCGCGGAGCTTCACCGGCCGGTTCGGCTTCTTCAGCACCACGTCGTCGATGCCCTGCGCCATGAGCTTCTGGTTGGTGAACTCCGGCAGGTACTTGGCCACGTTGTCGTCGGGCGAGAGCTTCCCCTCGTCGGCGAGGATCATGATCCCGATCGCGGTGACGGGCTTGGTCATCGAGGCGATGCGGAACAGCGTGTCCTTCGTCATCGGCGTCTTGGCGGCGAGGTCGCGCTGCCCGACCGCGTCGAACGCGACGATCCCGTCCTTGCGCCCGACCACCGTGACCGCGCCGGAGAGGTCGCTGGCGTCCACGAACTTCTGCATCTCGACCGGGACGGCCTTGAGCTTGTCCGGGTGTGCGACGGCCGGCGGCTCGGCCGCCGGGAGGAGCGGAACGAACGCGAGCGGAACGAGGAGGAGGAGGGAGCGACGAAAGAGCATGAGAGGGACCTCGCGGGGGTGGCGAGGCTGAAACTACGCCGCCGCCCCCGCGAAGGGAAGGCGCGAAGCGGAAACCGACCCTCTAACCCCTTCCCAGTGAACGGCCGGCCTTTATCATCCCATTCATCCGTCCGAACCGATCCTCGCCGGAGAAGTGCCGTGCCCAACGAGAACGAGCCGCCC
>JAFKJJ010000627.1 GCA_017306025.1 Planctomycetota bacterium
GCCGAAGACGACATCGCCGGCCTCATCCCCTTGAATCAGGAGGGATGACTCATGCGTGGCACCAGACCGGCGGATCTGCTCGACCGCCGACACATGCTGAATGTGAACCTCGAAACGCTGCAACGCGCGATGACGGAGGCGGTGTGCGACGAGCCGGTCGGGTTCGTGATCGACGCCACCGACAGGTGTGGGTTGCTCCTCGCAACGCACCTGCTCGCTGCCAAGGACGACATCTCTATCGGGGAGGCGAAGGGATTCCTGAGCCGGTTGACGAAGGAATATCGCGAGCAGGGACAGTACCCCACGCTCGTCTTCGCCGCCGACTGGCAGTTCGCCGAGACGACCCTCCCGAAGCTGTCCCCGACCGCGACTGCGAACCTGAAGGCCGCCCGCGCCAGACTTCGAGCGGGGCAGTACCTCATCATCGTGGTCGGGTGTGGTGGGAACACCTACGCCTTCACCGAGATCAATCGCCCAGTACCTGACGGTCAGCACCGCGCGAGCATCCCCGGTGGTGGACGGTGATTGGAAAGGTCCGCGTCGGCAGTGCGTTCGGGCGCTGCCGACGCGGTTGTCTGAAGTGCGGTGGCATTTGGCGTCGGCATCGCCGACCAGCATCATCACAGCATCCCGGCTTGGGGCAGAAGATACGATAGCAACTCCAACCCGCCCGCGACTCGGTCGGGCGCGAGCGGATAGCGTTTCGTGGGCCGCAGGAGATTCAGATATGCGGCCGGCATGTCCTCGAAGTCGGTGCTATCCGGCTTGCGACGGTACGCTTTGTAGCAGTACCCGTTGCTCGCGACGACCACTCGGCAGGAGGGGAACTTCGCTGCATACTCCTTGCCCTGCCCGTGTGCGTAGTCCAATCCCTGACTGAACCCCTTGCTCTCCAGAATCAGGACGCAATCACCGTTGTTCGGCTGCCGTTTCTCGACACGGTACGGGCGGCTAAAACACGCGATGTCGATCCGCCCGCCCCGCGTCCGAGTCTTCCGCACCTTTTGCACCGCGAGTTCAATCTTGATCTGCTGCTCGGACCAGCCGAGCGCGAGCAGGAACGGAACGATCAGGAACGTCCGGGCTTCGTGTTCCCGCACATCTTCCCATCGGCAGTTGCTGTAGTAGTACCGCGCCAAGAGCCTCACTCGCTCCAGAGTGCTAGTGAGTTCTGTCGCGACCGAAGACCGCAGTCCGAGTTTGATGAGGTGGGACAGCATCTCCTCAACGCTGAGTGGTTCGGTGGGGCCGGGTTCGGGTTCAACAGCCAGTGGCGCGGTGGACTGGAGAACGTCGTCCGCGATGGTGTGGATGTCGGGACGGTCGAGCCGCTCTACTGCGCGACGGCCGAGGCCGGACACAACGCGAGGAACATCAGGGCGGTGCCACTCGACACAGCAAAACGCCGGCAAGTCCCAACCATCGTAGTCGTGGAGCCACTCGCGACCGACACCGCCCTGGCCGGCGACCCCGGTGACGATCCCGTCCCGCTCAACGGCCACGCCGACCGCGACGATCTCCCGCTTCCCCCGTTTGAGGATCAACCGGTCGCCTTTTCGTACTCGTTGGAGCCGTGCGATGTTCTTGGTGCCGCCCACGAATGCGAGGCCGTAGCGCAAGAAGTCGTCGGTATAGACCCGGCTGTCCGCGCCGGCCGCGATTTGCCAGTGCTTCACATTCTGTCCTCCGATACCCGTGGCCTCTACTCCGCGAGTGAGTCGTTTAGAGGTGCTGACACAGCCTCCCCGAAACCTCGCTTTTCAAGGCGTTTTCGAGGTTGTGTCAGCACCTCTTACGGTATCGATTTGATGATTTCTGCAAGCGTGTTCATGTAGTCTCCCGCGTTAGCTGCATATCCACAGAGATAGTTTCGCTTCGATTTTGGCATCGCTCGCAATCCTCTGTACTTTCCGCGAACTTATAGGCCGTCGAGTTGAGTTGTCGGCTGGGTAGTAGACGAATGCCGGCCCGTCCGGGACGATGGCGTTACCACACAACCCTCGTACCC
>JAFKJJ010000628.1 GCA_017306025.1 Planctomycetota bacterium
CCCGGACCAGTTGCTCGTCGCGGCCCTTCTGGTCGGCCGCCAGCCGCGCGTCGAGTTCCGAGTACGGGCGGGCGTGCTGGACGTAGACCCGGAGGATGAAGTCGGGCGGCCCCTTCTGGCGCTGGTCGGGCCTCTGGCCCAACAGGTCGGCGGTCTTGTAGTGTACGTCCTTGGCCAGCGCCTTCGTCTCGGCCATCACGTCGGCGTCGAACTTCGCCTTGGCCTCGATCTGCCGCACCTTGAACGTCTGCTCGATGCGGTCCTCTTCGGACGCCTCCCGGGAGCGGATGGCCCCGTTGGCGAACCGGTCCACGAGCGCCCCCACCGCCCCCAGCGCGACGGCCAGGAGCAACAACAGGTAGCCCAACAGCGAACGGCGGATCGAGCGCATGGGACACCGTGAGCGCGGAGCGCGGAACACCGGAACGAAAGCCCACCCGATCTTACCCCGCGCTCCGGGTTCCGCGCTCCGCGTTATTTCGTCGGCGGGTCGTCGTCGCCGCGGAGCATGTACCCCTCGCCCCAGCGGGTGAGGATCAGCGGCGGGTCGAACCCCTTGTCCACCTTGTTGCGGAGGTAGCGGATGTACACGTCCACCACGTTCGACGTGTTCTCGTCGTACTCGTCGTAGAGGTGCTCCCAGATCATGCTCCGCGTCACCACCTTGCCGCGGTGGAACGCGAGGAACTCCAGGAGGGCGTACTCGCGGGGCGTCAGGTGGATCGCCTGCCCCGCGCGGCGCACGGTGCGGGCGGCGGTGTCGATCTCCAGGTCGTAGCACCGCAGGACCGGGTCCTTCTGCTGGTGCCCGCGGCGGACCAGCGCCCGGACGCGGGCGTACAGTTCGTCCATTTCGCACGGCTTGGCGAGGTAGTCGTCGGCCCCCGCGTCCAGCCCGGTCACCTTGTCGGGGATCGTCGTCTTGGCGGTGAGCATCAGGACGTGGGTGTTGATGCCCGCGGCGCGCCACCGCTTCAGGAGCGTCAGCCCGTCGACCTTCGGGAGCATGATGTCCAGCACGATCACGTCGTAGGACGTGCTGCGGCACTTCACGTCGGCCTCTTCGCCGTCGGTCGCCACATCGACCGCAAACCCTTCTTCCTCCAGCCCCTGTCGGTAGGCCTTCAGGAGTTGGGCGTTGTCCTCGACGAGCAGCACGCGCACGAATCGGCCCTCCAGCGGGAGTAGCCCACTTGACTATTTGAGTCTACCCCCCCCGCATGAAGTGGGTATGAGAAATGAAACCCCGACCGCGGCCGGACCTAACGGCAGAAAAACTGATGAGTGGCCGGAACGGTTGCTCAGGACGTGCGACCGGCACGCGGGTTGCCACGTTTTCGGACCGGGGACCGGCGCGACTTCGGAGGTCGCGATGCGAACGTTGCGCTCACTCTCGCTTTCTGCGTTGGTGTGTCTGCTCTGCCTCCTGGTCACGGCCGAGACGCCGAACACGGCGGGCGCCCAGTTCCGGCACTACGGCCACCACTGGGGCTACGGCGGTTACCACTATCCGCATTACTGGAACAACTGGAGCAGCTACAACCCGTACCGCTTCTACAACCCGTACTTCGGCGGGTATTACGGGGGATACCGGTATTACAACTGGTACCGCACGTATCCGTGGGGCTGGTACTACTGACCGCCGATCGAGCTGAGAACCGCGGGGCGCGGGGGTGGGAACCCCGGCGCCCGTTTTCGTTTCCCCGTTCCGGGCGAGACTGGCCCTCCTCGCACCGACGGGTATTCCGCGACGGGGGCTGCCCCGAACGGGTTCCGGGTGTCGGAGAACACCCGGAACCCGTTCGGATCGCTCACACCGGGCACGTCGATTGCGGCCCGTTCCCCTGCCCCGCGCTCGTCGGACGTCGCCCCCACATCGTCGCGCCGCTGGTCCCCACCTTCGACGCTCCGGCCCGCGTTCCTTGCCTGCCGTCTCGCCCCGACACCACTCGATTGAGGGAACTGATATGCGGCTGTTCATAGTCACCGCGG
>JAFKJJ010000118.1 GCA_017306025.1 Planctomycetota bacterium
CTTTGCGCCGGTCTTCTCGCCCTCGCCGGAGATACCGAGGTACACGGTGAGCACCGGGCGGCCCTTGCCGATGTTCTCCGTGTCGATGATCGCGTACACGAGCCCCTTGGTTTTCCGCGAGTAGTCGAGCCCGATGCGGCCGGTTTTGACGGCCGGCAGACCGCTCGCGGCCTTCTCACCGGTGAGCTTCTTCCACGTCTTGCCGCCGTCGGCCGTCTTGAAGAGGCCACCGCCGGGGCCGTGTGCGATGGCCGGGCCGTACTGATCCGGACCGGGCCACGGCCCAGAGCCGAAATAACCGTCGAACTCGTCGCGCTTGCGCTCCCACAGTCCCGCGAGCACCACGTTGGGGTCGAACGGGTCCATGCGCAACTCGATCGCGCCAGTTTTGTCATCGACGTAGAGCACCTTCTTCCACGTCGCGCCACCGTCCTCGGTCTTGAAGACGCCGCGTTCCTCGTTCGGCCCCCACAGCCTCCCGAGCGCCGCGACGTACACCGTATTCGGGTCCTTGGGGTGGATGACGATCTTCCCGATCTGGTACGACCTGATGAGCCCGACGTTCTTCCACGACTTGCCGGCGTCAGTGCTCTTGTAGACGCCGTCGCCGTAGGAGACGGAGTTCCGCGGGTTGTTCTCGCCGGTGCCGAGGTACAGTACGTTCGGGTCGCTGGGGCTAACCGCGACGTCGCCGATGGAAACGGTGGCCTGCTTGTCGAAGGAGAAGGTGAACGTGGTACCGTTGTTGGTGGTCTTGAGGAGCCCGCCGGACGCGGTCGCGACGTAGTAGGTGCTCGGGTCGTTCTCCACGACGGCGATCGCGGTAATGCGACCGCCCATGTTCGCCGGCCCGACGCACCGCCAGTTCATTTTTGAAACGACGCTGTCCGGAACGCAGTTCAGCGCCGGCGGCTGTGCTTTACCGTTGCGTAGTTCGTCGAGCTTCTTCTTGAGTTCGGCGATCTTCTTTTCGGTGTCGGCGATTTCCTTTTTGATGTCCTCCTCTTCACCGGAGCGCGCGACACTGGGGACGACGAGTACGAGCGCGGCGAGGAGCGCGAACGCGGGTCGGCGCCCGGAGAACGGGGTGCGGGTCACGGGTGCGGCTCTTGTGGTGAGGGCGTTACAGCTTGTCTAAACTGCCGATTTTAAAGCGGCAAAACGCGTGACGCCAGTTACCGAGGTTGAGGAACGCAGTCGGGCGCGGGAAGCTGTACCGCGTGTGCCGGCAGCGCCGGAGGGAAGGGCGATGACCGAAGCCGAGTGGCTCGCGTGTGATGGTCCTATTCCCCTTCTTGCCGAACTACGAACTCGGATCGAATGCCCGGGGCGGAAATGGCGGCATTTCGCGCTCGCGTGCCTCGAAGTGTTCCACCCCCATTACCCTTTCCGGGCGGACTTCTTGGCCGTTGTCGCGATGATAGCTCGCGACGCCGACGGAGAGTGGACATTCGAGGAAGCGCTCCGTGCCCAAGAGGGTGCGGTCCGGATTCTCCGGTTGGTTGTCGAAGACGCGTCCGAGCAGCGATGGTACTACGTCACGGAAGCGCTCGCCGAGGCGCTGGTCGCGGCCGTACAAGCCGGCTGGGAGGGCGGTCGGTATTCCGTTGTCGCCGGGTGCCAAGCTGCGGCAGGCTATCTCGCGACCAGCAAGCGGGACTGGCGCGCGAGTGAAGAGCAGCGCCAAGCCGCGCTTCTCCGCGACATCTTCGGCAACCCGTTCCGGCCCGTTGCGTGCGATCCCGCGTGGCTCACGTCGGATGTGGTGGCGCTGGCGCGAGGCATTTACGAGGAGAAGACGTTCGACCGGATGCCGATCCTGGCCGACGCGCTTCAGGACATCGGATGCACGAACGAAGACGTGTTGTCCCACTGCCGCGCCACGAACCAAGTTCACGTTCGCGGGTGCTGGGTTGTGGATCTGCTGCTGGGGAAATAGCCGAATTACGCGCTCTTCCGCAGCGGCAGCGTAACGGGCACTTCGGCCACCGACGCGCCCGCGACGGCGCGATACACCGCTTCGAGCGGTTGCGTCAGTACGCGCCCGCGGCGGCGCATCACTACGCCCGCGGTTTCGAGCAGCCGGTCGGCGCTCAGCGCCTTCAATCCGCACGGTCCGGATCGGTGAAATGATGGAACCGATCGCGGGGCGAGTGTTCCGGTTGGTAGTACCTGCGAGAAGGCGCCGAGCGTCGCGCCGCAGTCGAGCAACACGCCCAGACCCGTCTTCGTGTGATCGCCGATCAAACTTCCGATCTTCGTTCGGTTCGTCGAAACCTCGGCGCCGCCGATCTCAACGTTAACCGGGCGGTAGTCGAACCGCAGATCGCCGGTGGTCGTCCCGGCCGCGAGGTTCACCCACTCGCCGACGTAGCTGTGCCCCAGGAAGCCGTCGTGGTACTTGTTCGCGTAGCCCAGGAGCACGCTGCATTCCACGTCGCCGCCGATGCGGCAGTGCGGACCGACCGTTGTGCCACCGCGCACCTTCGCGCCAAGCAGGTGCGTGTGTGGACCGATCGCGCACGGCCCTTCGAGTCGCGTGAACGCGGTCACGACGGCGCCTTCGCCGATCACGACCGGCCCGCGCGTGGTGTCGGCCACCACCATCGGCTCGACGCGCGCGGTGGGGTGGATGAACAGCCGGTCGGCGCGCCCCACGAGCCCGAAACCGGCGGGCGGGCATCCCACAAAGGCCGGATCGCACACCCGTTCAAAGTCGTGAGCCAGTTCGTCGGCGTTGTGGTCGAGCAGGTCCCACGCGCGGCCGATCACCGTACCGCCGACTTCGCGGCGCGGGAGCGTCTGGAGCCAGTCGTTGAGGCAGTCGTCGACGGTCGCGGGGGCGAGTGACTGGAGCCGCCGCTGGTCGAGCGCGGCGAAGGCTACCTCGCCGCCCGCGGTGCCCACGAACGGGCCGGCGGCCGCCAGTTCGCGCGGCGGATCGGCCGGCGCGTGCGGCGGGAGCCAGCGCGCGTTGACCAGCACGGCGGGGGCGCTGCGGAGCCACGTCGGGTCGTTGACCGGCGTGCCCGGCTCTCTCGCGCGGAGCCACTCCGCCAGCGCCGGCCGGCACAGGTGGCCGACCACTTCCGCCGCGAAGTGCCGCGCCTGCTTCCGGCCGAGCGTGGTGAGCCCGCAGAGCAGGTCGGACGCCGGGCGGGTGAGCGTGAGCGGGAACAGGTCCGCGGCGCGGCGGTCCTCGTAGAGGCAGATTCGCATCCGTGCGTCCTCCGCGGCCGGAAATTGCGGGGCGGTATTCCAGGTTCGGCGCGCGGCGTCAAGCCCGGTCAAAAGGCCCCGGCGAGCCGCAGGAGCACGACCGCGCCGATACCCGCGAACAGCGGGACCGCGACCCGCTTCGCCAGCGTGAACGGGTTCGTGCCGGTGAGCGTGCCGCACATCAGCACCACCGCCGCCACCGGCGACATCGTTCGCCCCGCCGCGCTGCCCACCGACACCATCGCCCCCACCGCCACCGGGTCGAGGCCGAGCGCCAGCGCGGGGGCGTGGAAGAAGCCGTAGAGGCTCTGGGTCGAGGCCATGCCGCTCCCGCTGACCGCCGCAAAGGCCAGCGGCACGAACGCGGCCAGCGGTTGCATCAGTTCGGGCGCCTGTTCGATGAGCGCGCCGAGCTTCTGCGCCACGCCCGCGGTCTCGATCGCCTTGCCGAAACACGTCGCGGTGACGATCAGGCTGACGACGTTGGTGAAGCCGTAACCGGCGCCGGTGAAGAACTCCTTCACGCAGTCGCCCGACTTGTTCGGCGTGACCGCGGCGGCCACCAGAACGCCGACGAGCATCGCCAGACCGACCAACCGGCCGTCGTAGGCCGGATCGCGCTTGCCGTCGGCCTTACGCGGGATGACCCATTCGTCGGGAATGTCGACGAACTTGAACGGCGGCGCCGCGGCGAACAGCAGCACCAGCGGGACCAGCGGGACGAGGGCCTTGACGAGGTTGATGCGCTCGGTCTCGGCGGGAGAGCCTATCTCCCTCTCCCAAACAGTGAAGGGGGACGGGGCGGGAGGTCCCCCCTCGACTTTCGCCGCCCGTTCCCACCAGACGCTCATCACCCAGATCACCACGGTCGCGACGGCCAACTGCGTGAACACCAGCGGCGGGAGGGAGTTCGTCGCTTGCACCTGCGGCGCGGCGCGCGGGTGTCCGGGGTTCGCACTGGCGACCGTTTGCAACTCCGGCGCGCCGGGGTTCAGGAGCTCGCCGCCCACCGACGCGCCGAGCAGCAGGCACGCGCCGATGGTCGCCATCGAGTACCCCGCGGCGCGCATCAGCGGCACCACCACCGCGCCCAGGCACACCGCGGTACTCGTCTGGCTCACGAGCGGGATGTTCACCAGGAACCCGATTGCGACCACGCCCGGCACCAGGAGCGCGCGGACGTACCGCAGCGGCTGCACGAGGAGCAGGACGAGGTGCCGCTCGCAGCCGGTGTGCCTCAGCACGTAGGCGAAGCCCATCGCCGAACAGATCGGCACGACGAACTTCTCGTTGGAGAACGTGGCGAGGAACTCGCGGACGACGGCCGGCACGTTCCCCGCGGCGCCCGCGATCAGGAGCGACGCGGTCAGGAGCACGAGGCGCACGTCCCAGCCCCGTACCACCATCACGATCGCGCCACCCGCCACGACTGCCAGGAACCACTCC
The DNA here is from genome assembly GCA_017306025.1 of Planctomycetota bacterium. Lineage (GTDB taxonomy): Bacteria > Planctomycetota > Planctomycetia > Gemmatales > Gemmataceae > Gemmata. The sequence goes on from JAFKJJ010000118.1 coordinate 4,666, forward strand.
ATCAACGTGCTCCGGTGTGAACTTGTGCCGGCGGCGCGGGCGGCGCCTGATGCGCGGCGCGCCACGAGGCCGGTTTGAGAGTTTCTCGCGAACCGACTGAAGTCAACCTTCCGCGCGCGAAATTGTCGCGGATATTGAAGCAGACACCGTTCACGACGAGATCGACCGATGACCAACGACGCGAAGCTCGGCATGCTGGTCGGCGTACTCGGTGTAATCGTCGCGGCCGTGCTGTTCACCAGCGCCCCGCCGCCGGCCCCGCCACAGGCAGGCGTGCCCGAACCGTCCGCGCAGCCGAAGGCCGCGCCGCCCGCGGTCGCGACGGTCGTACCGCCGATCGCCCGGGGCGAAAAGGAGCCGCTGGCCTCAACGCCGGTGGCACGCACGCGACGGGACGCGAGCGCACAGCCCGTGTCGCGCTCGGGCGGAGCGGACGAGGAACCGTGAGGTCTTCGGAGTGGTCCGCTCGCGGAGCGAGCGGTGCGACGGGCTCAGAAAAGCGACGCACGAACCCCTTTGCGTCAACTGCTGCCGAGCAGCCGCTCGCGGACCACGCTCACATCACACCATGCGCAACAGGAACGGCACTTCGGCCAGGACGTGCAGCATCGCAACGGTGAAGTAGACGTGCCGCGTAGCCGGGTAGTCGAGGCGGAAGCAGACCCAGAGTACGAGTACGATCAGTAGCCCGAACAGCAACAGGGCCGCGACCCCGCGCGCCCAGAGCGGCCCGCGCCGCGCCGCGGGGATCGTCTTCAACTGCCACGGCCACGACCGCATTCCGATGAGCGGAATGAGAACCACCCACACGCCGTAGTGAACCATCTCCAGGAACGCGTGCGCCGCGATGAGGAAGTGCGGCGACACGCCCGGCAGGAACCACGCCCCGGCGTGGTCCGCGAGCGTTTCGGAGCCGACCGGCTTCGGTGCGAAGGCCAGAGAAAGGGTGCTCATCCCGTCGGGGGCCGGGGCGTCGTGAAGCCGTAACCACAATGCGCCGAGCATCAGCGGAACGGTCGCGACGGCGTACCAGTACGCCTTGCGCCAGCGCGGGCGCGATCTCGCGAGTTCGCGGTCGAGCAGCCAGAGCGCCATCAGCGGGTGCAGGTAGATCAGCGCGACCGGCAGCGCGAGCGGGCTCACCCACACGCCGGCCGTGACGAGCAGCGCGAGCGGCCACACCCACCCGCCGTCGAACTTCGGGTTCGTCCGCGACCGCATCCAGACGAGCTGAGCGATCCAGAGCAGGAAGGCCGTGCTCCAGACCGCGTACAGGTCGCCGGAGTCGGAGTCGAAATACGGGATCACCGCCGGGATCGTGGCGTAAGCGACCGTGAGGCCGACGATTCCGACCGCGGCGACGAGGAAGAAACCCCACAACTTCCCGGCGCGGGCCGGGAGCCGTCCGAGGGCGTAACGGGCCTCGAACCAGTTGTGCGGCCCGGCGAACAGAAAGACCGTGGCGAGCGAGAACTCGATAGGTAGCGCGCCGGCCAGCGCCGCGGCGCCGGCCGTGAGCGCAACAAAACCGCCCGCGAACGCCAGTCGCGGCGCGCGGGCGGCGGTGGGAATACCGACGGGAGCGAGAGCGACGGACATTGCGAGAACTCGCCGAAAAGTTCACTGCGGAACCGCGCCGGCCGCCCGCGGTCGGATCACTTCTCCGCCTTCGCCTTCGGCACGACTTTCTTAACCTGGTAGTCCTTACCGGGGCCGGCGAGCCACTTGGTGAACGCGTCCTTGTGGACGGCCGCGTAGTCGGGCGCGGGCTGGCCGGGGGGCGGGTTCACGATCACCGGTGAAATCCAGCCGTCCTTTTCGGTCAGCCCGAGCGAGTTAAAGGCCATGAACGCGTTCGGCGGCCCGCCGAACCGACCGGCCTTCCACTCGCCTTCGGCCAACCCCTTGAGGATCAGCTTACTCTCTTCCGCGCCGACCGCGACCTGTTCCGTCTCGCCGCCGAACGTCGGGTAGGCGCGGTACTTCGTCACCATGACGACCGCGGCCTCGGCCCGCGCTTCGGCCTTGTCGCTCTTGAGCCCCTTCATCGGGTCGGCGAGCACTGCGGCCACCCTCTTGACCTCTTCCACCGCCTTCTTACCCGCGTCGGTGGTGACGTCCACGGGCGCGTTAAACCCGGGCATGAGGTAGAAGTCGGCGGACGGGTGCTTGGTCAGGAAGAGGAGGAGCTGCTGGCCCTCCTTCAGTTCGATGGCCGCCGCGGGACCGCCGGGGCGCCCCAGGACCGGCCGGCCCGGTACCGGCTTCGGCGGCTGGTACACGCCGACCTTGATCTCCTTCAACTTGTCGGCGCCCGCGAGGCCGGTCTCGACCTTCACGACCGCGATCTTGTAGTTCTGCTTGTCCTTCGCGCCCGCGTAGGGCGCGGGGACTTCGACCAGATCCTTTTCGATCGCGGTCACCTTGCCGATGACGACGACCTGAGCGGTGGCGGCCATTTGACCGGGCGAAGGCGGCGCCGCGATGCGGAGCGCGAGGGCCGGTTCGACCGACGCCCCGACAGCGACCGCGGCCACGATGGCAGGTAGCAGGATTCGACGCACGTTGAAGCTCCGAAGTGCGAGAAGGCGAGTCGTCTCGATTCAATCAAGACGGCCGAGCGGGTCTCGCGGTTGTTGCGAGAACCGATTTTCTTATCCGCTCGAAAGATGGGGAAATGTCGAGGGGCAGAAAAAGCGTCTGCTCCCATTGATCTGAGAGCAAAACCGGCTTACGCTGACAGAAAGATCGTCCCCGCGTGGGCCGATCTCCCGGCCGCCCGGTGGTGTCCCCGCACCGCCGGGCGGTGTGTTTTGGCCCCGTCACCAACACTCCGGGGGGGCGCCTCACTCGTTGCCGGGCGCAGTCATCTTCTCCGGCCGAACGATTTGATCGAACTTCTCCCCGGTCAGCACGCCACTGCCGTCTTTTAGTGGCGGGGCGAGTTTGACCGCCTCTTCGCGGAGCGTCGTGCCGTTGTGGTGCGCCGTCTTCGCGATCTTGGCGGCCGCGTCGTAACCGATGTGGCGGTTCAGCGCGGTCACGAGCATCAGCGACTCCTTCAGGATCTTCGCGATCGCGGGGCGGTTCGCGTCGATGCCCTTGCGCACCTTCCCGCCCGCCTTCGGCGCGATCTTCGACTGGTCCACTTCGAGCATCCCGCTGTCGGGGCCGACATGGTATTCGAGCGCCTCGTAATTGGTTTCGGGCATGTCGGCCGCGCAGTGCTCGCGGAAGCTGCGGCACGCGTCCGTCAGCAACCGAACCGAGTGCAGGAAGTTGTGGATCAGCACCGGCTTGAAGACGTTCAGTTCGAAGTTGCCCTGCGACGCGGCCAGGCCCACCGCGACATCATTGGCCATCACCTGCACGCAGACCATCGTGAGCGCTTCGGACTGCGTCGGATTCACCTTGCCGGGCATGATCGACGAGCCCGGTTCGTTTTCGGGAATGGTGAGTTCGCCCAGGCCGCACCGCGGGCCGCTCGCGAGCCAGCGGACGTCGTTGGCGATCTTCATGAGGCCGGTGGCGAGCGCCTTGATCGCCCCGTGTGCAAACACGAGCGGTTCGTGGCCCGCAAGTGCCTGGAACTTGTTGGGAGCGGTAACGAATGGCAGCCCGGTGAGGTCCGCGATCTGCTTGGCGACGCGAACGGCGAACTCCGGGTGCGCGTTCAAGCCCGTTCCGACCGCGGTACCGCCCAGCGCGAGTTCGTGGAGCATCGGCAGCGCCGCCTTTACCGCTTGCAAGCCGTAGTCGATCTGTGCGACGTATCCGCCGAGCTCCTGCCCGAGCGTGAGCGGCACCGCGTCCATGAGGTGCGTGCGGCCGATTTTCACGATGTCCGCGAACTCCTTCGATTTGGCCGCGAAGGTGTCGCGCAGGGCGGTGACGCTCGGGATCAGCCGGTGAACGAGTTCCTCCGCGGCCGCGATGTGCATCGCGGTGGGGAACGTGTCGTTGGACGACTGCGACATGTTCACGTCGTCGTTGGGATGGACCGGCTTCTTGCTGCCGAGGTGCCCGCCGGCGATCGCGATCGCGCGGTTGGAGATGACCTCGTTGACGTTCATGTTGGTCTGGGTGCCGCTACCGGTCTGCCAGATACGCAGCGGGAAGTGGTCGTCGAGGCGGCCCGAGATGACCTCGTCCGCGGCGCGCGCGATGAGGTCGGCCTTCTCGGTGGACAGCAGCCCGAGCCCCTTGTTGACGAGCGCGGCGGCCTTCTTGAGCGTGCCGAACGCGCGGAGGACGGCACGCGGCATGGTGTCGCCGCCGATGGCGAAGTGGGTGAGCGAGCGGGCGGTCTGGGCGCCGTAGTACCGGTCGGCCGGTACGCGGATCGGCCCCATGCTGTCGGTCTCGGTGCGGTACTCGTGCATGGAAGCGTGTTCCTGCGAGGAGGGTGAGTGAAGTGCGGGTATTGTAGAAAGAGACCGGCTGCACCTTTCCGAGACTTCCGACCGGAGCGGGACGAATGAACACCGTGACGTTCCATCTTCGCGACCGAGGGCAGCCGATGGTCGAGGCCTGGCAACGGGCCTTTGCGGAGACCCCAGAGGTGCGCCCGGCGGTCGGGGACATCTTCGGCGAACCGGTCGATGCGGTCGTCAGCCCGGCGAACTGCTTCGGCTTCATGAACGGCGGGATCGACCGCGCTTACACACAGCGGTTCGGTCAACAACTCGAATCGCGGTTGCGCGACCTCATCCGGCGCGACTGGAACGGCGAACTTCCGGTCGGACTGGCGCTCGCGATCGAAACCGGCGCGGCCGACATTCGCTACCTGATCTGCGCGCCGACGCTCCGCGCGCCGGTGAGCGTCGCGGGCACACTCAACGCGTACCTCGCGTTCCGCGCGACGCTGCGCGTCATCGAGCGGCTGAACGCGGAACGGCCCGGAACGATCCGCGCGGTCGCGTGCCCGGGGCTCGGCACCGGTACCGGGGAAATGCCCGAAGCGATTTGCGCGAAGCAGATGTGCGCCGCGTATCGAGAAGTGGCGGGCGGCGAACCGTTCGAACCGACCGGCGTGAACGACGCACTCGTTCAGCACTACCGGTTGCTCCGCGACGACTGATGTGCCGTCACCGCTCCTCCGGCTCGACCCACTTCGTCGTGGGCTCCGGCGGCACCCACGACGCCAGCGCGTCGAGCAGTTCCGGCACCGTGTCGGCCACCAAGAGCAGTTCGCGGTGCTTCGGGCGGAGCAGCCCTTCCGAAACGACGTGGTCGAGCCACGCGAACAGCGGCGCGAAGAAGCCGTTGACGTTCAGCACCGCCACCGGCTTCCGGTGAATGCCCAGTTGCGCCCAGGTGACGATCTCGAACAACTCGTCGCAGGTGCCGTAGCCGCCGGGCAGCGCGACGAACGCGTCCGAGCGGTCGGCCATCAGTGACTTGCGCTCGTGCATCGTGTTCACCACGATCAGCTCGGTGCAGTCCTCCTGCGCGATCTCCTTCAGCGCGAGCGAGTGCGGGATCACCCCGACCACCGTTCCGCCGGCCGTCAGCGCCGCCGACGCCACCTCGCCCATCAGCCCGACCCGGCCGCCGCCGTACACCAGCCCCAACTTCCGGGCGGCCAGCGTGCGCCCGAGCTCGCGCGCCGTCGTCGCGTATACCGGGTTCGTCCCGGCCGCCGAGCCGCAAAACACACAGACGCTATTCAACGGCATGGTTCACCGGGGAGAACGCAGAGTGCGCAGAAGAAGACAGAATAGCCGGAGCGAGGCGTTGGACGTTCCCTGTGTCTTCGTGGTGAGATGTTCGCCCAGAAAACTGCTGCGCGATCGGCCTGATTTCCGTGCCCTTGCGGAACCGGCGTAGCGGCGGTGGTTCATCGGGTACCGCCGCCCGGAACGATTTACACCGCGATGCTACTTCTTCGCCGGTTTCGCGGCTTTCTTCAGATCGTCCAGATTCGCCTGGCAGTAAGGGCAACCAATCGTCTTGAGGTGGAACTCGACGTAGTCGAGCAGTTCCGAATCGCCGGCGCCGAGCAAATAGCTCCCAAGCTGATCGCGTGACAAGCAGCTCACACGCTCGCGGCGCCAGATCGCGCCGACCGTGTGCTCACCGCGGTCCTCCTGCTCCACCACCTCCTTGTAGATCGCGCGCAACTTGGCCGACTCGCGGAGCGCCTTTTCCACCGCGGCCAGTTCGGCATCGGGCAGCGCGTCGTGAAGGTAGTCGCGGAGCATCTGCCGGGTGATTTCGGCCATGGCGCGTCTCGCGGAACGTTTCGACCGTCAGTATACCGCCCGTCCGTCCGCCGACGAACCGAACTTCCACCCGCGGCCGAATCAAATCGGGCAAGGCTGTAAACTTTGAGAAGCGCCGCGCCTCATAGTCGCTACAACCTATCTATTTTCCAGCAGAAAAGTGCGTCCGGATGGCGTTTTGGACGCGTTCTGCGGTTTACTCCGCTGAGACGATCCGTTACAACTGCGAGTGGTGCGAGAAGTGCACCGTGGACGCCGTAGTTAACGGTTGAGCGGCTCCGTCGCCGCTTAACGGTCGCACTCGAAAAACCACTTACCCCTCGCAGAGACGCCCCATGCAAGCCCGCATCAACCGCCTTCTCGTGGCGGCCATCGCGGTCGCCGGGTTCCTGACCCTGTCGCCGCGAGCATCCGCCGAACTGCTCACCCTGCAACTGGACAGCACCGTCACCGGCACGATGACGGTCACCCTCGGCACCAAAACCGATAACGTCACGCCCGGCCCGTTCCACTGGACCGACGTGAACGACCCGACCAACCCCAACTTCCAGGCGCCGATCTCGACCTTCTGCATCGAGCTGAACGGCCAGACGCCGCACGTCGGCGACCAGTACACGTTCTCGGTGCTGCCGCTCGACGACCCGCACACGACCATCGGGACGACCGACAAGGCCGACGCCATCAAGTCGCTCTTCGGTAACTTCTACAACTCGGCGTGGTCGAATCCGTCGTTCACCGGGGACACCGATTCGAAGGCGTTCCAGCTCGCGCTGTGGGAGCTGATCTACGAGACGGACCCGACGAAGACGCTCGGCTCCGGCAACTTCTCCTCGACCAGTTCGGCCGCGGCACGGGCCGACCAGATGCTCGCCGGGCTCGCCGGCGGACTGACGGCCTACAACAACGGCGGTTACGAGGTGGTCGCGCTGGTGGCGCCGTCGCTGGACCCGCTGAAGTCGACGCCCGGCCAGGACCAGATCGCCGTCCGCCCGAAGGGCGTGCCGGCCCCGCCCGGTGTGATGCTCGCGGGCATCGGGGTGCTAGCCCTCCTCGGCCGCGCCCGCTGGACCCGTCGGCCGCAGGCGGCCGCGTGAGCGAAAAGTGAGAGCTAACGACAAGGCCCGCGCAAGTGCGCGGGCCTTGTTTGTTTCTGGGGCGCGTTCCGAGGTACAGTTGCGGTGGTGCCGGTTGTAACGGATAATCGGCCCATCACTCCGCGACGGAGGCGGTGCCGTGGCGCGACTCGTCCTGTCGGTGGCGGCGGTCCTCGGCCTGTCCGAACTCGCGCCGGCGCGTGCGCAGTTCTTCGGCGGGCCGTTCTATCAGGCCGGGTTCCGGTCCTCGTACTCCTATCGGAGCGGATTCGGGTTCTCGTTCGGCGGGCCGCACTTTCGCGTCCAGGGGTTCGCGGGCGGCTTCGTGACTCGATCCGTGGTCTTTGCACCGCCGGTGTTCGCGGCCCCGTTCGGACCGGTGGGCTTCGGCCCGCCCGTGGTCGCGGTACCGGTACCGATTCCGGTCGTGGTCGCCGCTGGCGCGAACGTCCCCGCGCCGCGCAACGACGGCCCGCGCGTACCGCCGGGCGACTTCCTCGTGATCGCCCCGCGCCGCGACCCGAACCCCGAACCGTTGCCGCTACCGCTCCCGCGCCCGCCCGCCCCGATCCTGTTAGACCAGCGCGCCGAGCCGATACGCGTGGAGGTGCCCGAGCCCGACCCGAAGAAGGAGGCACTGCGGCTGATGACACTGGGGCGGGCGTCGTTCACGGCCGGCGATTACGGCCGCGCCGCTGAGCACTTCGAGCGGGCCTCGACCGCCGACCCG
>JAFKJJ010000119.1:0-18371 GCA_017306025.1 Planctomycetota bacterium
GACCGGCACCGGGCTTTCGCGGCCGGGGCCGACGCGCGGAGCGCGTCGCCGCTCGTGCCCACGACACCGGCTCAAGATCCGCCACGAGTGTGTCGAACGCGTCGATGGATAGCCCCGTGAACATGCGGAACAGCGAGGGCTTACGAAGCAGTTTCTCGTAATTCGTCATGCCATCGGAATAGTCAGGCACCTGCTATTGTGCAACGAGTCTAATGTTGGAGCCGGAATCGGGCGCGTGCGCACCCGAGTGCGACGCCGGACCATGGCGCGCGAGACGAGACGCGCGGGTAATCGGTGAGGTGCCCCGGCGCGAGGTGCCGGGGGGTGCGCACGATGTTGGCGACGGTGCGCCGACCGGTGGTCAGAACCGCGCCACCCATCAGGAGCGAGAACCGCTGGTACGTCGGGGCGGCGAACCTGAGCACCAGCGCGTCGAAGAGCGGGTGCGCCTCGGCTGGTAGAACCATGACGGCCGTCCGTGCGCGAGGGCCATGAGAGCTTCAGCAACCCTCATGCTACCTCACCACGGGCGGCTACCAGAATTGGCAGCAGTCGAGCTTAGCCCGTCCGTTCGCCCAACAGCTTCCGCGCCAGCACCACCGCGCCGACGACCGGTTCTTCCACCAGCCCGACGGGTCCGGGCGTCACGCCGCACGCACGCAGCTCGCGCAGGAACCGCTCGCGGAACGGTGCGTTCTCGACCACCATCCCGCCGGTCAGTGCCAGCGGGACGCCGTCACGCGGCAGGCCGCCGGCCGCGACCGCGCCGGCCGCGGTCTGCGCCAGTTCGCGGGCCTCACTTTCGGCGATCGCCGCCGCGGTCCGGTCGCCGGACGCGGCCACCCCCAAGACGACCGGCGCCAGCCGCGCGATCGCCGCCTTGTCCCACTTCCCGCGGTACACCGCCGGGATGAAGTCGCGCGGGTCCGAGGAGCCGAGCTCCTTCAACAGCGCCGGCAAAAGAGCGGTCGGGGCGCCGATGTTGTCCGCGGCGCGGCACGCGGCCCGTAGGCCGAGCAGCCCGGCGCGGAACGCGCTGCCCTCGTCGCCGAGCAGGTAGCCCCAGCCCCCCGCCCGCGCGTCCCGGCCCTCGCAGTCGAGGGTGAACGCGATCGAGCCGGTCCCGGCGACGATCGCCAGGCCCCACCCCTCCGGGGTGCCGGCCGCGAACAAGAGCGTCGCGTCGTTGGCGATCGTGTGCTTGTGTGCCAGTTGAACGAGGTCCGCCCAGCCGCGGATCACGTCCAGCCCCTCGGCGCGGTCCACGCCCGCCAGCCCCAGAGCGGCGGCCGCGACCGGCACGCGGGCCACGTTCGCGGCCCGGAAGGCCCCGGCCACCGCGGCGTTCAGCTCGCGCAGCGCCGACGCGGCCCCGACCGCCTGAATGTTCGACGGCCCGCCGTCGCCGCGCCCCAGTTCCGCGCCGGTCCGCGCGTCGGCCAGTACCGCGACCGTGTGCGACGCCCCGCCGTCGATGCCAATAACGAACGATGTTAAATCCGGCATGCCTCAGCTCGGGAAAAAGGCAAGGTGAGCCGCGGATAAACGCAGACCGCACAGATCAAGACAGAAGACAGAGCGAGTTCAACTCATTCTCTGTTCTATTCTGATCCGCGTCATCTGTGTCCATCCGCGGCTCTTCTGCCGGCTTACTTCTTCGCGGCTTTAACGTACTTGTCGAACCACGCGAACTGTTCGTACAGCACGTGGCCGATCGACTCCCGGGCCGCGTAGCCGTGGTCCTCGTGCGGCAGGAGCACCAGTCGCACCGTTCCCCCCGTGCCGCGGACCGCCTGGTACATGCGCTCGCTCTGCACCGGGAACGTGCCGGGGTTGCTATCGGCCGCTCCGTGGATCAACAGGAGCGGCTCCTTGATCTTGTCCGCGTGGTAGAACGGCGACATCTTGCCGTAAACCTCCGGCGCCTCCCAGAACGTACGGCGCTCGTTCTGGAACCCGAACGGCGTCAGGGTGCGGTTGTACGCACCGCTCCGCGCGATCCCCGCGCTGAACAGGTCCGAGTGGGCCAGGAGGTTCGCCGTCATGAACGCGCCGTAACTGTGGCCCATCACCCCGACGCGGCCCTTGTCGATGCCGAACTCGGCCGCCTTGTCGAGTGCCGCGGCCGCGTTGTCCCTCAGTTGCTCGACGAAGTTGTTGTTCGCGGTCTCGGGCGGGCCGACGATCGGCATCGACACCTCCATCACCGCGTACCCTTGCGTGAGGAAGAACAGGTGCGAGTAGCCGGTGACGGACGTGAACCGGTGCGGCGAGCCGGTGACCTGGCCCGCCGTGTCCGCCGACGCGAACTCGACCGGGTAGGCGTAGAACACGCCGGGGACCTTGTCGCCCTCCTTGTGGCCCGGCGGCAGGTGCAGCGTGAACGAGATCACCGCCCCGTCGGCGCGCTTCGTGGTGACGAGCTGTTTCTTCGCCTTGCGCAGCTCCGGCGCGGGGTCGGTGTTCTTCGTGAGCTGCTTCTCGTGCGTGCCGTCGCGGTAGAAGTAGTTCGGCGGTTCGGTCACGCTCTCCCGGCGCACCAGCACCTTCGAGCCGGACACGTTCAACACGCGCGCCACCTCTTCGTAGATGCCCTCGGGGCAGTGGAACAGCCGCTCCGCCTTGCCGGTCTTCAGATCGTACCTGTCGAGGAACGGCCGGTCGCCCTTCGGCGTCGAGCCGTCGCCACGGAGAAAGAACGTGTCGCCGGCCGGGTCGCCGGCGGTGCGGATGACCGCGTGGCCGCTCGGCAGCGTCCTCATCACCGGCGAACCCGGATCGCCGTAGTGGTCCTGAACCGACCGCTCCCACAGCAGCTTCGGTTCGGCGGCCGCGAGGATCGCCGTGGTCGGCGCGAGGAACGTCCGGCCCCACTTGCGGTCGCGGTCGTAGTCGCGGACGAGCATCCGGTTCCCGGTCGGGAAAAAGTCCAGGCCCGCGAACCGGTGTTCGACCTTCAACAGCTCGGTGCCCCTGATCTCGCCTTCGGCGTTCGCGGTGAAGAGCGCGTCGCGGTGCGGAACCTTCTTCTTCGGATCGCCGTCGTCCTGCGCCTCCGCCCAGATCAGCGTGTGCGGCATCGTCGGGACCCACCGCACCGACCGCGGACCGGTCGGCACACCCTCGATCGGCACCTTGTCCTGAAGCGGGAGCTCCGCGACGGTGCCCGTCTTCGTGCCGTCGCCGGTCCGGTACACTTCGACCGACCGCGGGAACGCGGTGTACGGGTGGAGGTACGAGAACGGCGTGTTCGCCCGGAAGACGAGCACCGACTGCCCGTCCGGCGACGGGTCGGAGCCGATCACGATACCGGGCTTGCCGACGGGCTGAACCTTCGGCTTCTCGGGCTCGCCGTTGACCACCGCGAGCTGCGACGTGCAGTAATACTCGAACAACGCCGCGTCGTGCGGGTCCTTCAGCAGATCCTGAAAGGTGCGGACCGGCGCGGCCCGCCCGCCGCTCTCCTGCACGACCGGACCGCTGGGCGCGACGGGCGGCGCCGGCACCTCACCGCGGCCCTCGGGGATGAGTTGCACGAGCAGTGAACGGTTGTCGGGCATCCACTGCGCCGATTCGCCGATCGCGCCGTTGAGCCGCACGCCCTTCACCTTCTGGAGCTTCAGATCCGCGACGTCGCCGACCCACAGTTCGATACCCGCGTCGGTGGTGTTGAGCACCGCGAACCGTTTGCCGTCCGCCGCCCAGAACGGGAAGCCGACGCGCGCTTTGTCGGGCAGCGCGAGGGGTTTCGGCTCGCCGCCCGCGACCGGTACGATCGACAGCCCGGTGACGCGGGGCGGGCGGTGGGGGCCGTTGGTCTTCGGGTTGAGGCGCACGCCCGCGAGCCGCAGCATCGGGGCGGCCACCTCTTCGATGGACGGGTACCGCGCCGTCTGAATCAACAGGATGTTGTCGCCGGTCGGGCTGACCGACAGCGCCGGCGGCGCAGGCGCGTCGAGGATGTCGACGACCGCCCGGGGCGGCTTCTGATAGCCCTCTTGTCCGAACGCATCAATGGAGACGGTCAACACGAAGACCCCACACAAGAGCGCGCGAAGCATGGCTGCCCTCCCGAACATCGTTCAGGCAGTGTACCCGACCGGCACGGGAGCGTATACTGAGCCGCGAACCGCAACCGAAGACCCCTCCCCAACCCCTCCCCCAAGGGGAGAGGGGCTAAAAGACGGGAGTTCTTTCTCCCCCTTCCTTTTCAGGGAAGGGGGTTGGGGGGGTCAGGTTCTTCTCACCACCCTCACCCACCACCCGCCATGAAATTCTCCCGACTCGCCGCACTCGTCGCGACGCTCGCGATCCCCTCGTTCGCGCTCGCGCAAGACAAACCCGTCGTACTCGAAGGCGGCGACGGCCCCGGCAAGGGCAAGCACGTCGTCCTCATCAGCGGCGATCAGGAATACCGATCCGAGGAGACGATCCCACAGCTCGCGAAGATTCTTTCGAAGCACCACGGCTTCAAATGCACCGTGCTCTTCACGGTGGACCCCAAGGACGGAACTGTCAACCCGAACATCAACAACGTCCCCGGCCTCGAAGCCCTCAAGACCGCGGACCTCATGGTCGTCTTCACGCGGTTCCTGAACCTGCCGGACGACCAGATGCAGCACGTCGCGGACTACCTTGCGACGGGTAAGCCGGTGGTGGGGCTCCGCACCGCGACGCACGCGTTCAACATCCCGGCCAAGAGCAAGTTCGCGCGGTACTCGTGGAACAGCGGCGCCGAGGATTACAAGCAGGGGTTCGGCAAGCAGGTGCTCGGCGAGACGTGGGTGAACCACCACGGCGCCCACGGCAAGGAGGGCACCCGCGGCATCCCGGCCTCGGGCGAGGACCGGCACCCGATCCTCCGGGGGTTCGAGCCGGGTGCGATCTTCGGCACCACGGACGTCTACACCGTGAACCTCCCGCTGTCGGGGTGTACCCCCATCGTCATGGGAGAGGTGACCGAGACGCTCAAGCCCGACTCGCCGGCGGTAAAGGGGAAGAAGAACGACCCGATGATGCCGGTGGCGTGGACGAGAACGTACAAGGGCGAGGGCGGCAAGAGCGGCCGCGTGTTCACGACCACGATGGGCGCGTCGCAGGACCTGGAGTTCGAGGGCACGCGGCGGATGATCGTCAACGGGTGCCTGTGGGCGGTCGGCCTGGGGGACAAGATCCCCGACAAGACGAACGTGGCCCTCGTGGGCGAGTTCAAGCCGACGCGGTTCTACTTCAAGAAGAACGAAGAGTGGGTGAAGAACCCGGTGAAGCCCGCCGACCTGTTCAAATAAGAGCCGACGTGCGAAAGATCGAATCCGCGATACGAAGCACAGCGCGACCGCTTCGCTTCGTATCGCGGATTCGATCTCTTCGGGTTTCCCGCCGCGCGAATCACCAGCCCAGCGCGTTGCGGAGCTGGTCCAGTCCGCCCGCGAGCGCGGCCGGGGCGTCGGGGTAGGTGGCCTTCGGGTCGTCGTGCCGGTGGCCGTTGACGGTGCTGCTCACCGCGCAGGCGAACTTCCCCGCTGCGGGGCGCACTTCCAGTTTGTAAAGCGGGTTGCCGTCGAGCATCACGAACGTCGTCTCCGGGCGCACGCCCGGCTTCAACGAACCGCCGCGGGTCTGCAACCAATCGGGCACCGTCATCGCGCGTCTTCCTTTCAGGTTTCGTAATTCGTTTCTCGAATTTCCCGTCATTCGGGGAGCGGCTGGTCCTTCGTTTCGGGCAGGAAGATCAGCGCGATCAGCCCGAGGCCGAACACGCTGCACATCGCGGCCCCCGCGTAGCGGAACGGGAGCGGTTCGGGGTAGCTGCCGAACACCGCGGGGCTAATCAGGATGCCCAGGAGCGCCGGCCCGGACGCCGCGATGAACCGCCCGACGTTGTAGCAGAGGCTCGTGCCGGTGCTCCGCAGCCGCGTCGGGAACAGCTCCGGGAAGTAGATCGCGTAGCCGCCGAACAGGGCGAGCTGGAAGAACCCCATCAGCGGGATCATCCAGAAGATGTCCGCGCGGCTGTTCAGGTACAGGAACACGAGCGCGGTGCTCAGCCCCGCGGTGACGAAGAAGAACGCGAACGCGGGGCGCCGACCGAACGAGGACGTCATCCAACTGAACGCGAAGATGCCGAAGAACGCGGCCAGGTTCTGCACCAGCGAGGTGATCCCCGCCCAGTACGCCTTCTGTCCGTTGATGTACTTCGACGCTTCCGGCGGGATCTGGTTCTTCTCCAACTGTTCCTGCGTCATGTACCCCTTCTCGACCGCCTCGGCCCGGTACTGCGGGTCCGAAACGTACCGCTGGAGGTCCGGCGAGAAGAAGCCGATACCCCACAGCCCGATCACCCCGGCGAGGGCGAGCATCAGCCCGAAGAGCGCCCGCGAGCGCCACTCGGTGCCGAGCAACTCGCCGTACGACCCGGCCCGCTTGTCGCCGCGTGCGGCCACCGCCTGTAACCACTTCTCCGGCTCTCGCAGTCGCAACTGGATCACCACGATCAGCAACCCCGGGATGATGCCGACGACGAACATCAGCCGCCACGGTTCCAGCGGGAACCCGAGAAGCATTTGCCCTTCGAACGCCCCCGACTCGCGGAGAGAGCCGAAGTACATGGACAGCAGCGCCGCGGTACAGTTCCCGGCGACGGACGACGCCTGGAACAGTCCGAGCGCGAACGGCCGCGCGTTGGCCGGCACGGTTTCGGCCAGCAACGTCACCGACGCGGCGAACACCCCGCCGACGCCGAGGCCCGTGAGCAGCCGGTAGGCGTTAAAGTCCCAAACTCCCGTGGAAAACGCGCTCAGCCCGGTGAACGCGGCGTAGAGCCCGATGGTGAGCATGAGCGTTTTCACCCGCCCCCACCGGTCGCCCAGAACGCCGAACCCGATGCCGCCGACCGACCAGCCGATCAGGAACATCGACGTGGCCCACCCCGCCGCCGCGCCCACGTCCGCGTTCCACAGCGACGCGAGCACCTGCTCGTCGGTGACGGTCTTTCCGGCCGCCTTCTCGGACATGCTCTTCTGCTGCCCGGCGAACCGCGGGTCGTCCTTGCCTACCTTCGGCACCAACGATTCCATTGCCGGCCGGCGGGCCAGAACGAACAACTGCTGGTCCATGCAGTCCATGTCCCAGGCCAAGCAGCACACGATGAACACGAACCACTGGTAGCCGCTCATGTCCTTGAGACTTGCCCAACCGGTGCGCGGCGCGGGCGAAAACGGAGCGGCGGAGGGGTCGGACGACATGGCAGCGAATCCGGGATTCGGGAAGTTGGCGAGCGGTGGGGTTGCAACGTTCCAGCAACATTACTCACCGGCCCGTTCCGACGCCAGCATTTCCGCGAACCCGGCGCGGGTGATATGATGAATCTTTTCCCCTTCGACGGGTTCGCGGGGTTGTGGCGCATGACGCACGAGGACGTGTTCCCGCTGTCGGTCGGCTTCCTCGGCGCCGGGCAGATGGCGACCGCCCTCGCCTCGTCGTGGGTGAAGGCCGGACTGCTCGACGTCACGCGCAGCCGGGCCTCCGACCCGTACCCGGAGGCGCGGGCCAAATTCGAGGCGGCCACCGGCCTCCACACCGCGCCGACGAACGGCGAGGTGGTGATGCAGTGCGACGCCCTCGTCCTGGCCGTGAAGCCGCAGATCCTTCCCGCCGTGATGGCCGAGATCCGCCCCGCCCTGGAGCCGCGGCACCTCGTCATCTCGATCGCGGCCGGGGTCACGCTCGACGCGCTCGCCGCCGGGCTCGGCCCCGCGCGGATCGCGCGCGTGATGCCCAACACGCCCTGCCTGGTCGGGGCGAGCGCGACCGGCTACGCCCTGCGGAACGAGCGGCCGAACAACCTGGACGTTGGCGTGGTCGGGAAGCTGTTCGGCGCCGTCGGGAAGGCGTACCACCTGTCGGAACCCCTGCTCGACGCCGTCACCGGCCTGAGCGGCAGCGGTCCGGCGTTCGTGTACCTGTTCATCGAGGCGCTGGCTGACGGCGGCGTGAAGTGCGGCCTCCCCCGTGCGACGGCTCAGGCGCTCGCGGCGCAGACGGTGCTCGGCGCGGCGAAAATGGTACTCGAAACGGGCCAGCACCCCGGCGCCCTGAAGGACGCGGTAGCCAGCCCCGGCGGGACGACGATCGCGGGCCTTCACGCGCTGGAGAGGGCCGCGTTCCGCGCCGCCGCGATGGATGCGGTCGAAGCCGCCTGTAAGCGGGCACAGGAGTTGGGGAAGAAAGAATAAGGCAGAAAGAGCCACGGATGAACACAGATGAAACACGGATCAGACACGGCCTTCTTGTACCGGACTCTGATCTGTGCCTTCCGTGTTCATCCGTGGCTCTTCGGATTGTGAACTCATGACAAACGAACTCGTACTCATATTCGACTTCGGCTCGCAGTTCGGGCAGCTCATCGCCCGGCGCGTGCGCGAACAGAACGTCTTCTGCCAGATCGTCCGCCACGATATTCCAGCGGCGCGCGTCAAGGAACTGAATCCGAAGGGGATCATCCTCTCGGGCGGCCCCGCGAGCGTCTACGAGCCCGGCGCGCCGCACTGCGACCCGAGGATCTTCGAACTCGGTATCCCGGTGCTCGGCATCTGCTACGGGATGCAACTCGCGTGTCACTTCATGGGCGGCAAAGTGGGCGGCGCCGCGCACACCCGCGAGTACGGCCGCGCCACGCTCACGGTCAACGACCGCAACACCATCTTCCAGGGTTACCCGACCGAATCGACCGTGTGGATGAGCCACGGCGACCAGGTGCAGAACGTCAGCGGCGACTTCGAGCCGCTCGCTTCGACCGACACCTGCCCGCTCGCGGCCGTGAAGCACAAGGCGCGGCCCATCTTCGGGCTACAGTTCCACCCGGAGGTCGCACACACCCCGCACGGCGGCCAGATCCTCGCCAACTTCCTCCGCGACGTCTGCGGGTGCTCCGGCCTCTGGAAGATGACCGCCTTCATCGACAACACGGTGAGAGACGTCCGAGCGAAGGTGGGCAAGAAGCGCGTCATCTGCGGGCTGTCGGGCGGTGTCGATTCGAGTGTGTGTGCCGCCCTGTTGGTTAAGGCGATCGGGCCGCAGGTCGCGTGCATCTACGTCGACAACGGCCTGATGCGCGAGGGCGAAACCGAACTCGTCAAGCACACGTTCCGCGACTGGTTCAAGGCCGACCTGCACGCGGTGGACGCCCGCGACCGGTTCCTTTCCGCGCTCAAGGGTGTCACCGACCCGCAGGAGAAGCGGAAGATCATCGGAAAAGTGTTCATCGACGTGTTCAAGCACGAGGCGCGGAGCATCCCCGACGCGCACTTTCTGGCGCAGGGCACCCTGTACCCGGACGTGATCGAGAGCGGCGGCGCGGTCGACGGCCCGGCCGCAACTATCAAGCTCCACCACAACGTCGGCGGATTGCCTGCCGAACTCGGCTTCGAGCTGATCGAGCCGCTGCGGGATCTGTTCAAGGACGAGGTCCGGCGCCTGGGCCTCGAACTCGGATTACCCGAAGACGTGGTGTGGCGGCACCCGTTCCCCGGTCCGGGGCTGGCGGTGCGGTGCCTCGGCGCGGTGACCGAAGAGAAACTGGCGACGCTCCGCAAGGCGGACACGATCTTCCTCGAAGAGTTGCACAAGTCCGGTTGGTACCGGAAGACCGCGCAGGCGTTCGCAGTGCTGTTGCCGGTGCAGTCGGTGGGCGTGATGGGTGACGGCCGCACCTACGAGAACGCGGTCTGCCTCCGCTGCGTGCAGACCGACGACTTCATGACCGCCGACTGGTCGCGGCTGCCGGAGGACCTGCTCGCGCGCGTCGCGACGTCGATTATCAACAAGGTGAAGGGCGTGAACCGCGTGGTGTACGACATCAGCAGCAAGCCGCCCGCGACGATCGAGTGGGAGTAACGCGTGGCGCCGCAAGAATCGTGGGGAGGAATGGGCGTCAACATCTGCTACACGGACGACATCGCAACACAAACTGCGCTGCTCGAAGCGCTGGCGGCGCTGGGCGCGGCGCCGGAGGACGATTCGCCACAGGAAGTCCCCTTCCCCACCGGGCTGAGCCGCTTCCGCGTCGGGTTCGAGACGCTCACGATGTTCGTTGATGCGTGGTGCGTCGATCTGGAAGGGCCGGACGAACTGGTGCGGCAGGTCCTACAGTTAATCACTGCCTGATCGATCGCCACGACACACAACCCGGAGTTCATCGTGCCAACACTGTCCGTGATGTTCGGGGTGGTTCTCACCGCGCTGGGGCTCGTCGCGTACTTCAACCCCGCACCACTCGGCGTCGGAAAGGACGGCCAGCCGGCGACAGCGGGGCACCCGTCCGGCCTGTCGCCGGTCGGTATCGGCGCGATTCTGATTGTGGCCGGTGCGGTATCGATGTCCGCTCCGGGCGCGCGGAAGCACGCGATGCACGCCGCCGCGGTCGTGAGCCTGCTCGGCACCATCGGCGGGCTGGTGCCGGTGATCCTGCGCAATTTTCGATTCGAAGAGGTCGCGGTGAAGGTGGGGCTGGGGATGTCGGTTCTCTCGGCGATATTTCTCGCGATGTGCGTGAACTCGTTCATCCAGGCGCGTAAGGCTCGCAAGGCGAAAGAAGCGGCCGCAGCTACCGCCGTGTGACCGACACGAGCGCCTCGGCCTCTGCCCGAGGCGCTCGCCGTTTGCCGCCGTTCACTTCTTCGCTTCCATCTCGTCGAGCCACTTTGTGATGATGGTGCAGTAGTACACGCCGCTCATGCTCGACTTCTCGCCGGGCTTGGTCGCATAGCCGCCGTCCTTGTTGCGGTGCGCGTCCACGAACTTGCGCACCGCGCCGGCGTCGAACCACTTTTCGCCGCTCCGCTTCGGAACCAGTGTGAGCGCCCTCATGACGCGGTACGTCGTCTCGATGTCCGACGCCTTCTCACCGGTCTTGCCCCAACCGCCGTCCTCCCTCTGCCCCAGAGCCAAGAAGTGCCCCGCGCCGGACTCCTCGCGCTTGGTGAGCCCGAGTCGCAAGTTGAACGCGACGGCCGAGCCTAACGCCCGCGCCTCGCCATCCCTGAGTGCTTCGATGCTGCCCTTCTTCATTCCTTGTCCCTTTGCGATCTCCTTCCACTCGTCCAGTTTGAACGGGCAGTCCTTCACGCCCCACGCCTCCACGGCCGCGGCGCCGATGCGCACCTCCTCGAAGGTCTTCGCGTTCTCCTTGAGGTAGTCCATCGCCTTCGCGAACTTCTCCTTCGGAACGCTCAGTTCCATCGCGACCATCACGCCGACGCTGGTGACGGTCACGTCCGGTTTGCCGCCGGGCTCCGCGAACCCGCCGGTCTTCGGGTCGAAGCACGACAGTACGAACGCCGCGTGCTTCTCCTTGTTGGGGATCGCCGCACCGAGGTACTTGAGCGCCCGCACCGCGCCATTGGTCGCGCGCAGGCTCGGCCGCGGAGCCGCATCAACGTTCGGGTCCTGCGGGGCGAGGTAGAATCCGCCACCCGGGGCTTGCAGGGCCGTGACCCACGCGATCGTTTCCTTCTTCTGCTCGGCAGTGGGCTGGGCGTGGGTGAGCGAGGGGAGCACCAACATCAGTGCGAACGACAGTCGCATGTCACACCTCATTGCTTGGGTCGGAACGCCTTCACCACCGCCTCGTTCGTCGTCAGGTACGGCCCGCCGATGAGGTCGATGCAGTACGGGATCGCCGGCATGACCGCCAGCAGGCACTCGCGGATCGCCGTGGGCTTGCCGGGCAGGTTCACGATCAGCGACTTGCCCCGGATGCCGGCCGTCTGGCGCGAGAGGATCGCGGTCGGTACCGACTTCAGCGAAACCTCTCGCATCAGCTCGCCAAAGCCTGGCAGCATCTTCTCGCACACGGCCGCGGTGGCCTCGGGCGTCACGTCCCGCTTCGCGGGGCCGGTGCCGCCGGTCGTGACCACGAGGCAGCAACCTTCGTCGTCGCACAGCGCCTTTAGCGTGGCCTCGATTTGTTCCTGCTCGTCGGGGATGACGAGCGCGTGCGGTTCCCATTCGCACGAGAGGAACTCGGTGAGGCACTCGCGGATCGCCGGCCCGCCCCGGTCCTCGTACACGCCGCGGCTGGCCCGATCGGAGATGGTGAGGATGCCGATACGCATGGCACGAGTTGAGAATCTGGAGACAAGTTCGATAGGGCACAAACGGAAGTGCCCCCGGGCGACATGCGGATTATACTGCCCCGAACTGGCGGCGCGGCCGTCTTTCTGACCCCGACTTCCGACCCCCGAACTTCTGATGCGAACCTGGTCCTTCTCCTCAGCCGGCACACTGTTCTTCGGCCGAAACGCGGTTCGGATTCACCTCCGCGACGCGTGCGAGCGGCTCGGCGCGAAGCGCGCGTTCGTCGTCACAGACTCGATCCTCGTGAAAGCCGGTCTGCTCGCGCAGACCACCGAGCCGCTGACAGCCCTCAACGTCCCGTTCGCACACTTCGACAAGATCACCCCGGAGCCGGGCGTCGCACTGGTCCGCGAGTGCGTCGCGGCGGCGCGCGACTTCAACCCGGACGTCATCATCGGGTTGGGCGGTGGCAGCAACATGGACACTGCCAAACTGGTGTCTCTCGTTCTGGCGCACGGTGGCGACCCGCTCGACTACACCGGCGACTGCCGGGTACCGGGGCCGGTGAAGCCACTGATTTGCGTCCCGACGACCGCGGGAACCGGTTCGGAAGTGTCTGCGGCCGCGATCGTCGACCCGCTGTTCACAGTAAGTTGCCCGCCGAAGGTGACCGCCGATTCGGGCATCGACGCCCTCACGCATGCGATCGAAGGTTTCTGCGCCGTCAACAACGACGACTTCCCGCTACCGAGCGGCGAGAAGAGCGTGTATCAGGGCAAGAACCCGATGGCGGACGCGATGGCGCGCGAGGCGATCACGCTGATCGGCCAGTTCCTGAAGCGCGCGGTGAAGGACGGCTCCGACCTCGAAGCCCGCGACGGAATGGCGCTGGCCGCGACGCTCGGGGGGCTCGCGTTCTCGAACTCCGGTGTCGCTCTGGTTCACGCGATGGAATATCCCGTCGGCGGCGCGGTTCACGTTTCACACGGCGCGGGTAACGGACTCCTGCTCCCGTTCGTGATGCGATTCAACCTCCCGAAGCGCGTGGAGCTCACGTCGCAAATCGGCTGGCTGCTCGGCCGACAGATGGGGATGACGGCGGCTCCGGAAGAGAGCGCGGAAGCCGCGCTCCGGGCGATCGAGCAGCTCCGCGCCGACATCGGCATTCCTCTCCGTCTCCGCGACATCGGGGTGAAAGAGGAGATGCTGCCGGTGTTCGCGGCGAAGGCGTTCGCCATCAAGCGCCTCATGCGCGTCAACCCGCGGATGCCCCAGAGCGAGGGCGAAATCCTGGACATCTATCGGGCCGCGTTCTGATGCGAGAATCCGCCGCGCGGGCCGCAACCGCGTTCTATGCTCGCAGAAAAGATCCCGGCGGGAACGAATGGGACGCGAAATGTCGGCACCGGTGGCGCCCCCCGCACACGTCGGACGCCCCCGCGCCGCGGCCGGCGCGCTGGCGCTGGTCCTGCTCTCGGCGGGCGGTCTCCGCCTCGCCCACGACTACGTGAGCGACCCGGCGATGCCCCGCCCGCACGACTTCCTCCAGGTCTGGTCGGCCGGCCGGTTGAACGCGGACGGCCAGAACCCCTACGATGCCGAGCGGATGTACGCGCTCCAGGTCGCGAACCGGATGCCCGACAGCCGTACCCCCGAACACCCAGACGGCTACGCCTCGATGATGTGGGTGCCGCCGTGGGGCCTGGCCGTTGCCATGCCGCTCGGAGTCCTGCCGATCGACGCGGCGCAACTGGTCTGGGGGCTGGGGCAGTTGGCGCTGATCGCCGCCGCCGGGGTCGTGATCTGGCAATTCTACGGCGGGCCGGCCGCCCGCTGGTGGGTGCCGGTCACCCTCGCCCTCGGCTCGGGGCCTGTGTGGTGGCAGACGGTCGGCGGGCAGAACGGCGGGTTGTTGCTCCTCGGGCTGACCGGCTTCCTGGTCGCGCACCGCGCGAACCGGCCGGTGCTCGGCGGCGCGTTCCTGGCGCTGGCGGCGCTCAAGCCGCACCTCCTAGTCCTGTTCGCGGTCGGGCTGCTGATCGACGCCGCCCGCTCCGGCTTCGGGCGCCGGGTGGTCCTCGGTGGCGCGCTCGCGCTGGGCGGCGCCGCGGCCGTCGCGACCCTGTTCAACCCGTCCGTGTGGGGCGAGTACCTCGCCGCGGCCACGAGCGGCGGCTCGCGGTACCACCCCGGGCTGGGCGACTGGTTCAACCCGACCGTCGGGGCGTGGGTGCGGCACGCGGTCCCCGGCCGGCCGTTCTGGGTCCAGGTCGTCCCCTGTGCCGCGGCGACCCTGTGCTTCGCCGTTTACTGGTGGCGTACCGGGAATCCCGCGCGGTGGCCGGCGGTGCTCCCGTGGCTCGTCCCGGTGTCGCTGATCGTCGCCCCCTACGGCAGTTGGCCGTCCGATCAGGTGCTGTTCCTGATTCCGGTCGTCGCGGTCGCGGCGCGGCTGGACGCGCGCGGGATCGGCCTCGCGTCGGTCGGTGCGGCGGCCACCGCGTTCGCCGTTGCGAACGTCGCGGTGGTCGTCATGACGGGGGCGCAGGCGCCCTTGCACTCGTACGTCTGGGTCGCTCCGGTGTTCGCCGGGTGCCTCCTCTCTGCGGAGCGGGCGCACCGCCGCGGCGCGCCGGCCGCGATCCCGTCCGGGGTCTGACCGATGGCGCGCAACCTCCTCGCGGCCGCGGCCGTCGCGGCACTGCTCGCGTGGTTCTGGTCCCGCGGCGAAGCGTTCCTCGCGGCCAACGGCCCGACGTTCGACGAGCCGGTCCACCTCGCCGCCGGCTACTCCTACTGGACGACCGGCCGTTTCAAACTGAACCCCGAACACCCGCCGCTCTTGAAGCTCCTCTGGGCCGCCCCCCTGATGTTCGGCGACCGACCGCCGTACCCGCACGACGTCGCGGCCGCCACAAACGATGACCACTGGTACATCGGCACCGCGTTCCTCTTCAACTCCGGCCGCGAGCCCCGCGAACTGCTCGACCCGGCCCGCCGCGTGAACCTCGCGCTGGGTTGTGCGGTGGTGCTGCTCGCCGGCTGGTGGTCGTTCCGCGTGTGGGGTTCGCGGCTCGCGGGCGTCGCCGCGTGCGCGTTCGCGGCGTCCGACCCGAACCTGCTCGCGCTGTCCTGCGTGCTGACCACCGACACCGGGCTGACGCTCTTCTCGCTGTTGTCGTGCTATTTACTGTGGGAATACGCCGCACGGCCGTCGCGCGGGCTCTTGATCGCGGCGGGCGTCGCGCTGGGACTCGCGCTCGGCTCGAAGTTCTCCGCGCTGGCGGCGGTCGCGGGCATCGGCGCGGCCGGGTTCGTGTACGTGCTCCACGGCGGACGGCTGGCGCTGCCGAACTCGCCCGCGGAGACGTCCCACCGCCGCGCCGCGATCGAAATCGCGTTCCGGCTCGGGCTGATCGCGCTCGTGACACTGGCCGCGACTTACGGGTTCGTCCACTTCGACCAGTGGGGCCGCGGGCTGAAGTTCCAGCTCACGCGGGCCGAGCACGGCGACGGGATGATGTACCTCAACGGCTCTCTCTCGCGCACCGGCTGGTATCACTACTTCCTCGTGCTGCTCCCGCTGAAGCTGCCGGTCGGGTTGCTGCTCGGCGTGGCGGCCGCGTGCCTGTTCGGCTCTCTCCGGCACGCCCCGCGGTCGGCGTTCCTGCTCGTGCCGCCGGTCGTGTTCTTCGCGCTCGCGTCGTACTCGCGCGTGGACCTCGGCGTGCGCGTCGTGTTGCCGGTGCTGCCGTTCCTGTACGTCCTTGCGGCGAGGCTGGCCGGTCCGGTCCGCGTCGCCTGCGACCGGCGCGAGCGCGACTGTAGCGAGGCGCCCGAGCGGTTCGTGAACCGGTTGCTCCTGTTCCTGTGCGTCGCGCTCGCCGCGCGGTCGGCCGCGCGACACGACCCGTTCCCGCTCGCGTACTTCAACGAGGTCGCCGGCGGACCGCGCGACGCGATCCGGCACGTCGCGGATTCGAACGTCGATTGGGGGCAGGCGCTCCCGCAGTTGAAGCAGTACCTCGCCGCGAACGGCCCGGACGTGATTTACCTCTCGTACTTCGGCACCGACCGGCCCGAAGCGTACGGCATCCGCTTCCAGCCGCTGCCCACCTACGGCCGCGTCGGCGAACCGGGCGGCGAACCCGTCCCGCCGGACGCGCCGCGGCACGTCCTCGTCGTGAGCGCGAACAACCTGCTCGGCATCTATTTGAACGACCCGGACACGTTCGCGTGGCTCCGCACCCGCGAACCGACCGCGGTGCTGGGCGGCTGCCTGTACGTGTTCGATCTCACCGGCGATGCGGACGCAATCCGCCGCGTGCGATCGCTCCCCGCCCGATAAACTTTTCGCATGTCGCAACGCGCTCGATCGCTTCTGGTGCTGCTCGTGGGCGGCGCGGTACTTCTGTTCGCCGCGGACACGGTCGTTCGCACGCCCGGCTTTCTGATGCCGCGAGACTTCCTCGAATACTGGGCCGCTGGCCGCGTGAACCTGCGCGCCGGCAACCCCTACCATCCCGACGAACTGCTCGCCGAACAGCAACTCGCCGACCCGGCCCGCGAGCACGCGGTGATGATGTGGAACCCGCCGTCGGCGCTCGCGGTGTACATGCCGCTCGGGGCGTTTCCGCCGCGGTGGGCCGCGCTCCTGTGGGCCGGGCTGCAGTTCGTGTCGGTGTTCGCCGCGTGCGATCTGCTGTGGAGGGTGTATTGTCCTGCGTGGTCCGATCACTCCGTGACCGGGTTCGCCGGTTCCGGTCACGGAGTGACCGGACCACGCCAGGGGCACCGCTGGTGCGCCGCGGGGGTTGCGATCTCGTTCGTCGGGACGTGGTGGCTGGTCGCGTACGGACAGAACACCGGATTCATACTGCTCGGCCTTGCGGGGTTTCTGCACTTCCGGCGCCGGGGGATGCCGCTCGCGGCCGGCGCGTGCGCCGCGCTCACCGCGCTGAAGCCGCACCTGCTCGCGTGCTTCGGGGTGCTGCTCGTCGCCGATGTCGTCACGCGCCGCGGGGCGAAGGCGCTGGTGGCGGGCGCCGCGGTAGTCGCGCTCGCACTCGGCGCGGCGGTCGCGGCGAACCCGTCCGTGATCGGGCAGTTCGTCGAAGCCGCCCGGCGCCCCGCGGAGGGCGCGATCCCGCTTTCCGCCTGGATGCTGCCGGTGCCGGCGTACTGGCTGCGGGTGTGGCTCGCGCCGGGGCACTTCTGGGTGCAGTTCGTGCCGTGCGCGGTCGCGTGTACGGGCGCCCTCGCGTACCGCGTGTGGAAGGGCGCGGCGTTCGACTGGCAACGCGCGCTGCCGCTCGTTGTGGCCGCATCGTTAATCGCGACGCCCTACGGCGGTTGGATTTTCGACCTGCCCGTGTTGCTCGTGCCGGTCGTGTGGGCCGCGGCGCGGCTCGTCGGCGAGGGGCGGTTCGCACTCGCTGCGGCACTCGTGTGCGGACAGGCCGCGATCACCGCCGCGTCGTTCGTGTGGGTCGGCGCCTTGCACGCGTACTGGTGGGTCGCGCCGGCGGCGCTCGCGCTGTGCGTACCGGCCGTCGGTCGCGTGCCGCGTTCGTAGAATGCTCACTCCATCGACACCGTGGAGGCATTCGGCCATGTCAGACGGAACAACGGCCCACCGGGTGGTCATCGTCGGCGGCGGGTTCGGCGGGCTGCTCGCGGCCCAGGCGCTCGACAAGACGCCCACGCACGTCACGCTCATCGACCGCCGCAACTTCCACCTGTTCCAGCCGCTGCTCTATCAGGTCGCCACCGGCGCGCTGTCGCCGGCCAACATCGCGGCACCGCTGCGTCGACCTCGACGCGAAGGCCGTTCTCCTCAAGGACGGCGCCCGGGTCCCGTTCGACTCGCTCATCGTGGCGACCGGTTCGACGCACCACTACTTCGGGCACGGCGAGTGGGCCGACCGCGCGCCGGGGCTCAAGACCATTGAAGACGCGACCGAGATCCGGCGCCGCGTGCTGTCGGCGTTCGAGCGGGCCGAGCGCGCCGCCGACCCCGCGGAGCGCGCGCGGCTGCTCACGTTCGTGGTGGTCGGCGGCGGCCCGACCGGCGTCGAGATGGCCGGCGCGATCAGCGAGCTGGCCAGGCACACGCTCCGCGCCGACTTCCGGAACTTCAACCCGTCCGCCGCGCGCGTCATTCTGGTCGAGGGGCAGACGCGGGTGCTCGGCGCGTTCCACCCGACGCTGAGCGAGAAGGCGCTGAAGTCGCTCGCCGACCTGGGCATCGAGACCCGTCTCGACGCGCACGTGGTCGCGATCGAGCCGGACCACGT
>JAFKJJ010000119.1:18509-23367 GCA_017306025.1 Planctomycetota bacterium
ACGGCAAGCCGCTGCCGGGGCTCGCCCCCGTCGCGATGCAGCAGGGCGAGTACGTCGCGGGGGTGATCGTGCGGCGCCTGAAGGGCGAAACGCCGAAGGGGCCGTTCCGCTACAACGACAAGGGGACGATGGCGACGATCGGGCGGGCGAAGGCGGTGGCCGAGAGCCACGGGTTCAAGTTCAGCGGCTACCTCGCGTGGCTCGCGTGGCTGTTCATCCACATCCTGTACCTGGCCCGGTTCGAGAACCGCGTGCTGGTACTGTTCCAGTGGTTCTGGAACTACGTGACGCGCAACCGCACGGCCCGGCTCATCACCGGCGAGCGCCCGACGGACGCCCGCACCGCGTGACGCTGCGTTTGACGAACGGTCCGTAATCGCTTTTCCGCAAACGTCCGCGCGGCGCTTCTACGGTACCAGAGACACGTCGAGCGTGAACGGCCCGACCAGATCGGAGATGACGGTGATCTTGTACGTTCCGTCGGCCGGCACCTCGTCGTGAGGGTATTTGATCGCCCTATCGCCCCAAAGGCGTGTGCCGCCCAATAACTTATCGGTGCGATCAGAAAGCCCGATGAGTACCCGCCGGCCCTTTCCCGCCACAGTAGCGGAGATGATCACGCTCTGGCGCGCCTTCAGTCTGATTGGCAGATCGACTCCGTAACACCCGGCAATGGTCGAGTAGACGGAGCCGTGGGTGGCTTTCATGTGTTCGGTAAGTTCGTCCTTGTACGTCTCCCCGGGCTTGAGCGTGCCCGGTTCGTCCCCCGCAGGCGCGGGCACGCTCGCGTCCTCGGCCACAACCTCCAGGTACTCGCGATAAATCCATACCTCGTCCTTCTTGGGGGTGTCGAGTCGGACTCGGCAGCGTGTCTTGTCGTTGGGGAACTCAATGATCGTCCCCGTTCTCCCGCGCGGGATGATCGACGGGCGGGTGTCGGTCCAGGTATCGCTGTACCCGCCCGTTTGGAACGGAACCTGTACCCGCGAGCCCTTCGCCATCGGGCCAGGTGGCTTCGGAGGGGGTAGTTCTTGGGTGTTTCTCGGCTCGTCTTTGCTCGATCGGAGCTTGTCACCCCTCTCTCCCGCGACGAGTACCACCGTCGCCGCGAGCAGCACCGCCGCGATCGCGAGCAAAATCCGGTTCCGCGTCCGGTGCGGGCGGCGCACAATCTCGTCCTCGTCCGGGATCGGCGCGCCGAGCGCCCGCAGTTCGGCCAGCGCCGCGCCCGCGTCGGCGGGTCGGTCGTCCGGGTTCTTCGACATGAGCCGCGCGACGAACGCGCTAAGCGGCGCCGGCAGTTCGGCCAGCGGCGGCACGTGCTCGGTCGCCACCGCGAGCAACGTGGCCACCACCGTGTCCCGCCGGAACGGCGAGTGGCCTTTTACCAGCGCGTAAAGCGTCACCCCGACGCTGAACAGGTCGGACCGCGGGTCGACCGCCTTTCCGTTCGCCTGTTCGGGGCTCATGAACGCGGGCGTGCCGAGGACGCGGCCGACGCTCGTGAGCAACTCTCCCTCGCCGGCCCCGCGCGTCAGCCCGAAATCGAGGATCTTCACCCGGTTCGTCGCGCGCTCGATCATGGCGTTCGCGGGCTTGATGTCGCGGTGAACGCGCCCCTTCTTGTGCGCCGCGGACAGCCCGGAGAGGAGCTCGCGGGCCGCCCACATCACCTCTTCGACCGCGACCGGGGCGGAGCGCGTCTTGCGCCACGTTTCGAGCGTCACCCCCTCGATGAACTCCATCGCCAGGAACGGGAGGCCGTCCGCCTCACCCACCTGGTAGATGGTCACGATGTGATCGGACTTGAGGTCCGCGGCGGCGCGGGCCTCGCGCAAGAACCGTTGCCGGGCCTCGGCGTTGGCGGCCCAGTCCGGGGCGAGCACCTTCACCGCGGCCTTGCGGCCGAGTTGTTCTTCCACGGCCTCGTACACGACGCCCATGCCGCCGCGACCGAGTTCGCGGACCACGCGGAACGGGCCGATTCGCTCCGGGAGCGCGTTCGGCACGCCGAACCGTGCGGCCGTAGGGCCGGAGGGCCGCGTCTGCTCGTTCACATCGGGCACCGACTCGGCGGCCGGCACGTACGAGCCGGTCACGTTCCCCACGACCCGCGACACCCGTGACGCCAGCGGCGGTCTCACCCCGACCGCGCCTGCGACCGCCTTCGTCAGCGCGTCGTGCGCGGCGACCCCGGCCAGCGCGCGGGCCGCGTCGGGACTGCTCTCCACCCACGCCGCGACCGAAGCCGCCTCGGCCGGCGACAGCGTGCCGAGCAGGAACCGTTGTAGGTTGTAAATGGACGGGCGCGGTGTGGCCGGCATAAGCGTGACTCCGGTAGCTCACCCGAACAACGAAGCGGGCCGGTCGTTACTTTCGCGAAACCGTTCGGATTCTTCAGGAGAGCACGTCGCCCAGTTCCTCCCGCAGCCGCGTGAGGACGCGGTGCCGCGCCAGATAGACCGCGTTGGGGGTCAGTCCGGTCGCGGCCGCGACCTCGGCGGCCGGGCGGTTCTCCAGCATCAGCCCGGCGAACGCGGCCCACGTCTCGGCGCCGAAGTCCGGGCGGATCAGTTCGAGCGCGCGGTGAACCAGGTGCGCGCGGTAGTCCGCGTCGCTCACCTCGGGCGCGTTCTCGGCCGCGCCGGACAGGCCGTCCGGACCCGGGAGCGGGCGCGTGGCCCGGCGCCGGCGGAAGTCGGCGGCCTCGTTCCGGGCGACCGCGAACAGCCACCCGCGGAACATCTCGCCCGGCTTGCGCTGGTACGTCGGGAGGACGCGCATGACCTTGAGGAGCACGTCCTGGGCGAGATCGGCGGCGTCGGCGTCTTGAAGGCCCAGTCCCTTCGCCCAGACGATGAGGAGCGGCGTGTACAACTGCGCGAACTGGTTCCACGCCTCGGTCGGGTTCGGCTGGCGGAGGCGGTCGAGGAGGGTGAGCGAGGTCGCTTGCATGGGTGACCAGAGAATACTCGAATGACCGACCGCGGGGAAGAACAACGGGTCACCGGTCCCCGGCGACGCGCGCGAGGGCGCGCGCCGCGGCCGCGCGCCACGGCCGGTCTTCGCCCTGCGCGCCGAGCCATTCGGCCGCCGGCCGGGCCGCGGCGCCGTACGCGCCGAGCAACTGGCACCCGACCACCGCCCCGATCTCGGCGCGCTTGCGATCGAACCGCACCGACACCCGGCGCGTCTTGGCGATCGCAAACGCGTCCCGCAGCTCCGCGTCGTCCTCGTCGCCCCGGGCCTGTTCGATGTCCGCGATCAGTTCGTCCAGCGCTTGGCCCGCGGCACCGAGTCGCGTGTGATCGTCCGCCCGGTCGCGGCACACGTCGAGCAGCGCCTGAACGAACTCCGCCGGCCGGAGCGCGTCCGCCGCGACGCCGAGCCGCTTCGCGACTTCGGTTTCGAGTTCGGCACGATCCGGTTGCGGCGGGTCCTGTCCCGCGGCGGCCTTCGCGGCGTACGCCCCCAAGACGGCGGCCACGGCGTCGCGCACGCGAGCGCGGTTCGCACCGGCCGGCACCTTGAACCCGGCATCCGGGTGCGCGGTGAAGGCGGCCGGGGCGCGGCCCGACACCTCCACCACCGCCGCGAACGCGCCGGGGCTGGTGAGCACCGGCACGGCCGCGAGC
Source organism: Planctomycetota bacterium (assembly GCA_017306025.1). Lineage (GTDB taxonomy): Bacteria > Planctomycetota > Planctomycetia > Gemmatales > Gemmataceae > Gemmata. The sequence goes on from JAFKJJ010000119.1 coordinate 22,145, forward strand.
AACCGCGCCGCGGACGCGGGCCGGTCGGCGTCGGCCGCGAGCACGCCGACCGTCTCCGCGACGGTCAGACCGCGCGTGCCGGCCACCGTCGCGAGCTGGTGCTCCAGCGGCATCGAGAGCGGCTTTCCGCGAACCGCCTCGACCTTCTCCAGAAACTCTTTCAGCGGCGCGGCCTCCGCGGCCAGCGCGGCGCGAACGACATCGGCCGCGACGGCCACCTTTGCCGTTGCCGCGTCGGCTTCCGTGCTCACCGCGGTTGTTAACTGTTTCCGCTGCTCTGCAATGGCGGCGTCCACGGTCGTTACGCCGGGTTTGCGCGAAGGCGGCTTCCACTTCGCGAGCTGATCCGGTGGGAGCACCGCGGCCGCGTATGCGGGCGGCCCGGTGAGCGTTTCGGGCACGAGCGCCGCGACCTGCGGCGTAACGATCTCGCCGCGCCCGAGGACCGCGGCGCGCAGGTCGCCGAGAACCGCGGCCGCGTGTACCGGCTCCACGGCCCCTTCGAGCAGTTCGGCGGAATCCTTCGGACGGTTGCCGAGAAACAGTCGCGCGGCCGCCTCGACGCGGAGCTTGCCCGCGAGTTCGGCCCCGGCGGTGTCGGCCACGCGCTTCAAGGCCGATTCGAAGTGCTCGACGGAATACGTTGCACTATCGGCGTCCCCGGCGAACAGTCCGCGCGCGCCGTCGAGCGCGCTCCACGCCATTGCGGGGCGCACCACCGCGTCGGGTAACGCTTCCCGTGGCACCTTCGCGGCCGGTTGCCACACCGCTCGAAATGAAATGCCCTTCTCGTTCAAGAGCGCCCTCATCCGAACGAGCGGGTCGGCGCGCCGGAGCTCGTCGCGCAGCCCGGGCAGCGATTGAACAACGGCGGCCGGCAGGTGGCGCGGCGATTCGAGGGCACCGATCTTGTCGGCCGCGTCGGTGAACCGGCCGTCGCGGATCAGTTGCAGGATTTCGGCCAACAGTAACCGCTCGGCCGCGGACTCGGCCGCTTCGAGTTCCATCGCGACGATCGGGTCGAGGCCCGCGCCGGGGCCGATCGCGTTCCAGTCGGCCCGAATCCGGCGCAGGTCGGCGAGCGACGCGGCCTGTCGCTGGCGGAGCAACTGGTAGGCGATCGCGTTGAGCATCGCCGCGCGTTCGGAACGCGCGAGGAACGCCCCTTGCGTGCGGAGCAGTGTCGCGGCCTCGGTCGCGCTCCTGGTGCGGGCGCTCTCAAA
>JAFKJJ010000120.1 GCA_017306025.1 Planctomycetota bacterium
GGTGAATCCCGTTAATGATATGCGCGGCGTGCGGGGTCGGTAGTAACCGCGCGCACCGGACCGACAACTCCGGCGGCCGTACCCCCGAACTCACTCCGGGTGCTTGAACAGGTCGAGGAACCGGTCCTCGTACTGCTTGAACAGACCGAGCCGGTCGAGTTCGCGCTTCAACTCGAACGCCTTCGACCGGTCCTGCGCGGCCCGCGCGAACAGCTCCTCGATCCGCGCCACCGTCGGCGTCGGCACCGGCTCGTCCGGCCCCTCGTACCGGTAGCCCTCGCCCGCGTCGGCCTCGCCCTCGGTGTCCGGCTCTCCGTCCTCGTCCTCGTCGTCGGTCACGTACTCGCTCCCCTCCTCGTCCTCGTCCGGCGCGCCGGGCGGCTGCCCGTACTGCTGCTCGACGCGGCTGAGCAGCTCGCCGAGTTGCTCCTCCACCGCCCGCGCCTGCTCGGCCAGTTCGCCCAGGTCCACCTCGACGCCGGTGAGCCGCTGGAACGCTTCGAGGATCGCCAGCGACGCCTTCGGGAACGGCACCTGTGCGAACACTTGTGGCATCTCGCCCAGGAAACAGCTCCCGCGGAGCCCGCTCGCGGCCGCCGCCCCCAGGAGCACGCCGTTGAGCCCGCCGATGTTCCCGTCTTCGAGGATCTTCAGATCCAGGTCGCGGAGCTCCGCGACGCCCTCGGTGTCGGTGGCCGCCCCGAACACGCGCGACCGGTGCTCCGGCCGCATCTGTGTCGCCATCGCGGCGAACGTGACGACCCGCTCGACGCCCAGCTCGCGCGCGTACTCGATCACCTGGCGGCAGAACGGCAACTTGCCGACCGGCGGCTGCGCCTCGCCGAGAAACACGACCAGGTCGTGCCGCTTGTTCGGGTCGGTCCACACGAAGAACCGGTTCCGCGGCCGGCGCGCCGGCTGGACGACCCCGTTCTTGACGTCCACCTGGGTCACGTCGAACAGGTCGCCGCCCTCGAATTCCGCGACCGCGGTCATGCCGAGCTTGGCGAGCAGGTACACGCCCGCGTTGAGCGCGACGTGCCCCATGCCCGGCCAGACGGCGACGAGCCAGGGGCGGTGCAACTTGGGGAAGTCCGGCATTGGCACGGCTCCGGGAAGGGCGGCGAGGGCTACGATCCGTTCAGTCCATTCTACGCGACGGGCCGAGCGACCGCGGCGCGCTTCGGGGCAAACGCCGGACTTGACCCGGGGCCGCGTTCGCGGAAGATCGTGGGTAGCCTTCACGTCGCACGAGGACCGATCGTTGTCCCACGCCGAAAGTTACGAACCGGATCTGCGGCGCGTCGAGCCGGCGCTGCGGCTCGTCCACGAGCGCCACCTGCGCCAGATCCTGCACTTCCTCATCGACCGGGGGCGGCCGTTGCCCACGAACACCGAGCTGCCGTTCTGGCTCACCCGCGCCGACCTCGCCGCCGCCGACGTGCTCCCGCGCGAGACCACGGTCGGCACCGAGCCGCGGCTGTTGCTCGTCACCGGCCCCGACGACCGGCTCATCTCCGACCGCCCCCGCCCCGAGCAGCCCCGCGTCTACTGGCGCGTCCTGTTCCGCGCCGCGGTGATGAACGCGATCGACCTGAAGGTCGCGTCCGGCGCGCTGACCGCGGAGCTGTGCCGCGACCGGCTCAACCGCCACGGCCCGGCCGCGGCCCGCGAGATCCGCTTCGTCCTCGAATCGGAACACCTCGCCTCGCCCGCGGCCGGCGACGTGGACGTCTACCGCACGTTCGCGGCCGTGTACCTCGACCTCGCCCACTTCACGGCGCACGCGGCCGAGGAGTTCTTCCCCGCCCTGCCCCACGGCCCCACCGTCCGCGACGCCCTCAAGGCGGACGTGGACGGGGAGGCGCTGTTCGCGGCGTCGCGCCCGGCCGGGGCCGCCGACCCCGAGCGCGAGCCGGCGCCCGACGAGCGCTGGTCCGCGCCACCGACACCCGCGGCCGCCGAATCGACCGTGCCGCCGCCGGGGGGGGTGGCCGCACTGCTTCGGAAGGCCGACGACGCGGAGCAGAAGAAGAACGTCGTCCGCGCCGCGATCCTCCGCACGCAGGCGGCCGGCGCCGCGCAGGGGCTCGACCGCGAGCGCGCGATGGAAGCGGCGCTGGCCGCGCTCCGGCAACTGGTCGACCGGCTCGGCGACCTGCTGGAGTGGGACGCGGACACGCGCGAGGAGTGGCGCCAGTCGCTCGGCCCGCTGCTGCCGCTCGCGGCGCGGGGCGTCTGGCCGCGGGCCGCGCGCTGCCTGTACGAGCTCCAGCGCATCCCGGCCGACTACGCGCGCGACGTGTACGCGGTCGACCTGCCGGAGTACCTCCGCACGTTCGGCCGGCGCCCGCTCCGCCGGCACCTGCCCCGCGCCCGCCCGGTGATGATGCTGATGGCCTTCCGCAAGGCCCACCAGCAGCTGCTCCGGGCGGGTCTGGCCGAGCCGGAGCAGCTGCGGCTCGACCGGCTCATGCACCACGAGATCCACCGGCAGGAGCACGCGATCCGTCACGCGTTTGCGCCCGTCATCGTCGGCGAGATCACCGCGGCCGGGCTCGTGCCCGCCGATCGCGTGGAGGAGGTCGGGCGCGACAAGCTGGTCGCCGAACTGCTCGACCGCGTGTGCGAGCGCGGCTACCTCCGCATCGGCGACCTGCGCGACGCGGTGGCCCGCAACCAGCTGAAGCTGCCCGACCTCACCGGCGCGTCCGAGTTCGTGGGCGGCGACCCGCTCCTGCGCGCCGACACGCGGCTCGCGTACGCGCTCGACGGCGTGTACCGGCGCGGCGAGTTCTACCTGCGGTGGATCCAGCGGTTCGTCGCGGTGTTCTTCGGCACGACGTGGGGCCGCGCGCTGACGCTCTACCTCGCGCTGCCGTTCGGCGGCGCGTTCCTCACGCTCATGTTCGCCGAGGAGCTGCGGCACATGGGCGCGAAGGTCGGGAAGCTCGTGTCGCGGTCGTTCGGCCCGACGCCGCCGGCGCGGTCCGCGGCCCCGCCGGTCGCGGTGCCCAAGCCGCCCGGCCCCGTCCCGGTCGCGCCCGCGGCGCCCGCCCCGGCGCCGGAGGTGATCGCCGGGGACTGGCAGTTCGACGAGGAGACGCTGGAGTTCTACATCGACGATCCGGAACCGCCCCCGCCCCCGCCGAACGCGTTCGACCGGATCAAGGAGGAACAGTCCGCGCGGGTGGCACTGGCCGAGGAACTGTTCACCTCGTCCGCGGCGCGGCAGAAGCCGGAGAAGGAGCACCACGGGTCGGTTTTGATCCGCTGGCCGACGATCCTGGGGTTCGGCGCGTTCCTGCTGTTGGTGTTTCACGTCCCGCCGTTCCGCCGCGCCGTGTTCCTCGCGCTCGGGTACGTGTGGCGGGCCGTGCGCGGCCTGCTCTGGGACGTCCCCGCGGGGCTGTGGCGCTCGCGCGCGGTGCGGGCGATCCGGCTGTCCGGCACCGCGCGGTTCCTGCACCGCCACTTCGCCACCCCGCTCATGCTGAGCCTGATCGCCCTCGGCATCGCGTTCATCGGCGGCGCGCCCCTGCACCTGCTCGTCTGGTGGGGCTGGACCGTCTTCGTCTTCCTCCTGGCCTTTTACAACATGCCGTTCGGGTGGGTGATCCAGGACCGCATCGCGGAGGTGCTCTCGGACTGGTGGCGGCAGGTGCGCGTGAACCTGTTGCCGGGGCTCGTCGGCGCCATTATCGACTGGTTCCGGATGCTGGCGAACTGGGTGGAGCGGCAGTTGTACGCGGTGGACGAGTGGATGCGGTTCCGCGGCGGCGACTCGCAGGGCTCGCTCGCGCTGAAGGCGGTCCTGGGGCTGGTCTGGTTCCCGATCGCTTACGTGACGCGGTTCGTGTTCTACCTCCTGGTCGAGCCCCAGGTGAACCCGGTGAAGCACTTCCCGGTCGTGACGGTGTCGCACAAGGTGATCTGGCCGATGGTGCCGACGCTGGCGGAGTGGACCGGGTGGACGGTCGGTCAGGTCAGCATGGTCGTCAACGGCATCCCCGGCATCTTCGGGTTCATCGCGTGGGAGCTGAAGGAGAACTGGCGGTTATACGCCGCGAACCGTTCCCCGAAACTGAAGCCGGCGACGGTCGGGTCGCACGGCGAATCGATCCGCGGGCTGTTGCGGCCGGGGTTCCACTCCGGCACGGTGCCCAAGATCCACCGCAAGTCGCGCCGGGCGCTCGAAGCGGGCGACCGAACGAAGCTCGCGTACTTGCACCACGAACTCGAACACGTCGCGGAGGGGGTTCACCGGTTCGCGGAGCGCGAGCTCGTCCCGCTCCTGGCCGGCTGCCCCGAATGGGGCGGGGTCGAGGTGGAGGTCCACGGGGTTCGGTTCGGGGTCCGGCGCGCGGAGGTCGCGTTCGCGGCCCCGGCGCTGGGTCACGACGCGTTCGTTCTCGCCCTGGAGAACGTGGACGAACAGATCGACGCGAGCGTCGCCCGCGTGGGGTGGGCGGACAAGCTGACCTACGCGCAGCGGGCGGTGTTCGTGTTCGCGCTCCGCGGGCTGCTCGACCTGGCCGCCGCGGCGCGCTTCGACGGCCGCGCGCGCACGTTCGACGCGCCGGAGGAGCCGGGCTTCGGGGCGCTGACCCGCCGCGTGACGTGGGAAGAGTGGGTGAAGTGGTGGGACAGCTCGAAGTGCTGAGCGCTGAGAACGGCAGAAGGCCAGAAGCGGGATCGCCTCTGGCCTTCTGCCGTTCTCAGCACCCCGCACCCGGAACTCGGCACCACATCACTTCTTCGGCGCCGGCGGTTCGCGCAAGAGCCGCACGCGCTCCTTACCCGCGGGCACCGCGCCCAGGAACCCGAAGAGCATCTCGTTGGTCGTCTCCTCGCCGAAGGTCACCAGCTTCGGCGGCACGCTCGGGTTGTTCGGGTTCTTCGCGCTGTTGTCGAACACCGCCTCGATGTCGAACCGCGTGCCGGCTTTGGCCGCGATCGGCTTCGCCAGCCAGTACGTCTCCTGCCAGTTGTAATCCCAGCGGTCGATGTCCACGAGCACCTGCGGCGCGCCGTCGGGCGGGGTCATGGTGATCTTCACGCTCTTGCCGAGCAGGTGCATGTGCGGCATCACGCTGTAGACCGTCGCGTCGCCGGTGAGCCAACCCGACCCCTTCTCCTTGTGGTCGGCCTTCCCCGCGGGGATGAACGAGATCGGCGACATGCCCGTAATCACCAGCGTGTTCCAGGGCTTCCCGACCGGCCCCTTCGCGAAGTACAGCCCGATCTTCGTGCGGTCCTTCTCCGGCTTGCCGGTGCGGTGGTAGTGGACCTGGAGCAGGATGTCCGACTCCTTCGGTAAGAGCGTGCCCGAGCCCTCGGGGTACCGGACGCCGAGCTGCCCCGGCGCCCAGCCGCCCAGCCCGCCCACCGGCGGAACGTCCGGCCGCGGCGCCTTGACCAGTTGCGGCAAAAAGCCGATGCCCATCGCCACGGAGTAGCCCGGCCCCTTGTCCTGTTCGTCCGGCTTCTTCGCGCGCGCCTTCTCCTTCTCTTCGAGCTTGCGCGCGGTGCCGGTCGCGTCGAAGTAGTTGAGCGTGTGGTGGACGACGCTGGCGTTGCCCGGCTTCACCTCGTAGGCGACGACGTACTTGTCTTCCTTCAGGTTCGCGGGCAGCACGAACACGCGGAACTCGTCCTTGCCGGCAGCGCCGACGTGGAAGTCCTCCGGCACTTCGAGCACGAGGTCCGGCTCGCCGAACCGCCAGCCCGAGGCGAACTTCAAGGGCGGCGGGGCGTCCTTCGGATCGCCCTCGGGACACCCGGCCTTCTCCCAGGCGACGAGCGTGTCGAGTTCCTTGATCGTCAGCGCGCGGGCGTTGGAGAACTCGACCCCGCCGGCCGGCTTCCACGGCGGCATCTCCTTCGACTGCGTGTAGTGGACGATGTCCGACGCCCAGTTCACGGCCTGCCTGTACGTCGTGAGCGCGAACGGCCCGACGTCGCCCGGCCGGTGGCAGCTCTGGCAGTGCTTCTGAAGGATCGGGGCGACGTCGCGGTGGTACGTCACGTCCTCGGAGGTGACCTTCCGCTCCTTCGGGTCGATGTGGCAGCCGATCGCGCGCGTGGCGGGCGCGGCGACGTCCTTCCCGGCGACGACGGCCGCGAGCGCGGCCGCGAGGTCGTGTTCGGTGACCTGCGGGTTCTTCTTGAGCCGGCCGGAGTACGCGTTGTCGATCCGCCCGCGGTAGCGGAGCACGCGGTTGTGGTCGAGCACGAACGCCTCGGGCGTGACGACCGCCTTGAACGCCTCGGCCGCGGCGAGCTTGCTGTCGCTGAACGCGGGGAACGGCAACTTGAACTCCGCGGCCTTCTTCGCGACCTTCGCCGCGTCGTCGTCCGTCGGAACGACCGCCAGGAACCCGACGCCCTTGTCCCCGTACTTCTTGTGGAGGTCGGCGAGGGTGGCGGCGTAACTGTTGGAGACGGGGCAGTCGAACGAGAGGAAGACGACGACGGTCGCGGTCTTGCCGGCGTGGTCCCGCAGGGAAGACGCCTTGCCCGCGGCGTCGGTGAACGTGACGTTCTCGATCTCCTTGTTCAGCCGGTCCGTGCTGACCGCGGGGTCGGCCGCCCACGTGGAACCCGCACCGCCGAACCCGACCAGTGCCGCGGCGAGCGCGACGAGCGCGACCGCGGACCCGACCTGTGTGAACCGGGCCATCCGGGACATCCGCGAACCTCCACCGGGGGCGGTCGGCGCGAGAGGCGCCAGCCGCATATGAGATATGATACCGCGTCCGGACGAGGGCGGTTTCGCGTTCACGGAAGTCTCACGGTGCCGCCCCCTCGACGGTCAACGACCGGGGCGCCCTCGGCCGACCCTGCGAAGTTGTCCGCCGAGGTGGAACGGGCCGAGCGCTTCCGGCAAACCGCGACGATGCGCGCCCTCACACCCGGCACGGACCACGGGATGCGGGTCCGTCTCAACCCGCTGAAACTGTCGGCCGCAGCCGGGTTGCCCGACACCGACAAGTTCGTGAAGAAGGGCGAGCGGGAGCGGCTCGCCCGACGGCTCAACAACCTCGAACACGGCCCCGCCGGACGAGCCGTTCACCGGCGACCGTCCTCTCGGCCTAAGGGGCACACATGCGACCGTTCCTCTCCCTTCTCTCGGTGTTCCTTGTCGCGCCGGGCGCGCGGGCGGCCGAGAAGACGAACGTGCTGTTCATCGTCTCCGACGACCTGCGGGCCGAACTCGGCTGTTACGGCTCGGTCGCCAAGACGCCCAACATCGACGCGCTCGCCGCCCGCGGGCGGCGCTTCGACAACGCGTTCTGTCAGCAGGCCGTGTGCAACCCGTCGCGGTCGTCGTTCCTGACGGGTCGGCGGCCGGACGCGCTGCACCTATGGTCGAACGGCCTCCACTTCCGCGAAAAGAATCCGGACGTGAAGACGCTGCCGCAGTGGTTCAAGGAGCACGGCTACGAGACCCGCGGCGTCGGGAAGATCTTCCACAACTGGCACACGAAGGAGAGGGGCGACCGCCGCTCGTGGAGCGCCGACGAGTTCCTGCACTACGCCAACCACGGCGACGACGTGCCCGAGGTAAAGGGCGCCCTGCCGCCAAATCTGGCCCTCGACATCGGCCGCGCGTACGGCAAGGTGCCGACGTGCGAGCGCCGCGACGTGCCGGACGAGGCGTACTACGACGGCCGCGTGGCCGCCGAAGCGGTGAAGGTGCTCGGCGAGGTGAAGGACCGGCCGTTCTTCCTGGCGGTCGGGTTCTGGAAGCCGCACGCGCCGTTCAACGCGCCGAAAAAGTACTGGGACCTGTACGACCCGAAGGCGGTGCCGAAGCTCGACGCGCCGCGCCCCACGGGCGCGCCGGCGGTCGCGTTCCACGACAGCCGCGAGATCCTCGGCGCCCCGCCGAAGAACGTCACCCCGAACGCGGCCCAGATCGCCGAGATGCGCCACGGCTACTTCGCCAACATCAGTTTCATGGACGCGCAAGTCGGCAAGGTGTTGAAGGCGCTCGACGCACACAAACTGACCGACCGCACCGTGGTCGTGTTCGTCTCGGACCACGGGTACCACATCGGCGAGTTCGACCTGTGGGGGAAGACCTCGTGCTTCGAGCTCGACGCCCGCGTGCCGCTTATCATCTCGACGCCCGGCGCGAAGGCCGCGGGCAAGGGCACGGCCGCGTTCGCGGAACTGGTCGACCTGTTCCCGACGCTCACCGAACTGTGCGGGCTGAAGAACCCGCCGGGGCTGGAGGGCACGAGCCTGGTTCCGGTACTCGCGGACCCGGCGCGGCCCGGAAAGGGCACGGCCTTCACGCAGCACCCGCGCCCGGCCTACTTCGACCGCACCGAGAAGGCCGTGCCGGACGCCATGGGGTACAGCGTCCGAACGCCGGCCGGCCGCTACACGGAGTGGCGCGACTGGTCGAGCGGGAAGTTGCTCGCGGCGGAGTACTACGACCCGCGACTTGGTCTGAAGGACGTGCGCAACCTGATCGGCGACGAGAGGTACGCGAAGGAACTGAAGGCCGCGCGGGAGGCGCTGCACGCGCAGTTCCCGCCGGACGTTCCGCCGGCGAAGCGCTGACGACCTCCCCGGTAACCGGCGGAGCCGCGTTCGCCCGGACCGACCGGGCGAACGCGGCTCCGTATCCGTCCCGCTCGACGGCGTTACCTCATCGACACCTGCGTGCCCGGGGAGCTACCCGGTTGCATCGATTTCGTGTTGATGTGTAAGGGCTCCAGAGCGTTCTCGCCGTCCTTGAGCTCCGCCTTGAGGGGCGTCGTGGCCTGCGTCCGGTAGCGGTCGGGGATTTCGCTCTTCATGGCGTCCATGCTGCCCTTACCGGGCTCCCCCGTGCGCCACTTGTTGACGACGATGACGTAGGAGCCGGGCTTCACCGGCGTGTTGGGCGATTCGGTCCGGAGGGTGAAGGTGCCGTCCGGGCCGGTGTTGACCGTGTGGGCGCCGAGGGAGCCGTCCGACTTCGGGACGAACTGCACCACGGCGCCGGCCAGGGGCTGGCCGTTCATGATGACGGTTCCGCGCGCGACCGTACCGCCCCCCTTCCCACAACCCGCCGCAAGCAGCACGCACGCCGCGAGCAACGATCCGCACATTGTGCGAAGCATCGACCCGTTCTCCGTGAGGTGTGAATGAAGACCGCCGGGCGACGTGCCCGGCGGTGTGGGTGTGGTGGTGTCGGCTTACCAGTCGCTGCCGAGGGGCACGCCGTCGCGCGGATCGCAGGCCGCGGCCCACGTGGCCGCGGAGATCGAGGGCGTGACGGTCCGCACGCTGCCGTCGCCGAGCAGCACGTTCATCACGCTGGTGTGCATGACTTGCCCGCCGCCCTGCGCGCCGACGGCGGAGGCCACGACGGTGCCGCCCGGTTGCGGCACCGGGCAGGCCGCGTAGCCGGTGCCGCCGGCCTCGACCACCGAGCACATCTGGGGGCGCCAGGGGCTCTGCGAGTTGGCCCAGAGGCTGGAGAACGGGCCGCCGCCTCTGTTCCCCGAGCCGAACCAGCCGTAGCGCTCGCCGAACACGACGGTGTTGGACAGGCCGTCGGAGAACGTGGCGGGGAGTCGGGGCAGTCCCTCCTGGGTGTTGGCACCGGGGTTCCCGAATACCAAGTAGTTGGAAACGTAGTTCGAGACCGCGTGGGTGCCGTCGGGACCGGCCGGGTTGCCGTAGCCGGTGCCGCCGGCCGGGGACGGGTCCGACGGGCACATGTAACCCTTCAGAACGTAGTTGTAAACGGGCTTGCCGTTGACCGACACGTCCGAGGTGCCGCCGGCGGCGATGGCGCCGTCGTAGAGCGCGTTCTGCTCGACGAACGGGAGGATGGCGAACTGGACCGTGGCGCAGGTGCCCTTGGTGACCGGGTTGATCGAGCCGGCCCCGTTCCACGCGTTATTGGCCGCGCCGGCGGGGGGCAGATAGCCCTTGGAGTCGTTGCAGTTGTGGAGCGCCAGGCCGATCTGTTTGAGGTTGTTCGAGCACTTCATCCGCGCCGCAGCTTCGCGCACCTTCTGGACGGCCGGCAGCAGTAGCCCGATGAGGATCGCGATGATCGCGATCACCACCAACAGCTCGATCAGCGTGAACCCGCGACGCGAGCGAATTGAGCGGACCATGAGATGGACGCCTCTACTAGAGAGTGAAAGAAGAAAATGACCGGCACGAGGCGCAGCGGGGAGACCCGGGGGCACCTGGAAAGGGCGATAATGGGGGACGGGTCGGTCCACTCCCCTGCTAGCGCTGCTCGGCAGCACACCCTAGTACGGACCGCGGCGGTCAAGGTGAAGCGGCCAATTTTAATCTTTTTTCCGAAGTAGAGATTATTCGCCGGACGGCGACGCGATCGCCCGTTATAGGTGTGGGCTGAGATCGCGTCGGGTGTGCCCTCAGAAGTGAACGCCGGCCGGGCGCGGGCGCCGCGCTCGCGCCCGGATTTCGGACGGCTTATTGGGCCACACTTTTTATCCCGCTCATTCCGCGCTACGTTCGGAGTGCGTTCGGCGCTTCTCCAGGTACGCGAACAGGCCCAGCACGATCACGCCCAGCACGATCCCCGACGCGTACCACACCCACGTCTGTTGCAGGTTCACGGCCGCGTGCCAGATCATCGAGAACACGTCGAGCACCAGGAACGCGGCGCCCAGGTAGACGAACGCGCGCACGCGGAGCACGATCCCCGCCAGCACCCCGGCCACGCACAGCACCGCGAGTACCACCGGCAGCCACAGCGACGAGCCCACACCCGCGATGAACATGTCCGCGGCCGACGCGACGTAGATCATCGCGATTCCGGCGTACCGCATCGCGTTCGACGCCTCCGCCGACAGCCGGCGCCGGTTCACGTGTTCGGACACCAGCACGACGAGCGCCAGCGGGATGACCCACGCCTGCGGGTGGACCGCGAACGGCACCTGGTGGTGCGTCAGCAGCGCCCACAGCGCCGCGTTCGTCGCCAGCGCCGCCAGCAGTGCCCAGCCGAACGACTTTCGCTTGAGCGCGAGCAGCCCGTACACGCCGCCCGCCAGGACCCACAGCCACGCGTACGTGTCGAAGTGCTGCGGGAGCTTTTCGAGGTAGCCCAGGAACGGCCCGAGACCGGGGGCCGTGTCGCGGGCGAACTCGTCGACGAATGCCGGCGGCTTCGCCCAGAACGCCAACAGCGGTACGATCGGCAACAGCACGCCGGTCCGGCGCAGCGGCACCGCGAGCACGTCGAGCTTCTTGCGCTCGAATAGTTCCGCGAGCCCGATCCCCGCGTAGGCGAGCCCCATCACCGCGAACGTCCACAGTTTCGCGAGTTCGCCCTGAAACAGCTCCGGCACGTTGAAGCGGATCTGCGTGAAGAACAGCACGATCAGCACTTCCGCGAGGTACACGTACGCGGTCCGGCGCGGCGCGGGCAGTGCGAACGGGTCGCGCTCTTCCTTCAACGCGAAGCGGAGCGCGAGGGCGAACAGCCCGGCGATCGCGGCGAGCATCGTGAGTGCCGATTCACGCGAAAGCGGCGTCTGGCGCGTGTCCGGGTTGAACGCGGGCACCTGCTGGAGCAGGTCCACGCACAGAATCACGAACGCGAGCGCCGCGGCCCATCCGGTAACGCGCCGCACGGCGCCGCGCCAGTTCTCGCCGGCTCGCGCCGCGGTTTCGCTGCCGACGAGCGCCGCTACCGTGAGCGCGACGAACAGCCACGCGTTGCGGTGCAGCCAGACGAAGCGGTCGGCCGGGTCGGGCACGACCCACGCCAGCGCGCCGACCGCGCCCACGCACAGCGCCGCCGTGAGCACGCGAAGTGCAGCGCGCGAAGCTTCGGGCACGACGCGCACCAGCACCGCGAACGCCCCGGCGAGGAGCCCGACCGCGAGCGGGGTCGCCAGCCGCTCCCAGACGCTCGGCGCGAGGAGCCCGATCCGGGTTCCGAGCAGAACCGCACCCGCGGCGACGATCAGTTGCGCGCCGAGCAGCCACGGCCACGAGTCGCCGCGCCCGGGCATTCCGAGGAGCGGCTCCGCGCGGCGCGACAGCGCGAGCGCGATCCCCGACACCCCCAGCACGAACGCCGCGAGCGCGAGCGACACCGCCGGCGCGTCCCACACGGGCAACGTGTCGGTTTGCGCGACGCCGAGCAGCACCGCGAGAACGCCGGTCGCGTAGAGCGACAGGTTCGCGGTCCGCGCCGCTCGGTCCCACAGCCCGACCGCACAGCCCAGCGCGACGGCCGCGCCCGCGCCCCACGCGAGCGCGGCGGGGTTCGCGTGTTTCGCTTCGAACGTCGGTGCCAGGCCGAAGCCGAGCAGCACGACGGCGAGCGGCGGCGCGAGACCGAGCCACGCGAGCCAATCGGGGGCTTCGGGGACGTGCAGGCGGATGCGGACGAGCGTCCAGCACGCGGCCGCGGCGCCGAGGCCGGCCGCGGTCGCGAGCAGGAACGAGGAAACGCTATCCGGTCCGTGTGCGATCCAGACGAGCACCGCGGCGAGATTCACCGCCAGCGCGGAGGCGAGCGCGAAGCCGCCGAGTTGCGTCCGCATCGCGACCGCGCCGAACAGGAGAGCCGCGGACAGTGACAGCCCGACGTGGAGCCACGGCGCCCACGGGTCGTGCCACGCGCCGCGCAGCGCGCACAGCACGAGCAGCCCCGCAAAGGTGCTCAGCACGGCGTGG
>JAFKJJ010000121.1 GCA_017306025.1 Planctomycetota bacterium
ACAGCAGGGCGAGCACGCCCGGGTCGGCGATCGGGGCGAGTTGTTCGACCGGCGCGGCGGACAGCACCGCGTCGGGCTGGAGCCGCTGGAGGTCGCGCTTGAAGAGCGCGTTCCCCTGCGTGAGCCGCACGGGGTCGGCGTGTACCTGCTGCCACGCGGCCGCGAGCCGCAGCGGCCATTCGAGGCCGTCGGCCTGGCGCGCCGGTCCGCCCGGGTCGTCGCCCGACAGGTTCGGGAGTTCCAGATTCTCGCCGCGGGCCCGCGCCGCGACGCCGGGGTGCGCGAACACGACCGCGTTGTGTGAACCTTCGCCGCCCCGGTTGAGCCAGTCGGCGAAGTCGTCCACCGGCGGCGCGAGCGGGTCGAGTTCTGGGAAGAGCAGCCCGGTTTCGAGGAGCGTCTGAACCGGGCCGAAGCCCTCGTGGTGGTCGAGCGTGGCGAGCAACGTGAGGAGGTGCCCGACCTTCCACCGCGGCTGCCGGCTGATTCCGACGAGCGCGAGCAGCTTCCGCGCCGCGGGCGGCTGGTCCTTGACGCGCCGGTCGATGACGGGGGCGTTGGTGAGGGTGGCGGCGGTCTTGTCGAGCAGCTCGTCGGCCGGCAGTTTTGTGCGCGGCCGGACGAGCTTGTCTCCGACCGCCCGTAAGAGCGGTTCGGAGTAGCGCGCGAGGGCGTCTCGGCAGAGCGCGGACCAGTCTGGATCGGGGGTCGCGGGCATCGAGGTGTCTTTAGGGTGGTCCGCTCGCTCCGCGAGCGGTCGCGTTACCACCGGTTTACGAACATTCCGGAGCTTCAGGAGCGCGGGCGTCCGGAAAGCGCCTACTTGCTTACTACTTGCGGGGTGTGGCCCATCTTGCGGAGTTCGTCGAGCACCGCGTCGAGCCGGCCGGGGCGGACGAGCAGCACTTTATCCGACAGCCGCCCCGCGACCTCGGCTGCGAGCTTCTTCCGCGCGAGCAGCTCTTCGGCCAGCACCGCGTCTTCGGTGAGCACGAGGCACACGCGGCGGTGGAGCTTGGCCGGAAGGCGGGCGGTCGGGTTGGTCACGCAGACTACTCCAATCGAAGTTCGACGTTGAGTTGTTCGCGGATGATCTCAATCAGCCAATCGAAAAAAGTCGGACCGTGTCCGTGGCGCGCCGCTTCCCGCCGTTGCAGAACGCTCTGAACGTTCAAGGGGTGACAACGCCGCGAGTTCCCGTCCAGCCAATCGGCCATCGCGGCGTGTCCCAGATCAGTACGCGACTTTCCGGAGTTCTTCCAAACGAGAACGTAATCGCCATCGCCCCAATAGAAGTAGTCATTAAACGCGTCGAGGTTCCCGTTCCAGTCGCCGCCAAACGCCCGAATGAACCCGCGGTTGCATTCCTCGATGAAACCGGCGAAGTCGCCGAAGTTCGTGCCGTCGATGACGTAAACCGGCTTGTCGGCCATGAGTCACCCCGCAGCGGACTGCGCCGGGAGAACCTCTTTCTCGTCGAGGATCTCGTAACTGTACCCCTGCTCCGTCAGGAACATCTGCCGGTGGTGGGCGAAGTCGAGTTCGCGGGTGTCGCGCGTCACCAGCGTGAAGAAGTGCGCGTCGCCGTCGCCGCTACTCTTCGGCCGCAGGATGCGCCCGAGGCGTTGTGCTTCTTCCTGGCGCGATCCGAATGTACCGCTCACCTGGATCAGCACGTTCGCGTCCGGCAGGTCGATCGCGAAGTTCCCGACCTTCGACAACACGAGGTGCCGCACTCGCCCGTCGCGGAACTTGCCGTACAGTTCCTCGCGCTCCGCGTTGCCCGTGCTGCCCGTGATGATCGGAATCTCGAACCGCTCCGCCAGTCGGTTCAGTTGTGATAGGTATTGCCCGATCACGATGACGCGTTGGTCCTTGTAGCGCGTGAGCAACTCCGCAACGACCTCATCTTTCGCCACGTTCTCGCTCGCGATGCGGTACTTGGCGCGGTGATCGGCGACCGCATATTCCATCCGGGTTGCGTCGGTGGGAAGCGCAACGCGGATCTCGGTGCAACTCGCCGACGCGATCCACCCCTTCGTTTCCAGTTCGCGCCACGGCACGTCGTACTTCTTCGGGCCGATCAGGGAGAACACGTCGCCCTCGCGGCCGTCTTCACGAATGAGCGTCGCGGTGAGGCCGAGGCGCCGACGCGCCTGGATCTGGGCCGTGACGCGAAACACCGGGGCCGGCAGCAGGTGAACTTCGTCGTAGACGATTAAGCCCCAGTCGCGCTGCTCGAACAGCCCGAAGTGCGGGAAGTCCTCGGTCTTGTCGGGCCGGTACGTGAGGATCTGGTACGTCGCCACCGTCACGGGGCCGATGTCCTTCGTCTCGCCCGTGTACTCCTTTACTTCGTCCACGGTCAGCGTCGTCTTGTCGAGGATCTCGCGCCGCCACTGTTTTACCGCGGTGATGCTCGTCGTCAGAACGAGCGTGTTCTTCTGGAGCAACGACATCGCGGTGATGCCGACGACAGTTTTCCCGGCACCGCACGGCAGCACGATCACGCCGCTGCCGCCGCGCACGTCACCGCCCGCGTGGAACACGTCGGCCGCCTCGCGCTGGTAGTCGCGCACGTGGAACGGGACGCCGCTGGCCGCGATCTCGCGCAGCGCGATCGGGAGCATCGCGCCCTCGGTGTACCCCGCGATGTCCTCGGCGGGGTAGCCGACGGTAATGAGCGCCTGCTTCAGAACGCCGCGGTAAGCGGGGTCGATCACGAAACTCGTGTCGTCGAGCTTTTCACCGAGGTACTCCTTCACCTTCTTGTTGCGGGCCAGTTCCGCAAGCAGCGGCTTGTCGGCGCAGACGAGCCGGAGCTTCTCGGCGTCGATGCGTTCGAGTTTGACGCGGCCGTACCGCGACACCGTCTCGGCGATGTCGGTCGGGATGTTCTGCGGGATCGGGAACTTGGTGTACTTCTGGAGGACGTCCATCACCTCGGCCGCGCTGAAGCCGGCCGCGGCCGCGTTCCAGAGTGACAGGTTCGAGATGCGGTACGTGTGGATGTGTTCGGGGCTCTTCTCCAGCTCCGCGAACGGCGCGATCGCGTCGCGCGCCTCCGTGTACTTCGCGTTGTCCACCTCGACCAGTACGGACCGATCGGACTGGACGATAAACGGGTTGGTCGGGTCGAACGTCGGGGGCGCGGCCGGGGCCGGCGCGGTGGCCTTCGCGATCTTCGGCGGCATGATCACCGTCGGGTTTCGTGTGCCCCTGAGCGTCCTTCAGAGGCGAACATCCCATGCTATCGGGATCGGGCGACGGACGACAAGGCGAAGTGCCGCGAAGCGGCGATTTCGCACAATTTCCGCGGGTTGGGGTTGAAAACGACGCCCGAACTACCACCGGCCGCCGCTACTTCCGCGCCTTCCGAACCGACTGGACAATGGTGTGGCCGTCGAGCCCGTCGAGTAGCTCCATGAACCGAATGCGCCTCCGGTATTTTTCGCGGATCGAGGACACCAGGGCCGTCCACTCGTCGAGCCGGCCGAGCGACTCGTAGATCGGGCGCAGCTTTCGCAAATAACCGGTCGCGGCCGCGTAGGCGTTCTGATCGGCGTTCGGCAGTTGGGCGTCCAGCCCCGCCCGGTAGACGTCCAGCGCGCGTTCGGGGTAGGTGCCCGCGACCGCCTCCGCCACCCGGTCGGCGTAGTGGGACACGCCGTAGTAGCCGCCCCGTTGCTTCTGGCTCCGCATCTGGTCGAACCAGTGGAGCACGTCGTCCGGCCGTTCGGCGGCGATGGCGATCTCCAGAAGGACGTTCAGGTGCGGGCGCGGGCCGGGGTCGTAGGCGTTCGGCGGCTTCGGAACGGGGCGAAGGTGGTCCGGCACCGGCAGCGGCCACGCGGGGTCGATTACGAGTTTCGGTTCGGCCGGCGCCGGCGCGGGGGGCCGAGTTTTGGGAGCCGCTTTCCGCCCGGAAGTCTTGGCCCCCTTGACCGGGGCCGGCGCGGGGGTCGAAAGCCGATACGGTTTCGTTCCGGTTTCGAGGAACCGCAGGGCCGCCGCCCGGACGGGTTCTTCCACGCCGGCGTGCCGGGCGGCCGCGAGTAGTTCCTCGAAACCGTGCCGGCCCGGACGTTCGAAGAAGTCGTCCGCCGCGTGCGCCGCGACCACGTCCCACTGCCCGCGCTGCCGCGCGACGTCGCAGAGGCTCTTGGCGAGGTGGGCGGCGATCCCCGGAAGCTTCTCGCGCGTCGCGGCGATGCCCTCCCGCGCCCAGCGCTCGGCGTCCTCGGTCCGCCCCTGTTCCAGCAGGAGAGCGACCAGTCGCTCGTAGCTCCCGGTGGCGCGGGCCTCGCGCTCGTAGAGCGCCCCGAGTTCCGCCCCGCGGCCGGATTTCTCCAGCGCGACCGCGATCCAGTCGGTGATGCGGTCGCGTTGGTAGTTGCGCGAGAAGTCGTCCGCGGAACGGTCCCGGGGCTCGGCCTTCAAGCGACCGGCGAGGGTGTCGGCCACGACCGACCAGTCGGCGGGCGCGGCCGCGTTCAGAACGATGTCGCTCACGTCGGCGAACGTGTCGTAATCGTCATCGAGGATCGCGTCGAGGACGAACAGCAACCGCTCCGGACCGGAGAGCCGCGATCGCGTCAGCGCCCGGAAAACGACCGGCAGGCACTCGCGGAACGCCTCCGCCGTTTCGCCCTCGTCGTTGGATTCGCCGATCTGTTGCAGCCCCTGTTCGATGAGTTCGCGCCCGAGCGCGACGACCTCGTCGGCGTGCCCGAGGTCCAACAGGCGTTCGAGGCGGTGTCGGATCGGGGTGTAGTCCGGCGTGTGCCCCTCGTCCGACCAGTGGTTGCTCCAGCCCGGTTCCGACGTCACTTTGCGGATCTGCTTGCGCACCTCTCCGGACAGTTGCTTGACGTTCCCCTGTTGGAGTTCGAGGCGCTCGAGGAACTCGCGACGAAGCTCGGGAAAGCGCCGGATCAGGGAACAAACGAGGTCGGCGAGTTCCGCTTGCGATCGGCCGCGGATGTCGCGCTCGATCTTCTCGTCCGCGTTTTCGGCGACGGTCGGCCGACGCGCCGGCGCCGCGCGCGGGGCCGGTTCGAACTCTTCCCCTTCATCCCCTTCGTCGCTTTCGTCGTCCCGGTAGTCCTCCTCGCCGTCTTCGTCCCACGCGCTTTCGGTCGCGGGCTCGATCCCGTCGAGGTCGTCCCAGCGCGGGTCGTCTTCGGCCGCGGCCGAGACGGGGCGTGAGTGCGCAACGGCGTCCAGGTATTGAGCGACGACCGCGACCGCGTGCTTGCAACCGCCACCGATGGGGCAGGTACAGGCCGAGACGAACGACGGGGGCGTCGCGCCGGGGGCGAGCGAAACCGTGGTCGCGTAGCGGTGCGTGCCGATCACCGTCGCCAGCAGCGCTCCCTCGGCGGAGACGCGCAGGTCTTTCACCCGACCGCCGCGCTGGTACGACCGCCCGCGCTGCACGCTGCGCGCGCCGGCCCAGCGCTCCAGATCGTCCCAGGTGAGCGCGGCCCAGGCGGTTCCGTGCGGCGATTTCGCCATGTGCCCCTCCGTTGCGGCGGTGCGGTCATCATACGCGGAGCCGATGGCCCACGGCGTCCTTCGGGCAGCACTCTGCGCTGGGGGCAGGCGCGCACGAGCACACACGCATGGCGCGGACCTCCGGTCCAGAACGCGCCGTCACGGTACCGGCGGCGTGTTGGGGTGCAGCTTCACGCGGGCGTCGTACTCCGTCGAGAGCACGTCCTTCACGACGCCGCGCTTAATGAGTTCCTTCTCCGGCACTTCGCCCAGATCCTTCGTGTCAACGACCCACTTGTCGAGCGCGTCGGACATCTCCTTTCTGACCTTCTGGATCTCCGCAGACTCGGCGCCCGCGAGGTTGTTGACCTCGTACGGGTCTTTTTCGAGGTCGTAGAGTTCTTCTTTTGGCTTCGTGCGCGACCAGAACAGCTTTTGCGTGTCGTTCAGCTTGCCCTCGAACGCCAGCTTGCGCCAGTCCTTCATGATGGGCATTTCGTCCATGTAGTTGATGTACTGGAAGTACGGCAGTTCCGGGTTGAAGTTGCGGACGTAGCGGTACCGCTCGCCGCGCACGCTCCGGACACGGTCGTAGGTCTCATCCATGCGATCGCGGGCCGCGAACAGGTACTTCGGCGCAGGTTGCGTCTTCTCGCCGAGCGCCACGCGGCCCACCATCTGCGGCGGAACGGAGCCCCCCGCGATCGAAATCACGGTCGGGGCCAGGTCGAGGAAGCAAACGAGATCGTCCCGGACGCTGCCGGGCTTCACCTTGCCGGGCCAGCGGACGATGAGCGGCACGCGCAGCCCGCTGTCGTAGGGCCACCGCTTGCCGCGCGAGAGCCCCCAGCCGTGATCGCCGAAAAAGACGACGATCGTGTTGTCGGCGAGCTTGCGGTCGTCGAGCAGCTTCAGCACGTCGCCGGCCGTGTAGTCCATCGCTGTGATGTTGTCGTGGTACTTGCCGACGCACTCCCGCACCGCGGGCGTGTCTGGATAATAAGGCGGCAGCGACACCTTTGCACGGTCGCGGATCTGGTCCGGCTTCAGCCGGGCGACGTTCTTCTTGTACGCGGCGTCCGGCGCGCGAGCCTGGCTCTCGTGCGTCACGACCATGTTGTAGACCGCGAAGAACGGCTCTTTCAGCACCTCCGGCTTCTTGGTCCAGTCGTCGGTGACGTCCGCCCAGCCCTTCGGCGGGTCGAAGTTGAAGTCGGTCTTGCCGATCCCGCCGCCCGCCGGCCAGCAGATCGTGTAGCCGGCCTTCCGCAAGTACTCGGTGTACATCGGGGGTGCCGCGACGAGCTTCGACCGCATGTGGTGACTGCCGAGCGTGGTCGGGTACTGCCCGGTGATGAGCCCGCTTCTGCTGGGCGCGCAGACGGGGGCGTGGGTGAACGCCCGCGTGAAACGCGCGCCCTGTGCGGCGAGCTTGTCGAGGTTCGGGGTGATCGCGTCCGGGTCGCCGTAGCAGCCGAGGTTCGGCGAGATGTCCTCGCAGGTGAGGAACACGATGTTCGGCTTGTCGGCCGCCACGGAGCGGGGGGCGTAAGCCCCCTGTGCGGCGATCGCAACGGTCGTGACGAGCCCGGAGAGGAGGTGGCGCATTGGAGGATCTCACCAGAGAATTCACCGCGGAGACCGCAGAGACCACAGAGAAGACAAACACAGACAGCGGCAGAGATCAATTCTTTTTCCCGCTCTTGTCTCTCTCTGCGTTCTCCGCGGCGAACCCTCCGTCTTCCGCCTTCCACGCCCGCTGCGTCCACCACGCCAGCAATGCGCACGCAACCCACTGCACCGTGCTCGCCCACAAGTACATCCGGTGGACCGGGTAGAACGGCGCCGCGACCAGCACCCGCCGGCGCTCGTCGTCCATGAACGCGTCGAGCAGCATGTGGAAGTAGATCAGGAGCCCGTGGCACGCGAGCGCGACGCCCCATGCCCACCACCGGTATACCGTGCGCCGCGAATTCGGGTCGCGGGTCAGACGCAGTTCCAGCGCGAGCGCCCCGAGGGCCACCGCGCCGATTGCGTTCAGGGCGTCGGTTACGCGAGCGGTGATGACGCCCTGCCCCGCGGCGCCGAGCAGTTTCGTTCCGGTCGGCACCACGACGGCGGTGTAGAACAGGAACCCGCCCTGCCACAGCAGGAGCACCTGGAGCACCAGGAATCGCAACACGGTTGTCATTCACATCTTCCGAACGGACGCGATTGCGGGATAATTTTAGCATCCGCGCGGCAATGAAACGGTAAAGAGGCGGAGGCCAGGACGCTCGATGCCGAGTCGGCCGTTACCCGAAGCGCTCGTCCGTGCGGCGGTTCAACCGTCGGCCGAAGGGGCCGACGCGGACCTGCTCGGCCGCTTCATCGCCACCCGTGACGCCACCGCGTTCGCCGAACTGGTCCGCCGACACGGCCCGATGGTGCTCGGCGTCTGTCGCCGGGCGCTCGGCAACACGCCCGACGCCGACGACGCGTTCCAGGCCGTGTGGCTGGTCCTCGTTCGCAAGGCGGCCGGCGTTTCGCCGCGCAGTGCCGTGGGGAACTGGCTCTACGGCGTCGCGATCCGCACCGCGGCGCACGCCCGCTGCGTGCTCACCCGCCGGCGCACCGCCCGGCAAGAGCTCCCCGACGTGCCCGACCCGAAGCCGCACGACCCGGACGCCCGCGAGATCGCCGCCGTGCTCGACACCGAACTCGCACGCCTGCCGGACCGGTACCGCGCCGCGGTCGTGCTGTGCGAACTGGAAGGGCGTTCGCTCAAGGAGGTCGCAGAGCAACTCGGCGTGCCGGTCGGCACCGTCGCGAGCCGGCTCGCCCGCGGGCGAGCGCTGCTCGCAGAACGGCTGAAGGCCCGCGGGTTCGCCGCTTCCGTCCTCGCCGGACTATTGGCCGGCGCGACAGCTCCCGTTTCCGCCCGGCTCAACGAACTCGCGGTCGCACTTCTGGCGATCGGACCGCAGGAAGTGGCGCGACCCGTTTCCGAACTCGTCCGCGGGGTGCTCTCGATCATGCTGGCCGAAAAACTGAAGGCGCTGGGGCGGGTGGTCGTCGCGGTCGCGCTGGGGATCGGCGCGACCGCGTGGGCGGCGTGGGCCGCGTCCGCCGGCGCGCAACCGCAACCCGAAGTCCCGCCGGCGACGCCGGCCCCGCCGGTCGTGGGCGAGGGCAACCCGTTCGCCGGTCGGCTCGATCCGAAGCTCCCGCGCCCGCCCCGCGAGGAAGAGGCTTGGGACGACCTCTACCGCGACGAGCCGTACGCCAGCCGGGCGGTCCTCGAACTCGCGAGTTCGCCGAAGGCCGCGGTCAAGCTCTTCGCGGAGCCCGGGAAGCTCCGGGCGCTGAAGGCCGACAAGGAGCAGATCAAGAAGTGGATCACGGACCTCGGGAGCGAGAAGGAGAGCACCTGGAAGGCCGCGTACTTGGAACTCGACTACTTCGACCCGGTCCTCGCGCTGACGCCCGCGGAGGCGTGGGCCGAGGCGAAGACGCACGCCGCCAAGCACCGGCTCGCGGCGCTTCTGACCGCGCGGCCGGAGGTGATGGGCGTGCCGGACCCGGTCCGGCCGAACCCGGGGGCCATGGACCTCGTCGCGCAGCCGCCCGAGTTCGGCCGCGGCGGGGACACCACGTACCGGGTCGTCGTCCACGACCTGCGGACCCTCCCGATGGGGTTCGAGCGGCCGGGCCGGGGCCTACCCCCGACGGAGACGCGCACGTTCCCGGTCGCGAGCCGGGTCGAGGACGTCCGGCGCCCGTCGTGGGCTCGCGCGACGCGTGCGGTCGTCGTCCTCCAACACATCCGCACGCCGGAGGCGCTCGCGCTTCTGAAAGAGATGGCGTCGGGCCACCCCGACGCGCAGCCGACGCGGGTCGCGAAGGAGGCGCTCGACCGCCTCAACCCCAAGGCGCCGTGACTACCGCGGGCGGCTCGCCGGGTTCTTCTGGACCTCGGCCAGCAGTTCGGCCAATTCGCGCATCTTCTCCGGGTTCTTGGCCGCAAGGTTCATCTTCTCGGTCGGATCGTCTTTCAGATTAAACAGTTCCAGACCTACCTTTTTCTTGCCGTCGTTGGGGATGAGTTTCCAGTCACCCTTGCGGAGCGCCAGCGCGTTGGGGTTGCCGCTCTGGTGAACCAGCGATTCGCGACACGGTTTCGCGGGCCTTTCCGCAACGAGAGCGGGGAAAACGTCGAAACTGTCCGGCCCCGCGCCCTCCGCGAGCGGCTTCTGCACGAGCGCCGCGACCGTGTGAAGCAGATCGACGTGGCAGATCAGTTCGTTCGACGTCCTCCCCGCGGGCACGTGTCCCGGCCACCGTGCGATGAACGGGATGCGGTGACCGCCCTCGTACAGCCCGCCCTTGAATCCGCGCAGTGAACCGTTGCACACGTGGCCGCTCTTGTCGTCGCCGCTCCCGTCCTGATAGCCGTCGTCCATCACACCGCCGTTGTCGCTCGTGAAGATCACGAGCGTGTCGTCGGTCAGTTTGTGCTTGTCGAGCGCCGCGAGGACCTCGCCCACGCACCCGTCGAGTTGCTGGACGCAGTCGCCGCGGAGGCCGTGTTCGCTCGTGCCCTTGAACCGCGGGTGCGGGACGCGCGGAACGTGGATGTCGTGCGTCGCGAAGTACAGGAAGAACGGCCCGCCCTTGCTCCGCTCGATGAAGCTCACGGCCCTCTTCGTGATGTCGTCGGCGATGTCCTCGTCCTTCCAGCGCGCGGCCCGGCCGCCGGTCATCCACCCGATACGGCTGATGCCGTTGACGATGGTCATGTCGTGGCCGTGGCTCGGCTTCTGTACTGTGAGCAGGTCCGGGTTCTCCTTTCCGGTGGGCTCGGTGCCCACCTTCTTCGTGTAGCTCACGGTGATCGGGTCTTTGGGGTCGTAGTTCACGACCTTCCCGTTCTCGACGTACACGCACGGCGTTCGGTCGCCGGTGGCAGGGATGATGAAGGAGTAATCGAACCCGACCTCTCTCGGCCCGGGTTTGATTTCGCCGTTGTAATCGGTCTCCTTCTCGCCGAGTCCGAGGTGCCACTTCCCGACCGCGGCGGTGGCGTAGCCGTTTTCTTTCAGCAGCGACGGCACCGTGATCGTGCCCGGTTTGATGCTGAGCGGTGCGAGTCCGCTGAGGATGCGCGACCCGGGCGGGTGCCGCCACGCGTACTGCCCCGTCAGGAGGGCGTACCGCGTGGGCGTGCAGACGGCCGCGGGACTGTGGGCGTCGGTGAACCGCATCCCGGCCTTCGCGAGCGCGTCGAGGTTGGGCGTTTTGATCTTCGTGGCGCCGTAGCAGCCGAGGTCGCCGTAACCGACGTCATCCGCGAGGATCACGACCACGTTGGGGAGCTTCTTCTCGGCGGCGAAGCTCGGCACCGCAACCGAGAACAGCACCGCGAGAGCGGAGAGGGGTCGCATGACGGTCTCCAGCGTCGATGAGTGCCGAGACGACAGGCGCGACCAAAATCACAAGTGCGCGCCCGTCTCATCAGATCTATCCAATGTACGGACGGAGGCGAGCGATCAGATCGAGCGTGCGCTCAACTGCCATCCGTGCGGTTTCATCGTCGGAGCCGGTTGCTGGGATACGAGCTTCCGCTGGCCAATCCTCTTCTTTGAACACGCGCCGCCATGCGGACCAGCCGGGTAGCGCGCGAAACTCTTCGTCAATCAAGTCCGGGCAAGTCGCGTTCGCAGCCGCGGCCCACTTCTTGAGATTGTGAGCGTGCTGATTGAAGTTGTCACGGAAGATGAGTACGCGTGCAGAGACTTGATGGCCGTCCGAATGCAGCATCATTGTGAACGGAAACTTAGCCGGCCAATCAGGAACCCAGAACTTGATTTCGCGGAGTTCGCCCCGCGATTCGGGGTAGTAATGGAACTCCAATCCCGGGAACACTGCGCGAATGCCGATCTCGTAAGCGTCGCGAATGTCCCTCAGTTGTGGGCGGTGCGCGAGCAGGAACCGAAGTGCGTCGGAGTGGTCGTGCCAGAGTTCGCGAACGGCTTGGCGGATCTCGTCGGGCTCGCCCATGATTTCCTCCCGCAAGTGAGCCGCGATCAGTTCGAGCGTATTCGCGTCTCGATTCGATGCGGTCTGCCGTGCGACTTGAATTGCGCCAAGCACGTCGCTGTAAGAGATCGGAAGGCACGGAACTGTATGGTCGGGTGCCGCGGTGAGCGGAAGGCGCCCCGACGGCGTGAGGAAGAGCATCAGCGCTCGACGACCGGGGAATCGGTCTCGCAGGAAGTCTTGGTAGCGGCTCAGTTGCTCGCTGCCCTCGCCCGCATCAATCTTGTTCTCGATGCCGACGACGAGTCCGTTCGGTTCGCGAATATCTGCGACGACGTCGACGCGATACAACTCGCGCTGGACCGAGATGCGGTCCCACTTCGCCGGGAGACGGCGGATCACCGCGGCCGTTACGTCTGGTGTGTCGGCACCGTCGGCTACGCGCGTCAGTAGCGCCCGAAGCATCGTTTCCGCGCCCGCGTGGGCCCGCGGATCGAGGAGCGTTGCGAGCAAGCGGGAATGCGCAACTTCGTCACGCGCGACTCCAAGGGCGCCGAACAGCCGCAGCGGCGGAACGTACTTACCAAACGCGACGAGGCGCGGATCGGAGCGTAAATTCGCGAGAGCCGCGAGAGAAGGATTGGGCGGCATGGCAACAATCGCTCGTGGTGATCCCGTCACACGAGCGATTGTAACCACGAGGTCACATGAAGTGAATCTTCGGCGATTAAACCGCCGCCATCACCAGCGCGCCGTTCTGGCCGCCGAACCCGAAGCTGGTGGAAAGGCCGTACCGCACCTTCGCCTCCCGCGCCGTGTTCGGGATGTAGTCCAGATCACACGCCGGGTCGGGGTTCGTCAGGTTGATCGTCGGCGGGTACACCTGCGTCTTGAGGCTCATCGCCAGCGCCGCCGCCTCGATCGCGCCGCTCGCGCCGATCGAGTGCCCGATCATCGACTTGATCGACGAGAGCTGCACGCCCCTCGAGTGCTCGCCGAACACCCGCTTGACGGCCGCCGTCTCCATCGCGTCGTTCAGCTTCGTGCTCGTGCCGTGCGCGTTGATGTAGCCCACGTCGCGGAAGTCCACCTCGGCCTCGCTCAGTGCCGCCTGGATCGCCCGCGCGCCGCCCCGCCCCTCCGGGTCGGGCTTCGT
>JAFKJJ010000629.1 GCA_017306025.1 Planctomycetota bacterium
ATGGGGCACCTGCGGAAAAGTGGAGTCGGGGCGGGATCGTAGCAGGATTGTGAGTGTATCACAGTGGCGGATCGCGTTCCAGAACAATATCCGTTCGGAAGAGTGTCCTCGGTTCTCGCGGGAGCTGCGCCATGCGTTTGCGTTATCGGCTGTGCGTGTTCGTCGCGGCGCTCCTCGCGGTGCCGGTCGCGCTCGCGGACGACAAGAAGCCCGACCCGTTCGCCGGGTTCACCAGCCCCAGACCGATGGAACCCGCCGAGGCGCTCAAGGCGTTCGACGTCGCGCCCGGCTTCAAGGTGGAACTGGTAGCGTCGGAGCCGCTCGTCCGCTCGCCGGTCGCGATGGACTTCGACGAGAACGGCCGGCTCTTCGTCGCGGAGTTCCCGGAGTACAACCAGTACGCCAACCCCGACCCGCCGAAGGTCCGCGGGTGCGTCAAGATGCTCGAAGACACCGACGGCGACGGGAAGTACGACAAGGCCACCGTGTACGCGGAACTGGATTCGCCGGTCGCGGTCGCGTGCTGGGACGGTGGCGTGTTCGTCGGCGTCGTGCCCGACCTGTGGTACTTCAAGGACACGAAGGGCGATGGCAAGGTGGACGTGAAGCGGAAGGTGCTCACCGGCTTCGATCGCGACAAGGCCGGGGAGGCAATGCTCAACTCGTTCCGGTGGGCGCCTGACAACCGCTTCCACATTGCTACGGGCCTGGCCGGCGGCGACCTGCGCCCCGCCGACAAACCGGACGCGAAGTCGGTGCTCGTGCGCCGGCAGAACATCCTCTTCGACCCGCGAACCGGCACCTTCGCAACGACGAGCGGCGGCGGGCAGCACGGGATGACGCTCGACGACTGGGGCGACACGTTCGTCTGCGACAACTCCAACCCGATCGAGCACCTCGCCTACGACGCGCGGTACGCGAATCAGAACCCCTTCGTCGTCGCGCCGTCGCCGGTGGTCGACGTCAACGCGGCCGGGCGGTACCCGAAGCTGCACCGCATCAGCCCGCCGGAGCCGTGGCGCGAGGCCCGCACCCGGTTGCGCAAGGACAAGCTCGTTCCCGGCTCCGACGAGGGCGGCCAGCCGTTCGGGTTCTTCACCGGGGCGACCGGAGTGACCGTTTACCGCGGCGACGCCTTCCCGCCGGCGTACCGCGGCAACGTCTTCGTGGGCGAGGTCGCCAACAACCTCGTTTACCGCGCGCGTCTCGAACCCAAAGGGCTGAGTTGGTCCGCGGTGCGTGCCGAGAGCGACCGCGAGTTCCTCGCGTCGAAAGACGTCTGGTTCCGGCCGGTGCAGTTCGCCAACGGCCCCGACGGCTGCCTGTACGTCGTCGATATGTACCGCGAGCTGATCGAGGGGGCCGCGTTCCTCCCGCCGCAGTTGCTGAAGTTCGTGAACCTGGCCGGGGGAATCGACCGCGGGCGCATCTGGCGCATCACCCCGACCGACTTCCCGCGCCCGAAGCCGCCGAAGCTCGGCGGCGCGACGACCGCGGAACTGGTCGCGCGGCTCGAAAGCCCCAACGGCTGGACCCGCGACACCGCGGCGCGCCTCCTGTACCAGCGACAGGATACGGCCGCGGTCGAACCGCTCCAAAAGCTGAGAGCGCGATCGGAATCGCCCGTCGCGCGGATGCTCGCGCTCCACGCGCTCCGAGGCGTCAAGGGCGGGCTCACGTCGCCGCTGGTGATCTCCGCGCTGGACGATCCCGAGCCGCGCGTGCGCGAACACGCGCTGCGGCTCGCGGAGGGTTTCGGGCTGTCGGCCGGGTTGGCGAAGAAGCTCGAAGCGCTGGTCAACGATCCGGACCCGCGGGTGCGGTATCAGCTCGCATTCACGCTCGGTTCGTTCAAGCAGGAGAGCGCCACGAAGTGGCTCGCCGACCTCGCACGAAAGGACGGCGCGAACCCGCAGGTGCGGTTCGCGATCCTTTGTTCAGCGGGCGACCGCGGCGCGAACCTCTTCGCGCAACTCCTCACTCGCCGCGCTCGTGAAGGCGCTCGACGCGCTTCCCGACGCCGAGAAGCCGCTCACGAGGGAGCTGGTGCTCGCGCTCGTCGCGAAGGTGCCGGCGGCGTCGCGCGACAAGCTCACGGGAAAGGCCGGCGCGGTGTTGAAGGAACTCCTAACCGGCGCCGCGAAGACCGCGAGCGACGAAAAGGCGGACGCCACCTCGCGCGCAGCCGCGCTCCGGACGCTCGCGCTGGCGCCGTTCGCGGACGCGAAGCCGCACCTCGCGGCCGGTCTCGACGTGCGCCAGCCGCAGCCGGTGCAGTTCGCGGCGCTGGAGGTGCTCGCGAAGTACGACTCCCCCGACGTGCCCGCGATGGTGCTGGCCGTA
Source organism: Planctomycetota bacterium (assembly GCA_017306025.1). GTDB lineage: Bacteria > Planctomycetota > Planctomycetia > Gemmatales > Gemmataceae > Gemmata. The sequence continues at coordinate 2,344 of JAFKJJ010000629.1, forward strand.
TGGCCGTCGATGAGCCCGAAGATCCGCGCCACCGCGCTCGAAACGCTGCTGGCCCGCGCCGCGTGGGTCGACACGTTCCTCGGGGCGGTCGAGAAGAAGACCGTACTGCCCACTGACCTCGATCCGGCCCGCGTGCAACTGCTCCTGAAGTCGCCGGACGAGAAGGTCCGCGCCCGCGCGGCCAAGCTGTTCGCCGGCAACGCGCCGTCCAAGCGCCAGGACGTGATTACGAAGTACCAGAAGGCGCTCGACCTCAAGGGCGACGCGGCGAAGGGGAAGGTGGTGTTCAAGACCGCGTGCGCGTCGTGCCACAAGCTCGAGGGCGTGGGCGAGGCGGTCGGCCCGGACCTCGCGTCCATCAAGAACCGCGGCTCCGAGTCCGTGCTGATGAACGTCCTCGACCCAAACCGCGAGGTGCTCCCGCAGTACTACACGTACCTGCTCACGACGACCGAGGACGTGATCGTCAGCGGGATGATCGCGGCCGAGACGGCGAACACGGTGACGATCCGCAAGAGCGACGGCACGAGCGAGACGGTACAGCGGGTGAACATTCAGTCGCTCCGCAGCACCGGCCTCTCCGCGATGCCGGAGGGGCTGGAGGAGAAGGTCGATTTGCAGGGTATGGCCGACCTGCTCGCGTACCTGAACTCGATCAAGTGACGCGAGCGCCCGCGGTTGTGGTAGCAAAGAGCCGCAACCGCGAACGGATGCGAGCCGATCCGTCCGGAACGGTATTACCCTGGCGTGAAAGTTGTTAAGGACTACCGGACAAAACCGGATCGGATGAAGATGACGCAGGCCGCGAGCTGGCACCACCCGAGGTAGTATCGGGCGTTGCGGTCGAGTCGTCGCCCAACCCGACCGAACTGGGCGAAGAAGTTGTGACACCGTTCGACGGCGTT
>JAFKJJ010000122.1 GCA_017306025.1 Planctomycetota bacterium
ACGCGGTGGCGGCGGCCCTGGTGATCGCGCTGGCGGCGGCCCTGCCCGGCCCGGCCGCCGAGGCGATCCGGGCGGCGTTCCCCGGTCCGGCCGGCGGGTCGGCCCGGCCGGCGCGATTGCCGGGGGCGCGCCGGCGCGTGTTCGTCCGGCGCGTCGCCCCCGCGGTGCGCGGGACCCCGGCGCCCGACGGGCGCCTCAACCCGATGCAGTTGTGGCCGTTCGTACTGTTCGCCGGCGTGCTGTTTTTCCTCCCGTTCAACCTGTTGCGGGCGCTGGAGTCCCCCGCTCCGGTCGTGTGCTGCTTCCTGTTCGCGCTGGTGTTCGCCTACGCGCTGGCGACGGTCGTCGTGCGGCGCGCGATTCCGGTCGCGGTTACCGTCCTCGTGTTCCTCGCCGTGCTGGCGGGCATCGAGCCGTACAAGTTCCGGTACGACGAGGGCATCCCGGATATGAACTACGCCGCGCCGCTGGACCTGCGCGGGGCGGTCGAAGCCGACTACGGCCGACAGGCGGAATTCGACGCGGCGCTCAAGGTCTACGAGCAGGCGCGGGTCCGGCGCAACGACGCGTTCCAGCGCCTCCAGAGGAACAGGGACGGCTGGAAGTGGACCCTCGACGACGTGCGCCGACTCGACGTCACGGAGAAGGTTCGCGCCTACGCGGAGGCGCTCGCACTGGTCTCGAAACTGAAGGAGGAGGAGGAACAACTCGGTGCAGAAAAGAAAGGGCTGTACGAGTTGTGGTGGAGGATGGAACGGGAGAACAAGGTCATCCCGGCGCGATACACCCGCGACGACCTCGATCTGGGGTTCCTCCTGCGCGCGCCCGACGGCGGACCGCTGCCGGACGACGGGAAGCGCCTGCTCCACGTTTACGACTGGCCGACTGCGGCCCCGGCCGACCGCCAACCGGTCGTCATCGTCACCGTCAGCGGCGGCGGGCTCCGCTCGGCCGCGTGGACGTTCACCGTTCTGCGCACCTTGGAGGAGCGGCTCGCCGAGCAGGGGATCGACTTCCCCAAGCGGGTGCGCATCATCACGGGCGCGTCCGGCGGCATGTTCGGGGCGGCGTACTACGTCGCCACGCTGAAAGAAAAGCGGCCGTTCTTGGACGCGGCGGTGGCCGGGAACATCCAGGGCCTCCGCGCCCGCAACGACCTGCTGTACGAGCGGCTGACCAAAGACCACCTCACGCCGATCATCCAGCAGACCGTGTTCGAGGACCTGCCCAACCTGTTCTCGCCGTGGCCGGCGCGCAACGACCGGGGTAAGGAACTGGAGCGCTCGTGGACGAAATACCTGGAAGGCGCGCTGAACTGCTCGTTCGCCGACCTGCGGGCCGGCGAACGGGCCGGGGAGATCCCGTCGCTGGTGTTCACCCCGATGATGGTGGAGGACGGGCGCCGGCTCATCGTCAGCAATCTCGACATGCGGAACGTGCTGACCAACGACGGCAACATGCTGTTCGAGGCGGCCACCGCGGACCCGCACGGGGCCGAGTGCCACTCGCGGGACGCGCTGGAACTGTTCCGCCTGTTCCCCGGCGCGGCGGACCGGTTCCGCCTCGCCACGGCCGCGCGGATGAGCGCCTCGTTCCCGTTCTTCAGCCCGGCCGTTTCGCTCCCGGTGGCCCCGCGGCGCCGGGTCGTGGACGCCGGGTACTACGACAACTACGGCGTCAGCCTGGCCGCGGCGTGGCTCATCAGCCGCTCCAACCGCCGGTGGCTGATGAAAAACGCGTCCAAGGCGGTCCTCCTCCAGATCCGCGACGGCGTCGACCAGCCCCAGCGGAAGCTCCGGCGGATCGACCAGGAGAGCTCGACGCGCCTCACCCGCGCCCTCGAGGAGGCGTCGTCGCCGCTGGAGGGGCTGTACAACGCCCGGGTCGGGTCGTCCTCGTTCCGCAACGACGGCCAACTCGAGCTCCTCACCCAGTTCCTCCGCGACCTCGAAGCGGTCGCCCGGGACGAGGACACCCTGCGGGCCGAACAGGTCTCGCGCCCGTTTCAGGTGGTCAACTTCGAGTTCCACGGCCGGGCCGCGCTGTCGTGGTACCTGTCGCGCCCGGAACGGGACGAGGTGGCCGCGGCGATCAACAAATCGGTGCCCCAATTTGACATCGACTATCCTAAGAGGATAGAATTACTCCACCGCTGGTGGATCGACCCGAACGGGTTCACCATCCCGTAGCGCAAGAACGGCACGCGGGCGCGTTCGACGGTCGGAACCGTCTGAGGGGCAACCATGAACCGCTTCGGTCGTGTTATCGTACTCATCGCCCTGGCGTGCTGGCCCGCGCACGCGACGGCCGGGGAGTCCAGGCTCGGACTGGTCGTCGGCCAAACGAAGGACGGGGCGCAGGTCTCGACCGTGGCCGACGGCAGTGCCGCGAAGTTCATGGGCTTCAAGAAGGACGACCGTATTTACCGGATCGAGGTCGACGGTAAGGAGCGGAACGTGCGTTCGCCAAAGGACCTGGACGAACTGCTGAACTGCAAGGAGGGGCGGTACAAGATCTACATCAACCGGAACGGGACCAACCTCGAAAAGCCCATCACGGGCGCGCTCAAGAACGAAAGGGGGGTGCCCTACTTCATCCCCGAGAGATGAAACGGCACCGACGGACGACCTCCCGGGAGCGGGCCGCCGACATTCGGCGGCCCGCTCCGTTTGGTGCGCCCGGCTCACCTTCCGGCCGCGCGCCGAGGTGCCTACAATTACCGGGCTGGTGTACACCTGCACCTTGACCCGGAGACGCGCCGATGGCCGCCAAGTTCCAGCTCACCGCCGAGTACGCGCCCGCCGGCGACCAGCCCAAGGCCATCGAGCAACTCACGCAGGGCTTCGCCGGCGGCAAAAAGATTCAGGTGCTCCTCGGGGCCACCGGCACCGGGAAGACCTTCACGGCTTCGTGCATGATCGAGAAGCTCCAGAAGCCCACCCTCGTCCTCGCGCACAACAAGACCCTCGCGGCCCAGCTCTACAAGGAGTTCAAGGGGTTCTTCAAGAACAACGCGGTCCACTATTTCGTCAGCTACTACGACTACTACCAGCCCGAAGCCTACATCCCCCAACGCGACATCTACATCGAAAAAGACTCAAGTATCAACGAGAACATCGACCGCCTCCGGCTCGCGGCCACGTCCGCCCTCGTCAGCCGCGAGGACGTCATCATCGTCGCCAGCGTGTCGTGCATCTACGGCCTCGGTAGCCCGTCCGACTACAAGCGGATGATGGTCTACATTCCCAAGGGCGAGACGCTCGACCGCGACAACCTCCTGCTCCGGCTCATCGACATCCAGTACAAGCGCAACGACATCGCGTTCGAGCGCGGAACGGTCCGCGTCCGCGGCGACACCATCGACGTCTGGCCCGCGTCCGAAGAGTTCGCCTACCGCATCGAACTGTTCGGCGACGAGGTCGACGCGCTCTCGGTCATTCACCCCCTTACGGGCGAAACGATCCGGCCGCTCGACGATCTGTACATCTACCCGGCCAAGCACTTCGTCACGCCCGAGGAGCGCGTGCAGGCCGCCATCAAGGGCATCGAGGGCGAACTCGCCGAGCGCCTGGAGCAGTTCAAGAACGAGGGCAAGATCCTCGAAATGGAGCGGCTCAAGGCCCGCACGCGGTACGACCTCGATATGCTCCGCGAGGTCGGCTACTGCTCCGGCATCGAGAACTACGCCCGGTGGTTCTCGGGCCGCGCGCCGGGCGAGCCGCCGTACACGCTCATCGACTTCTTCCCCGACGACTTTCTGCTCGTCGTCGACGAGTCGCACGTCACGCTCCCGCAGGTGCGGGGGATGTACTTCGGGGACCGCAGCCGCAAAGAAACCCTCGTGGAACACGGCTTCCGGCTGCCCAGCGCGCTCGACAACCGGCCGCTGAAGTTCGAGGAGTTCGAAGGGCGGATGAAGCAGTGCCTTTGCCTCTCCGCGACGCCCGGGCCGTACGAACTGGAGAAGACCGGCGGCGAGGTGGTCGAGCAGGTGATCCGGCCGACGGGGCTGGTCGACCCGGTGATCCACATCAAGCCGGCCCGCGGACAGGTGAAGGACTTAGAGGCCGAGGTCCGCCTCCGCGCCGCGAAGGAGGAGCGGACGCTCGTCACGGTGCTGACCAAGCGCATGTGCGAGGACCTCACGACCTACTTCCGCGACGCCGGGATGCGGTGCAAGTGGCTGCACTCCGAACTCGACGCCATCGAGCGCATCCAGGTGCTCCGCGAGTTGCGCGAGGGGCAGTTCGACGTGCTGGTCGGCGTGAACCTGCTCCGTGAGGGCCTCGACCTGCCCGAAGTGTCGCTGGTCGCGATCCTCGACGCGGACAAGGAGGGGTTCCTGCGGTCCGAGAAGTCGCTGATCCAGACGATGGGCCGCGCCGCGCGGAACGTGAACGCGGAAGTGATCCTCTACGCCGACACCGTGACCGAATCGATGAACAAGGCGGTGACGGAAACGAACCGGCGCCGCGAGATCCAGTTGAAGTACAACGCCGAGCACGGCATCACCCCCAGGACCGTGAAGACGGCGATCAAGAACGCCATCGAGGACGAGATCGAGGCGCACCAGATGGCGCAGGCGGCGGCGACCGGCGCGACCGCGGCCGCGGAGGACTACGTCACGGTCGAGTACGTGCAGCGGCTCTACGAGGAGATGCTGGAGGCCGCGAAGGTGCTGGACTTCGAGCGCGCCCAGGCGCTGCGCGACCAGATCGTGAAGCTGGAGGCCGAACTGAAGAAGAAGTACGGCGACGCCGCGCCGCCGAGCGTGCTGGGCAACAAGCAGGTTCCGGTGAGTCAGCCGGTCGCGGCCAAGAAAAAGGGCAAGTGGAAGAAGGCGTGACCGGCGCTCGGCCCCGCGGGGCGGGGCCGAGCCGGACCGCTCGCTCGTCCGTGGCCCGGTCACCCGCCGCGCGGGCGGAGCGCCGCAACTCCAGCGAACGCCGACCGCGTTCACTTCCCGGGTCCGGGCCGCCGGCCGCCGTTCAATCCCCGTGCAGCCGGCGGAGCCGCGGGGAGAGCCGCAAGATCCACTGCACCCGTTCGAATTCGTTCAACCACTCTCGAACGACCGCGAGTTGCGTCGGGTCGCTGCCCTTCACAAGGCCCGTCGCGCACCCCTCCCCGGTGAGTTGGCCGACGAGCTGCCGGTAGCGGGCCAGCGTGCGCTCGCCGTACCGCGCCACCTCGTGACCGTCCTCGGAGAAGAACACCAGCACCGGCACCCGGTTCCCGCCGTTGATTTGCAGTTCCGCCTGTACGTCGGCGTGCTCGTCGCGGTCGAGGTAGTGCGTCCGGACGACCGGCGCGGCCTCCGCGATCCGCTCGAAGATCGGGCACTGCGACGAGCAGTCGCCGCACCAGGCCCCGGCGAGCACGAGCACGTTGGTGCGCCGGGTGAACGTGCCGAGCAGCGCGCGCTGCTCGTCGGTGAGCGCCGTTTGTTCCGCGGCCGCCTTCCACCGCGCCCGGTGCGCCTCGGAGCCGTACCGGGCGAGAAAATCGGCCAGCGGAAGCCCGGCCTCGAACTTGGAGAACAGGTTCATCACAGACTCCGTCGCGTTAATCGACCTTGCGCTCGGTCCCGGGGATGTGGATCACGCTCAGCGCGCAGACGTCCCACGCACGACCGCCGCGGTTGGCGTTCCACGTCACGAACAGCGCGTCGCCCTTCGGGGCGAGCGCGTAACTGTACGTGCCCACGAGCGAGACGCCATACTTTTCGCGGTAGAACGGGTGAAGGAACGCGAGCACCTTTTTCGTTTTCGCCTTCGTGTCGTACTGCACCACCGCGGAGCCGTCCCTGTCCGCCCCGCCGTGCGCCCCGGGGATGTAGTAGAGGTACCGGCCCGTCGGGTCGATCTTAAGCGCCGTGATGTAGCCCGTCGCGCCCGCCAGGGGCGAGCCGAGCGCCGTTACTTTCTCGGTTTTGGTGTCGAAGGCGTAGAGCACCGGCTCGCGGCCGCCCTGTCCCGTCGAGACCGCGTACACGATCCCGGCCCTCGTCTCGTCGCCGGCCGCGCGTAGGCCGGGGAGTTCTCCCGGTATCTTCACCGGGTCGCCGCCCTTCGCGGGGTCGTACCGCATCAGGCCCGATTCGCTGGCGGTCGTGTAGTACACGCGGCCGGTCGAGCGCGCGAAGATCATCGCCCGCTTCGGCCCGTCGGCGACGTCGCACAGCACCTTCCGCTTACGCACGTCGTAGGCGAAGAACCGCACGTCGGCGTCCTCCTTCCCTTCGCCCGGCGCGGTGCCGCCGTAGAAGATGAGCCGATCCGGGTCGAGGAACCCGGTCGGGATGCAGTGCTTCGCGACCGGCGCCCGGACCACGACCTCCGCCTTCGGCCCGCCGGGGCGAACGCGAACGATCCAGTCGCCCGTGTAGTGATATTTGTCGGTCGTGACGGCGGTCGAGCCGCGGTGTGTGCCGAAGTACAGCGCGCCGTCCGCGCCCATCGTCAGCGCCGTGTGGATCTTGCCCGGCGCGTAGTGCCCTTCGGGCAGCGCGAGTAGTTCCTTCAGGTCGAGGAGCCGGCGGAACGCCCTCTTGGCCGGGTCGTACTCGAACACGTGCGCGGTGCCGGCCGGGGCGAGGTGGTCGCCGATCGACGCGTAATACTTGCCGCCGGCGCAGGTGCTCTCGCCCCACGCGGACCACGGCCGGCCCGCGTAGGTCTGGCCCGGGTAGTACGCGAAGTCGATCGTCGGCGCGGCCTTCGCCACGGTGACGCCGCCCTTGAGCGTCACGCCCGCGGGTACCGTCACGAACGCCTCCGATGTGTCGGTGACCAGTTCCTTGCCGTCGGGCAGGGCGGGCGCCTTCCACTCTTCGGCCTTTTTCTTCTGCGCCGCGCCGATCGGGAGCGGCGACAAGGGGACGAGCGCGATCGCGGAGCACGCCGCGGACGCACACAACACGAGGGAGAGACTGCGGCGCATGACGCGGCTCCTGCTCGGCCGGGTTACAGCAACTTCACGCCCAGCACGCGCCCCACTTCGGTCAGATCGCTTTCCGAAAGCCCCGCCGCGTCCACGGCGATTTCGCTTTCCCGACGCGTGAGGCCGAACACCGCGGACCCGCGGCTGAACAACTGCGTGTCCTCGTCTTGCCAGACGAGCGGCCAGTTCGCGGCGGCTCGATAAACGGCATCCGTCGCGCTCGCGAACCCGGAGTGCGGCAACCCGCCGTTGAGCGCCTGCCAGTAGATCATCCCGGCCAGGAACGCCGAACAGCGGCCGTCCTCGACGAACCATTCGAGGGTGTCGCCGTTCACGCCCTGGTAGACCGGCGGGTCGGCAGCCCAGCCCTGGTCCGCGTCATAGCCCCAGTACACGACGGCCTGGTTCTCTTCGCAAAAGATCAGTTTCCCGTCCCGTCGGTCGAAACCGCCCGGACGGTAGAAGCGGTTGTGCGGCTCCGTCACATCCGCGCAGTTGCCCAACACCGCGTAGAAGTCATAAAGGGCTTCGGGCAACTCGTAGCCGGCGCGCTCCGGGACGCCGTCGAGATCGGACCCGGGTACGCCGTCCTTGTCGGAGAAGGGGCGACCGAATAGTGCTTCCGCGATGCCTCGATAGCGCTCGACGAACGGGCCGGGCATGGCGTCACTCCGCGACCGTCGGCACTCGATCAGCTTCTCTCCACTTTAACCAGCGTGGCCGCCGGCGTCTGCGGTTCCGGCGGGCCGACTGACCTTTCCCTTCGCGTTGCTGGCGATGTAAAGTTCCGGCACTCGACCCTTGCGAGAGGAGATTTGTGTGCCCACACCCGCACCCGAGGACGCACTCGCGGCGACCGAAACGTTCCTCCGCGACCGCGCGATGAGCTACCCGGACGCCACCGAGGATTTTCCGTGGGGCCACCGCGCGATCAAGGTAAAAGCCAAGATGTTCCTGATCCTCGCTCGGTCGGACGACCGAGCCGCGCCCACCGTGCAGGGCACAGCGGGCTGCGCGGTCGGGAGCGGCGTGCTGCGCGTGACGGCGAAGCTCCCCGACTCGAACGCCTACGCACTGATGCAGCCGTACGCCGCACCCACCGGCTACGGGCTCGGCAAGAGCGGCTGGGTGACGTGCTCGTTCCGACCCGGTGACGAGATCCCGACCGACCTGTTAGACGAGTGGATCGAGGAGAGCTACCGCGCGGTCGCGCCGAAGAAGCTCGTGCTCGCACTGAACGCGCGGCAAGCGGGCGTGCCGGAACCGCCACCGCCCAAGCCGAAACGCGGCCCGAAGGCAAATAAGGGCCGAAAATCGTAAGGTCGAAGACCAATGGTGTCAGGGTCTTCGACTTTATGACTTTCGACTTTACGACTTTCGACTACTTCTTGTCCTTCTTCGGTTCGTCCTTCTTCTTCGGCTCTTCCTTCTTGGGGTCGACCTTCTTCGCCTCGATCACGTCGATCACCACCGGCGGCGGGGTGACGGCGTAATCCTTCCCGCCCACCTTCGTCGTCGCCTTGAACACGAACGGTGTCGGGCCGAGCGGCGCCGCCGGCTGCACCGTCACGCCGATCTCGCCTTTGGTTTGTCCCTTCGCGATCGGCTTCACGGTCGCCGGCGCGGTCGGTGGGATGAGCACCGGCGCCAGAACGATGTCGCCGTCCACGGACTTGCCACGGGTCGCTTCCACGAGGATCTTGCCGCCCTTGCCCTTTTCGATCGCCGTTGGGTCCGCGGTGAACTTCAGCGTGAAGGGCGGGTCGGTCACCGCGAACGCGCACCGGTTGAGCAGTTCCGGCGGCGGGTTGGCCATCCCGCCGAACCCGGCCTTCACCACGTCCACGAGCGTGCCGTAACGGGTGACGGTGACGCCGTCGGTGGTCGCGGTGGCCTTAACGTGGAACTCGTAGCCGCCCGGTTTCGTTCCGTCCTTCACGAGCACCGGAACGAACGCCTGCGTCTGCCCCGCGGGCAGAGTAAACTTGCCACCGAGGGCCGGGGGGCCGTCGATACTGAGTTCCACCGGGCCGCCGTAACCGTTGAGCCGCGTGACGGTTGCGAACACGCCCGAGCCGCTGCCCGCGGGTGCCTCGCCGCGGTCGAACGCCAGCGCCACGCTGAAGTCCGGCCCGGCCGGGATCACCGAGAGGTGGTACACTTCGTTCGGACCGCTGAGGAAGTTCTGGTGCTCGCACGCGATGACGTACTCGCCGTCGACGGGCGGGGTGAACTCGAACCGGTTCACCGGGGCGGTCGGGTTGCTCGCCGCGACCTGCGCGCCCTTCGAATCGAGCACGCGAACCAGCACCTCCGTGGGCGAGTTCACCTCGAACGTCTGCGTCGCGATGACGAGCTTCTGCCCCTTCTTGCCGACGATGGCGAAGTGGTCGACGTCTTTTGCCTTGTCGAACTTCCCGGAGACGCCGCCGGGGACCGGCAGCTTGTTCGCCTTCGCGGGTTCGTCGTTCGGCTCCTGCTCGGCCGCTTCGGGGTGGTCGCTCAGGCGCACCGGTACCGGCCAGCCGGCGCCGGGCGCGACGTAGATCGCCGCGAGCGCCGGGTCCTTCGGCGCGGCCACTTTGACCGGCGGAATCGTCTCCGGCCCGGCGAAGCCGACGCTCACGGAGGTGCCGCGCTGAGCCGCGAGCGGGAAGGCCGTGGCCGCACCCGGGAACTCGCCGACGCGAAGCCGGTAGGTGAAATCGCCGCCGCCGCGGTGGGTGGTGTCGCGCACTTCGACGAGGATCTCGCCCGCGTCTTTGAACGTGTGCGTCAGGCGGCAGTCGCCCTGAAGGCCGGGCGTGTCGTCGGCGTACAGGTCGATCAGCTCGCGCTTCGTCTTCGCGTCGTGTAGAACGACGATCGGGTCGAGCGGCGACCCGATCCGGCGGGCGAGCACCTCGAACGTCAGCTTCTGGTTCGTGCCCACCTTCACCTTGAAGAACTCGGACGCCTCGGCCGCGACGCTTCCGCTCGCGACGCACGGCACCTTCAGTTCCTGCGCGGTGTCCTTGGTGCGATTGGCCGCGGCGGAGGCGACGAGCGGCAGCGAATCGACCACGAACGGCCGCGCGTTCGAAACGCCGTGCTTGGTCGCGACGCGGACCGTGTACAGCCCGGCCGGGCACTTCGCGTCGACCGCGACCTTCGCCCGCAATTTGCCGGGTTCGGTACCGTTCTTGTTGTCGGTCGGGATGGTGACCGTCGCGGGGCAACCGAGCACGACGCCGGTGGGTTCGGCGAGGTTGGTGCCGGTGAGGACGATTTCGACCTCGGTGCCGGGGCCGGCGCCGAGGCTGGCGGGCGTGCTGAGGGTGGGGGCTTGCGGCGCCGCGACGATGACCGGCGCTTTCGGCTGCGCGACGACCTCGCGGTCGCCGCTGAAAAGTACCACGACCAGACCGAACACGAATCCGGTGAACGCGAACACCCAGGCGGGACGACGCGACATGCTGGCAACCTCGGAAGAGCTTCACAGGCGGGATGTGCCCGATGATACCAGCGGCGAACGCGGGCGGCGAGTAGCATTCCCGTTTCGCGCGGGGCGGGCATGCCGAACGGACCAGCACCGGGGCTGTTGGGATGAGCGTCCGCAGGGTTTCCACCCCGTGCTACGAAAGCCGGCCCTCCGGGCGGAAAACATCCAACCACCGATGGCGAAGGCGCCCCTCTTCGCCCCGGAGAGACCGCCTTTTGTAGCACGGGGTGGAAACCCTGCGGGCGGATGTGATCGGGCTGTGCTCGGGCGGGAACCCCGTGGCCTCTTCGTGGTGCGCGTATTAGGCGTTCTCATTCGGCGCACAACACCCCCATGACCGACGCGGCCGCGACCAACAGCTACGACGACGTCCCCTACGAGAGCCTGCCGTTCGCGCAGACGCACCCGTCCCGGCTCGCGACCGTCGCGACGCTCTTCGGGCTGCGCCCACCCCCCGTCAACCGTTGCCGCGTGCTCGAACTCGGCTGCGCCGCGGGCGGGAACCTCGTCCCGATGGCCGAAGCCCTCCCCGATAGCTGGTTCGTGGGCGTCGATCTCTCGGCGCGGCAGATCGAAGAAGGCGAACGCGCCGTTCGGAAGTGCGGGCTCAATAACCTCAGCCTCCGGCACGCCAGCATCACCGACATCGACGAGACGTACGGCCACTTCGACTACATCCTCTGCCACGGCGTCTTCTCGTGGGTGCCGCGCGACGTCCAGGAGAAGATCCTCGACGTGTGCGCGGACCACCTCACGCCCAACGGCGTCGCGTACATCAGCTACAACACGTACCCCGGCTGGCACATGCGCGGAATGATCCGCGACATGATGCGGCACCACGCCCTCCGCTTCGACACGCCGCTCCGACGGGTGGAACAGGCCCGCGCGCTGCTCGACTTCCTCGCGCAGTCCGCGCGGAAGGACGCCGGCGCCTATGGCGTGCTGCTCCGCAACGAACTGGAGTTCATGCGCGACCAGTCGGATCACTACATCTATCACGAGCAACTCGAAGACGTGAACGACCCGGTGTACTTTCACCAGTTCATCGGCCGGGCCACGCCCCGCGGCTTGAAGTACCTCGGCGAGGCCCGCATTTCCACGATGGTCAGCGGCAACTTCGGCGCGGACGTACAGAAGGCGCTCGAAGTGCTCGCCGCGGACCAGATCCAGACGGAACAGTACCTCGACTTCGTCCGCAACCGCACGTTCCGCGAAACGCTTCTGGTCCGTGCCGAACAGGCGCCGGACTGGAGCGTGGCACCCGACCGACTTTACGGGCTGCACGTCACGTCCGGTGGGAAGGCCACGAAGCCCGTCGACCTCGCGTCCGAGGCACCGGCGCAGTTCCAGAGCCGCTCGGGGATGGTGCTCGGCACGACCGGGCGGCTGTTCAAGGCCGCGATGCTCACTCTGGCCGAGGAGTGGCCCGCGACGGTCCCTTTCGTGGAACTGCTGTCGCGCTCGTTGGCGAAAATCGGCCGCCCGGCACACGACGAGGACCCGCAGGCGCTCGCGCTGGGGCTTTTGAACGCCTACTTCGCATCCGACCTGATCGAACTGTTCGCGGCGCCCGTGACGTTCGCCCGCGCGCCCGGCGAGAAGCCGACGGCCCTTTCTCACGCGCGGCTCCGGGCCGCGGAGGGGCACGCGACGGTCGCGAACCGCCGGCACGAGGTCGTGCGGCTCTCCGACCTGTCGCAGCGGCTCGTTCCGCTGCTCGACGGCACCCGCGACCGCGACGCCCTGGCCGACGCGCTCACCGCCGCAACGGCCGCGGGCGATCTGTCGATTCAGAAGGGCGGACACTCGCTCATCGACCCCGCGGAGATTCGCGCCGCCCTGGTCGCGACTCTCGGCCCGGCGCTCGACGCCCTCGCCCGCGACGCGCTCCTGGTGGGATAGAGCGGCCGGTCGCCGCAAAAAGGCCGCACAACCGCTACTTCCGCGGGCGTCTTTCTAATCCTTACCCGTTCCCGATTTAGCGCCGAAAGGTTAACCTAACAGTTCCCGTACTACCTCCGACCGGAGGATCGCCATGACGCCACGCGACCCGGACGAGGTCGAGCAGACGCTTTTGCCGGATGCACCGGCAAAAGCGGCCGTCGCGCCGCCGGCGCCCGCCCGGCCGGCAAAACCCGAGACCGATACCCCCGGTCCGTTCGACGCGACCCTCGACACCCCCGTTGCGCCGACCGGCGCGCCGGCCGATCCC